>NZ_BOPD01000008.1:0-319746 GCF_016863575.1 Micromonospora sediminimaris
CTAACCGACCGGGGTCGGGAAACCCCGGTCGTGCTCGGCCTGAAGTCGCGCCATGGCGTGTTCGACAACTGTCACCAGGACCCGTTTGACCGAATCGCGCTGACGGGCGTCGGTCATCACCAACGGCACGTCCGGCGAGATGGCCAGGGCCTCCCGGACCTCGTCCAGTTCGTACTGCGGCGCGCCGTCGAACCGGTTGAGCGCGACCACGTACGGCAGGTTTCGGTTCTCGAAGTAGTCCAGCGGGGCGAACGCGTCGGTGATCCGGCGGGTGTCCACCAGCACCGCAGCGCCCACCGCGCCTCGGATGATCTCGTCCCACATGAACCAGAACCGGGTCTGCCCAGGCGTACCGAAGAGGTACAGGATCAGATCCTGTGCCATGGTGATTCGGCCGAAGTCCATGGCGACCGTGGTGGTCTCCTTGCCCGGCACCTTGGACGGGTCGTCGATGCCGACGCCGGCCGAGGTCATCACCGCCTCGGTGGTCAGCGGTGTGATCTCGGAGATCGCACCGACCAGCGTGGTCTTGCCGACACCGAAGCCACCCGCGACGACGATCTTCGCGGAGATGATTCCCCGGCTCTGGCGGGCCCCGGCGGGGTCATAGCTCGCGAAGTCCACTCAGCACCCTTCCCAGCATTTCCATCCGCTCCTCGTAACCTGTGGCGGGAGCGGCCGTCTGTAGCGTCAGCAGGCCCTCGGCCACCATGTCGGCGACCAGCACCCGGGCGACACCCAGCGGTAGCCGGGTGTACGCGGCGATTTCCGCAAGCGACTCGGGCCGGCCCTCGCAGACCATGGCGATGCGATGCTTGTCGTGCCCGGCGAAACGTGATTCGGCGATCTGGGTGGGACTGGCCACCAACACCGCTTCCAGCGCGATGTCCTGCAACGGCTCGGTCCGGCCCCGGGTGACCGCGTACGGCCGAACCAGCGCACCCCGTGGGTCACGCTGCCGTTCCATCCGCGATCACCTCCTCTGCCTTCCGCCCGCCGGTCCGGCGCACCCGTTACGACCGCACCGCGTCCCGGGGCAGCGGTACCAGCGCCGCACCGACCCGTTCCACAAGCAACGCCATCTCGTAGCCCACCTGGCCGACGTCGCAGCTACGCGCCGCGAGCACCGCCATCGACGATCCGTCGCTGATGGACATCAGGAACAGGTAGCCGCTGTCCATCTCGATAACTGTCTGCAACACACCGCCGGCGCTGAACATTCGTGCGGCACCCTCGGTCAGGCTCACCACGCCGGAGGTGATCGCGGCGAGCTGATCCGCCCGGTCCGCCGGCAGATCCCGGGAGGAGGCGAGCAACAGCCCGTCCGCGGACACCGCCACCACGTGGGCGATGCCTGCCACGCTGTCGGCGAAGTTGCTGAGCAGCCAACCCATGTCCTGTATGGCCGCTGGCCTGTTCATCGGCTCGTCTCCTTGGTCGAGGTGCTGATCTGACTGGCGCCGGCCGTCCGACCACGTTGGACGCCACGGTGATACGCCGACAGCAGACCGCGTACTTCGTCGGGGGTCCGGCGGCCGTGCTCACGCCCGCCGCGAGGCTCGATGCCACCGGGCACGAGCTGTGCCTGGGGCACCCGCTTGGGCAACCCCGACCGGGTCGTACCGGCGGGGGTGGGCTCGGCCGCCCGGCTGGCCCGTGACCAGCCCTCGTCGGCCGCCGTGCGCCAGGCGTCGTCCTCCGAGGGACCGGTTTCGGGCCCGGTGGACGGCGGTGGCGCGGACGGCGGTGGCGGCGCGGGCGGGGTCGGCGGCGCGCTCGGCGCCGGACCAGCCGTGCTGGCGGACGAGGAAGTGTACGACGGTGGCGGGGCGGGTGTCGCGGCGGCGGCCGCGCCCGGCGTACGCGTTGGCAACGGACTCCGTCCCCTGGTCGGCTCGACCGGAGCCGCCGGTGGACTGGCGGCCGCCTGCGGGGGCGGCTCGTCGAACTGTGGCCGGCTGAAGATCGTGGTGACGTCGTTGCCGTGCGACCGGAACCAGACCGCCTCCATCTCCCGGAAGATCGGTGCCTCGGAAGACTGCTCGGGTGGCACGGTGATCGGACGCGTCGGGGGCGGTGCGGTGGCGGCCAGGCTGGCGCCCAGTCCACGGAATCCGGAGCCGTCGAAATCTCCGCCACCGGGCTTCTGACCGGCGGCCGGGGCGAAATTGGTGGGCGCGGCGACCCCCGCACCCGCGACCGGCCCCACCGGCAGGCCGGGCCCCGCGGACTGACCCGGGTCACCGGCACCCCGGTTCGGCAGCGGATCGAGGGTGGGTTGCGCGACCGTCGGCGTGCCCGCGTTGAATCCGTTGAAGGCCGGCGGCGGCGTGCGGGCCGGTGGCGGGTCGGCGGGCGCCGCCTCCGTCGCCGGCCAGTGCGGGGCGGAGGAAGTCCCGTTGTGCCACCGGTCGACCAGGGTGGCGGTGTTGCCGCGGCCGGTGACCCCGGCCCCCTCGCCAAGACCGACCGACGCCAGCGGCGTCTGCTCGACCGCGAGCGGCTGCCGGGGTCGGGTGATCGCCTGGTCGCGACCGCGCAGGCTGGGCAGCACCACGGTGGCGGCCGGCAGGGTGACCTGCGCGACAGTGCCGCCCTCGACGTTACGCCGCAGCTCGACCCGGATGCCGTAGCGGGCCGCCAGCCGGCTGACCACCGCCAGACCCATCAGGCGGAACGCCGCCACGTCGACGGCGGATGGTGCGGCCAGCCGCCGGTTGAGTGAGTCCAGCTGCTCGTCGGAGAGGCCGAGGCCCCGGTCCTCGATCTGGATGAGCACGTAGTCCCGGATCCGCCGCCCGTCGGCCACCACTGTGGTGTTGGGCGGCGAGAAACGGGTGGCGTTGTCGAGCAGTTCGGCTACCAGCCGCACCACGTCGTTGACCGCGTGGGCCGCCACGGACACGTCGGTGTCGACCGTGCCGAACTCGATCCGGTTGTAAAGCTCCACCTCGGACTGCGCGGCCCGCAGCACGTCCACCAGCAGGGCGTCGTCGCGGCGCGGTACGGCCGAATCCGCACCGGCCAGCACGAGCAGGTTCTCGTCGTTGCGGCGCATTCGGGTGGCGAGGTGGTCGAGCTCGAAGAGCTGCGCGAGCCGCTTCGGATCCTCCTCGCCGCGCTCGATCGCGTCCAGTTCGCCGATCATGCGGTCGACCAGGGTCTGACTGCGTCGGGCCAGGTTCAGGAACATCGCCGAGACGCTGGTCCGCAGGGCCGCCTGTTCGGCCGCGACCCGGACCGCCTCCCGGTGGACGACGTTGAAGGCCGAGGCGACCTGGCCCACCTCGTCGCGGTTGCTGAGCTGGATCGGGTCGCGTACCTCGCGGACGATCTCGTCGACGCTGCCGTCGCTGACGTTGCCCATCCCCTGTAGCCGACGCACCGCCTCCGGCAGGTCGTGGTTCGCCACGGAGAGCGCGCCCTCCCGCAGCCGGCGCAGGGAGTGGTTCAGCGAGCGGGCCAGCACCACGGCCAGGGTCACCGCGATGATCAGCGTGAGCAGCACCAGCGTGGTCTCGACGACGGCCTGCCGGATGACGTCGGAGCGGGCCTGTTCGGCCTGGGCGAGCAGGCGGCTCTGCAGCTCGATCTCGGCCCACCGCATCAGCTCGTTCACCGCGCCGATCGCCGCCGTGGCTTCCTGTGCGGTGAACGGCGCACGCTGGTTGACCGACCGGCTGATGTCGGTGGCGATCCGGTCGGCCAGCACCACCGCGTCACCGGAAACGGTGCTCTCGACCAAGGCACGCTGCACCGGGTCGGCCGCGAGCGAGAAGGCGACAAGCGCCTCCTGCTGCCCGGTGAGGGTGGCCACGAAGGCGGAGAACTGCTCGTTGTCCAGCCGGCCGCCACTCAGTGCCGTGAAGGTGACCGCCTCCTCCTCGGCGACGGCCGCCTTCGCCCGGGCGAAGGCGGCGACCGCTCGGCGGCTGTCACCGAGCTCCTCGTCGCCGGGCAACTGGGCCAGCCCGTCGCCGTAGGCGACCAGGTCGTTGAGGACCACGCCGTAGCGCAGCACCGCCTCGGCGACCTCCATCTGCTCCCGGGCGAGCACCTCCTGCCGGGTTCCGTCGAGGGTGTCCAGGTGCGCGTCGATGGCCGCGAGCCGGTCACGGACCGCCGCCGGCGCGTCGCCGACCCGGTCCCGCTCCGCGCGGTACTCGTCGATCCGCTGCTGGGTCTCGCGAACCCGCAGGTTGTACGCGTCGGCCCGCTGTTGCGGTGCGGCGAGGTAGGCCGCCGCCGCCATCCGTTCGGCGTGCAGGTCGTTCGTCAGCGCGGAGACATCGATGGACAACGCCGTGAGTGCGCGGGACTGACTCGCGTCGTAGGCGCCCTCACCGACGGAGACCAGGCGGACCGTGGCCAGCGCGATGACCGCCGCCACGGGAACGACCAGAATCAGCGCCAGCTTGGACCGGATCCGCGCGTCGCGCAGCCGGGGCAGCCAACCGCCGTCCTTCTGCGCGGCGTCACCACGGGCGGGCAGGGTCGTCGGTCCGGTGCTCACGACATCGCCTCCGTCGATTTCTTCCCGCCAGGACCGCCGACCCGTACGCGGAGCGACGGCCGGCGCCACGCGCGGCACGGCCGCGATTTCATCAGACGAGATCGTGTTTGGGAAGCCGCAGGAGGGCAGGAAACGGTCGGACGGCACGCAACCCGTGATGCGGTCAACTAATACCTACATTTCCACAGCGCCCCTGAACAGGGCATGTAACTCCAGAGTGGCCATACGACTCGCCACAGTGAGCATTTGAAAACATTTGGTTACGCCAGTATGTGGGATCGGCGTCCCGAAACGTCTTCGCTGGCCCGCTTGACCACAGCGCCCGGCATTGGCAAGGTTTTGCAGGCTTCGCGCACACGGTACGGCAGAGCCGTCTCATTATCCACAGAGGACGGATGCGCCGCCGGTGACCGGGCCCCCCGCCCGTGCCGCATCAGGAGGACCGAGTTGACCCCCTTCCGCTCCGCGACCGCCACGGCGCTCGTGTCGACCCTGCTCGCCACCACCCTCGGCGGCTGTCAGTTCGGCGGGGAGGAGCAGGACACAAGCCCGATTGTGATCGCCGCCGACCTGGAGCTCTCCGGTGCCGCGGCCGGGGTCGGCAAGGCGTACCGGCAGGCCCTGGAACTGAAGCGGGATCAGTTGAACGCCTCGGGGGCACTCAACGGCCGTAAGGTCGAACTATTGTTGAAGGACAACCGTTCCGACGCCAGTGAGTCACTGCGGAACATCGTCGACTTCAGCAACGACAAGCGGGTCACCGCCATCGTCATGGGTGGCTGCAACGAATGCGCGGTCGGTGCGGTGCGTACGGTCAATGAGAACCGGATCCCGACCATCGCGCTCGCGGCGGCCGGCGCCGTGGTGAACCCGGTCGCGGAACGCCGCTACATGTTCAAACTGGCCCCCAACGCCGCCGACAACGCTGCGGCGCTCACCGTCGAGCTGCGCCGCCGCAACATCGACACGGTCGGCCTCCTTCGCAGCGACGACGCCTACGGCCAGGAGGGCGCAACGGCCCTGCGCCGCGAGTTCGGCAAGGTCGGCATCCAGGTGCTGACCGAGGCGTCCGCCCGCGGCACCGACACGGAGTTGGACGGGCAGGCCGGCAGGTTGGTCGCCGCAGACCCCGACGCCGTGATCATCTGGACCCCTCCGGAGCAGGCGATGCTCGCCTCCAGCGCGGTCAAGCGGGCCGACTACACCGGCTCCCTGTTCCTGGACGCCTCCGCCGCGGGCGACCTCTTCCTCGGCTCGGCCGCCAGGTCGGCGGAACGGGCCACCCTGGTCTTCACCCAGACGATGGTGATCGACGACGTCATCGCGACCACCCCCGCGAAGGCCGCGCGCCGTCAGTGGTTCCAGGACTACACCGCCAGGTACGGCGGCTACCACGGCTCCGCCTCGTTCGCCGCGGACGCGATCCAGCTGATCGCCGACGCGGAGCTGCGGGCCGGCGGACCCGTCGGCGAGGTCGACCGGGACCGCCTCCGCGACGTGCTGGAGACGTCCCAGATGGACGGCCTGTCCGGTCCGATCCGGATGACGCCGGACAACCACTCCGGGCTGATGCCGCAGGCGCTGACGACCCTGATCGCCCGCAACGGCCGCTGGCGTCTGGCCAGCTGAACCGCCGCAGGGCACCCGACGGCGCCTCAGCGGGTGGAGGTGGTTTCCCGCAGCCAGGGCAGGCTGCGCCGCTCGACGAGGACCAGCGCGGCGTAGAGCAGGATGCTGACCAGGGCGACGAGGATGATCGCGGCCCACGCGGTGGCGGTGTCGCCGATGCCGGCGTACTGCTGGATCACGTAGCCGAGGCCACCCTCACCGGCCTGGAACTCACCGATCACCGCACCGATCGCGGCCAGCGGCATGGCGACCTTCAGCCCCACGAAGATCTGCGGGAGCGCGGCCGGAAAGCGGACCTTACGGAACGTCTGCCAACGGGAGGCGTTCCAGGACCGCACCAGTTCGGCCAGCTCGGCCGGCGTGGTGGTCAGCCCGGTGGCGGTGGAGAGCACGATCGGGAAGAAGCAGAGCAGGAAGACCATGGTGAGGATCGGCTTCTGACCCCAACCGAGCGCCACCACCAGCAGCGGGCCCAGGGTGATCTTCGGAACGGCGTTGACCGCGACCAGCAGCGGGGTGAACATCCGCTCGACCGTCCGGGAGGCCGCCAGCGCCAGGCCGATCAGCACCCCGGCCACCGCGGAGAGTGCGAAGCCGAGCAGGATCTCACCGGTGGTGGCGACGGTGTGCTCCAGCAGCCGGGCCGGCCGGTCGGAGAATGCCGTGAGCACGTCACCGGGGGGCGGCAGGGCGGCCGGATGGATCAGCTCCAGCCGGGCCACCAGCCACCAGAGACCGAGCGCGACCAGCAGCCCGGCGGCCGGTAGCAGGGTGGCCGTCGTACCCGAGCGCAGGCCGCCCGCTCGCCACCGTCGGCCCCGCGGTACGGCCGGGGACTGCTCGGGGGCGAGCGTAGCCTCCGGCTGCCGTGGACGGACGTCGGTCATCGGATCCTCCTGCGGTTCAGCGCGTTCTGGTGAGCGGGGAGCAGAGCACGCCGCACCGGCGATGCGGTGCGGCGTGCTCTGTGCGGTACCGACTGGCTCAGGCCTTCGGCGCCAGGTTGAAGTCGATGATCTGGTCGGGGGTGAGGTCCGACTTCAGGGCGCCGGCACCACGCAGGATCGCGATGCTCTTGGCGACCCGGCCGCTGTCCAGCGTGCCCAGCGCGGTGCCGGAGTTGCTGGAGCGGACGTAGCCGGCCATCAACTGCAGCTCGGCGGCAGCGGCGGCGGGCACGACCGCCTCGGCGTTCTTGGCCAGGATCTCGGCCGCTTCCTGCGGGTTCGCCAGGGCGTACTCCAGACCCTTGAGCAGCGCCTCGGTGAACCGCTTGACCTGCTCCGGCTTCTCGCTGGCGTACTGCTTGGAGGTGATCAGCACGTTGCCGTAGAGGTCCTGCATCACGTTGCTGTACGGCAGCAGGACGGCCTTCTTCTTGGTGACCGCCTCGATGGTCGGCTGGCCGACCACGAACTGCCCGATGCCGTCGACGGAACCGGAGGCCAGCGTGCCCATCAGGGTCTGCGCCTCGCCGTTGACCCACTTCACCTTGGTGTAGTCGATGCCGGCCATGCGGGCGTACGTCGGGAAGAGGTTGCGGACCACCGAGCCGGGGGTGTCGGCGAGAGTCTTGCCCTCCAGGTCCTTCGGGGTGGTGATGCCCGTGTCGTCGACGGTGGCGATGGCCGCCATGGTGCGCTGCTGGATGGCGGCCACCGCGACGAAGTCCTTCGCGTCACCGTTGCCGAGTTGAAGCAGCCCACCGGTCAGGTCGATCGGGCCGAAGTGCGCCTGACCGCCGACGACCGTCTGAATCACGGCGCCGGTGCCCTGCCCCGGCTTGATTTCGACGTCGAAGCCGGCGTCCTTGAAGTAGCCCTTCTCCTTGGCCACCCAGGCGTAGGCGTCGCGCCCGAAGTTGCCGAACGAGGTGAGGTAGGTCACCTGCTCCAGGGACGAGCCGACGTCGTTGCCGTCAGCGTCATCCGAGCCGCTGCTGCACGCGGAGACCAGGGCGAGCGCGGTGGCCATCGTGGCCGCGGCGACCGTACGGGTCAGCCTTCTCATCAGTGCACCTTGTCCTTTCCAACCGGGGCGTCGGGCCGCCGGAAGGGAGTTGTCGGGGCGGCACCGGCAGCCGGATGGAAGCCGACACCGCGTATCGAGGGGGACTCTCGCGGGCACAGCGTACGAGAACCCCACCTTTGCGACGCCAGGCGTACCGGGTTGCGGAACGGATACAAAGTGATGTCCACCCCGGACGGTGCGATACAGGACCGGGGCCGATAGCCTTTGCCAGTTCCTGACTATCCACTCAGGGGAGGCCCGTCGGCGATGATCCGAATCTCCGAGGTGTCCCGCACCTTCGACGGCCGCGCCGGTCGGGTCGAGGCGTTGCGGGGCATCAACCTCGACGTCGCCGAGGGTGAGTTCGTCGCTGTGCTCGGCCGCTCCGGGTGCGGCAAGTCCACCCTGCTGCGGCTGATCTCCGGTCTGATCCCGGTCACCTCCGGCGAGGTCACCGTGGACGGCAGGCCGGTCACCGGACCGCGCCGGGACATCGCCATGCTGTTCCAGCGGCCGGCCCTGCTGCCCTGGCGCACCGTGCTGGACAACGTCCTGCTGCCGGTGGAGGTCTTCGGCTGGAAGCGGGCCGCGCACCGTGACCGGGCCCGTGCCCTGCTCGACGTGGCCGGGCTCTCCGGCTTCGAGAAGCGGCTGCCGCACGAACTGTCCGGTGGCATGCAGCAGCGGGTCTCGCTGTGCCGGTCTCTGATCGGCGACCCCCGGGTCATGCTGATGGACGAACCCTTCTCCGCGCTCGACGCGCTCACCCGCGAGGAACTCGCCGGCGAACTCCAGCGGGTGCACATGCGCAGCGGCGCGACGGTCGTCTTCGTCACCCACTCCATCGACGAGGCGGTGCTGCTCGCCGACCGGGTGGTGGTGCTCAGCCCGCGCCCCGGCCGCGTCCGCAAGGTCGTCGAGGTGACCATTCCCCGCCCTCGCACCCTGGGCCGCAACGCGCACCTGACCGAAGTCGCCCAGGTCAGTGCCGACCTGCACGAGCTGCTGATGGAACGCGACCAGCCGGCGGGAGCTGGCACGGAGACGATGAGCGAGCCCAGCGAGGTGACGCGATGAGCGAGCGAATCATTCGGCTCGGTGCGATGGTGCCTCATCGCGCCGCCGAGCGCAGCGAGGTGGCGGGATGAGCATGCGGGTGGCCGTCTTCACGGAGCCGCACCGGGGTGCCACCTACGACGACCAGCTCCGCTTCGCCCGGCTCGCCGAGCAGGGCGGCTTCGACGCCTTCCTCCGAGCCGACCACTACCAGGCCATGGGCGACGAACCGGCGCTACCCGGCCCGACCGACGCCTGGCTGACCCTGGCGGCGCTCGCTCGGGAAACCAGCCGGATCCGGCTGGGCACCCTGGTCACCTCCGCGACGTTCCGGCTACCCGGCCCGCTGGCCGTGATGGTGGCCCAGGTCGACCAGATGAGTGGCGGGCGGGTCGAGCTCGGCATCGGTGCCGGCTGGTACGCCCGGGAGCATGTCTCGTACGGCATCCCGTTCCCCAGCACCAGTGAACGCTTCGACCGCCTCGCCGAACAGCTCGAAGTGATCACCGGCCTCTGGCGCACCCCGTCCGGCGGGACCTTCAGCTACGTCGGCGACCACTACCGGCTCACCGAATCGCCGGCTCTGCCCAAACCGGTGCAGACCCCCGGCCCTCCGGTGATCGTCGGTGGGCGGGGCCCCAAGCGCACCCCGGAGCTTGCCGCCCGGTACGCCGACGAGTTCAACGTCCCCTTCACCAGCGTCGAACAGGCCCGTGAGGCGTACGAGCGGGTCCAGGAGGCGAGTCAACGGGTCGATCGCCCCGGCACCGGACGTCGGCCGTTGACGCTCTCCGCCGGCATCGTGGTGGCGATTGGGCGTACCGACAGCGAGGCCCGCCGGCGAGCGGCGCCGCTGCACGTCAAGAGCGCTCTACCACCCGAGGATCCGGTGGTCGGCTCACCGCAGCAACTCATCGACCGGATCGGCGAGTTCGCAGCGATCGGCACCACCCGGGTGCATCTACGCCTGATCGACCTCAGCGACCTGGACCACCTGGAACTGATCGCCGCCGAGGTGCTCCCCCGACTGGACGGAATCCGATGACCGAGACGCCACCCGAGGTTGCCACGTCCGGCTCCGAGCCTGTGCTCGGCCCGGTCGGACAGGAGATCGTCTTCGAGAACGACCGGGTCCGGGTCTGGCACATCCGGCTGGAGCCCGGTGAGCGCCAGCCGCTGCACCGGCACGACCACCCCTATCTCGTGGTGGCCGTCCAGGGCGCGAAGAACCTCGTGCAGACGGTCGACGGTGTGCGGATCGACGCCGACGAACCGACCGGCGGGGTGGTCTATCGCGATCCGGGAGCCGTGCACATGCTCACGAACGTCGGCGACACGACATACCTGGCCCGGCTGGTCGAGCTCAAGTAGACCCGCCGCGAGCAGGTCATACGTCCGTCCACGGCGTGCCGGTGGCGATTGGTGGAAACGGACCGTAACGTGCCGGTCATGGCCCATCGGACATCGAGCCGACTACTGTTCACCGCCTTCGGCCTCAGCCTGCTGGCCGGTGCCGGTCAGCTCGGTCTCGCCTTCGGCTTCGGCATCGTGCGGCTCACCGGAAGCTTCACCGGCGCGAGCATCAACCAGTGGCCGGCCCAACTCGTCTGGGCCGGCTGGTTCGCCACGAACGCCGCCGTGATCGGTGCCGTGCTCACCGAGCGGCTGGCCCGGCACGGCGGGCAACTCACCGGCACCCCGCGGCAACTGGCCGTGGCGGGCAGCGCCGCTCTCGGCGCCACGGTCGTGGCACCGCTGTGCATGCAGCCGGCCCGCAGCGCCGAACTCATCTCGGTCGATCCGGTCTGGGCCGTGGCGATCTGTGCCGGGCTCGGCGCGGTGGTCGGCGCCGGTGCCGCGCTGGCCGTGCTGGTCCGGCCGCCCTTCGCCTGGAACATGGCGGCGGTGGCCGCAGCGGTCTGGCTACTGGCGTTGCTGTCCGTGCTGCCGTCGCTGGGGGCGAGCGGCACGCTGACCCCGGTGCGCCTCGGCGTGCTGGAGCCGGCCTGGCTCGCCGCCGGCACCGCGCAGCAGTTGGCGCTGCTGATCCTGCCGATGGTGACCCTGCTGGCTGGCGCGGCGACCGCGGCGGCGGCCCGGTGGCGGGGGCATCCTCCACTTGTCAGTGGGCCCAGTGGGATCGCCGGCCCGGTACTGGTGGCCTTCGCCTACCTGGCCGCCGGCCCGGGTGACACGAGTGACCGGTACCAGTTGACCCCCTACTATGCGGCGCTGATCGCGGTGTTGGTCGGCGCGCTCGGTTCGGCAGCGGCAGCCCTGCTGCCCTGGCCGCTCACCGGCGGGCTCGCCCACCGGGCCGCGCCCACCAGCGGGACCGCCATCGAGCCGACCGCCATCCTCCAACCGTTGCCGGCGACCCCCGCGCTACCCGCGTCGGCCACGTCCTCGGCCGACGCGGCGGCCACCTCGGCGGGCCAGGTCGTCGTTATCGACGACGGCACCGAGACCGACCGGTCGACCGGCGGTACCCGCCCCGACGACGGTTCCCGCGCCGCTGCCGACGGCTCACCGCCGCACTGGCACTGGCCGATCGCGCACACCGACCCGCCCGCCGCCGCGGCCACGCCGACCGCCGGCGATGCGGTAACCCCCGAGCAGGCCGTCGCCGTCACCGCACCACCGGCGGCCGCGCCAGCAGCCGACTCGGAAGGCACCGACACCGAAGCGCCCCAGGACAGCGCTCCGGATGGCGACGATGCCGAGCACGCGGTCACCACCCCGGAGCCCGAGGCGGCGACCGATCCGGCGCCGGTGGGCGATGGCAGCGACCTGCCCCGGGCGGCACCGACCACCATGGAGACCGAGGCCCCAGCGGACGATGCCGGAGACCGCTCGGCGGCGGAGGCACCGCCCGAGGTGGCACCGCGGCCTCGGCAACGGCTCGCGCTGCCCGACCTCGGTCGCGCGCCGGCCGAGCCCGCCGCACCCGAATCATCCGGCCTCACCGCGGCTCTCCCGGAGACCCCGGAGGTCTCCATCGAGACGGCGGCCACCGCCCGTGACCTCACGGCCGCCTTCACGAAGCCGCCCGCCGTCCGGGCCGAGGACGTCCAGCCCGACGGCGAAGCGGAGAAGACCCGGCGTGGGCTGTTCCGACGCGGCCGGTCCCGGTCCGCGGAGAATGCCGCGACCGAGCAGGACGAACCGCTGCCGGCGCAGGATGAGGAGTACGTCGACTGGGTCGCCGGGCTCAGCCGGCCACATGACGACGACGAGTCCAACCCGCCGAAGGGACCACGCCGCTCCCTGCGGTCGACCGGGCGGCATCACCGACACTGAGCACCCGCCCGCACCCCAGCGGCCGTCGACCCCACCGCTCACCGCTCGTTCACCGTGGGTGCCTGCCGGGGCGGTAAGACTTCAGCGCCCCATGTCTGAGTGACATGATCACGTCACACCGACATGAGGCGCTGAAGTCTTACCCGCTCTCCGCCCCGACCGGTCAGGCCAGTGGCAGGTAGACCCGTCCGCCGGAGGCGACAAACTCGTCGGACTTGTCCTGCATGCCGCGGGCCGCGTACTCCTTGAGATCCTGGGTGATCTTCATGGAGCAGAACTTCGGCCCGCACATCGAGCAGAAGTGTGCGGTCTTCGCCGGCTCGGCGGGCAGCGTCGCGTCGTGGTAAGACCGCGCGGTCTCCGGGTCCAGCGAGAGGTTGAACTGGTCCTCCCAGCGGAACTCGAACCGCGCCTTCGACAACGCGTCGTCCCAGGCCTGCGCTCCCGGATGTCCCTTCGCCAGGTCGGCCGCGTGCGCCGCGATCTTGTACGCGATCACCCCGGCCTTCACGTCATCCCGGTCGGGCAGTCCGAGGTGTTCCTTCGGCGTGACGTAACAGAGCATCGCGGTGCCGAACATGCCGATCATCGCCGCCCCGATGGCCGAGGTGATGTGGTCGTACGCGGGCGCGATGTCGGTGGTCAGCGGACCGAGCGTGTAGAAGGGTGCCTCGTGGCACCACTCCTGCTGAAGATCGACGTTCTCCTTGATCTTGTGCATCGGCACATGCCCCGGACCCTCGATCATCACCTGCACGTCGTACTCCCAGGCGATCTTCGTCAGCTCGCCGAGGGTACGCAGCTCAGCGAACTGTGCCTCGTCGTTGGCGTCCGCGATCGACCCGGGCCGCAGGCCGTCACCGAGGGAGAACGTCACGTCGTAGCGGGCCAGGATCTCGCACAGCTCCCGGAAGTTGGTGTAGAGAAAGTTCTCCTCGTGGTGCGCCAGGCACCAGGCCGCCATGATCGAGCCACCGCGCGACACGATGCCGGTCACCCGGTCCACCGCCAGCGGGACGTACGGCAGCAGCACCCCGGCGTGCACCGTCATGTAGTCCACACCCTGCTCAGCCTGCTCGATCACGGTGTCCCGGAACACCTCCCAGCTCAGCTTCACCGGATCACCGCCGACCTTCTCCAGCGCCTGGTAGATGGGCACCGTGCCGATCGGCACCGGCGAGTTACGCACGATGGCCTCGCGCGTCTCGTGGATCCGCTTGCCGGTGGACAGGTCCATCACCGTGTCCGCACCCCACCGGGTGGCCCAGGTCAGCTTCTCCACCTCCTCGGCCACCGACGAGGACACCGCCGAGGTGCCGATGTTCGCGTTGACCTTGACCAGGAACGCCTTGCCGATGATCGCCGGCTCACACTCCGGGTGGTTGACGTTGAGCGGCAGCACGGCCCGCCCGGCCGCGATCTCGTCCCGGACGAATTCCGGCGCCAGCCCCTCGCGGATCGCCACGAACTCCATTTCCGGCGTGACGACACCGGCACGGGCATATGCGAGCTGCGTCGGCCGCTTGCCGTCCGAGCCGGCCAGTGGGGTTCCGGCACCGCGTACCGGTGCCACGTCGGCCCGCTCGGCGATCCATGGTCCCCGCAACGGCGACAGCCCGACCTCTGGATCCGAGCCCGGTCCGGAGGTGTCGTAGAGCCGTACCGGCGGGTTGTCCCCGGTCAGCTCCACCTCCGCGAACGGCACCCGGACGTCCGGCCGTGATCCCTCGACGTACACCTTGCGACGTGCCTGCATGACAGCCTCCCTGATCAGGCGGACCAGCCGAAGTGGTCCATCGGTCCACGGCCCGCGCCCAGCTCCCAGTCCCGCGCGCCGGTCAGCGCCCGGGTCACGTACTCCTTGGCCGCCCGGACCGCCACCGGCACCGGATCGCCCAGCGCCAGCCGCACCGTCACGGCCGCCGAGAACGAGCAACCGGTGCCGTGGGTGTGCCGGGTCGGCACCCGCGGGGCACGCAGCACCGTCGTCCCATCCGGGCCGTGCAGCACGTCCACCGCCTCCGCACCGGCGTCCACGTCGCCGCCGGTCACGATCACCCACTCCGGTCCGCCGGCCGCCAGGGCCCGCGCCGCCGTGGTCATCTCCGCCACGTCGGTCACGGCCGCCCCGGTGAGGGCGGCGGCCTCCGCGCTGTTCGGTGTGGCCACCCGGGCGTACGGCAGCAACCGCTCCACCGCCTCCACCACGCCGAGCTGGTGTCCGCTGGTGGCCACCAGCACCGGGTCGACGACCAGTTGCGGTAGCCGGTCGGCCGCCGCCGCGTCGGCGATCGCGGCCGCCACGGCCGGGGTGCCCAGCATCCCGGTCTTGACCGCCCGTACCGCGAAGTCCGACAGCACGCTGTCCAGCTGATCGGTGACCAGTCGCGGGGGCAGCGGCAGCACCGCGTCCACGCCCCGGGTGTTCTGCGCGGTGACCGCCGTCAGCACGCTCGTGCCGTACGCGCCGAGCGCGGCGAAGACCTTCAGGTCGGCCTGGATGCCGGCGCCGCCACCGGAGTCGGAACCGGCGACGGTCAGCACGGTGGTGGGGGTCACGGCATGTCCTCATGTTTGGTCTGGGGTTCGGTGGTTGCTGTTGGGGGCTGCGGCCGACCGTGCCCACTCCGGGCGGTCAGGCTGCTTGCCGTCTGCTGTGGGTCGTGGGCACGCATGATGGCGCCGAGGACTGCCACTCCGGTGGCTCCGGCCTGGACGCAGGCGTGTACCTGGTCGGGGGTTTCGATGCCGCCGAGGGCCAGCGCGGGCACCGGGCTCAGCCGGATCAGCTCGGCCAGCCCTGCGGCGAGCAGGGGTGGGCCGTAGCCGGGCTTGGTGCGGGTGGGGAAGACCGGCGAGAGGGTCACGTAGTCCTCGGTGGTGAGCCGGCGCAGTTCCGCCGGGTCATGGCAGGAGCGGCCGACCAGGTCGGCGGGGGGCGGTGGATACGGCCCGGCCGCCGACAGATGCAGCGCGGTCAGGGAGCTGCCGGTGCCGGTGGCGCCGGCCCAGGTGCGGGAGCCGGCTTTCTCGGCGCTGGCCGGGCGGCCTGGCTTGTCGCCCAGCAGCGGGTCGGGGCCGGCGACGAGGAGAGTTCCGCCGACCTCGGTCAGGATCGACCGCAGCTCGACGGCGAGGGCGAGGCGTTCGACGCGCGGCAGATCCCTCTCCCGCAGCACCACCCAGCGCACTCCCCCGGCCACGGCCGCCGCCACCACCCGAACCAGCCCACCCCGCGCCACCCGCCGATCCGTCAGCAGCACGACCCCCGAGGGCACTTGGATCTTGGTACGAACCGGCCCCTGGAGGGGCGCTCCCAGGCCAAGATTCACGAGATCAGCTTGTGCGGTCACAGGTGGGGGCGGCCTTCGTCTTGGGTGGAGGGCAGGGCGTGGAAGCGGCGGGGGATGCGACCGGCGGCGTGGGCGAGGCGGCCGGCGGCGATCGCGTACCGCATCGCGGTGGCCATCGCCACCGGGTCGGCGGCCCGGGTCACCGCGCTGGCCAGCAGCACCGCGTCACAGCCCAGCTCCATGGCGAGCGCCGCGTCGGAGGCGGTGCCGATCCCCGCGTCCAGGATCACCGGCACGCTCACGTCCTGCCGGATGAGCCGGATGTGATGCGGATTGTTGATCCCCAGGCCGGAGCCGATCGGCGCGCCGGCCGGCATCACCGCCGCGCAACCGACGTCGGCCAGCCGCCGTGCCAGCACCGGGTCGTCGGAGGTGTACGGCAGCACGGTGAACCCGTCGTCGACCAGTTCCTCGGCGGCGCGCAGCAGTTCCACCCCGTCGGGCAGCAGCGTCCGCTCGTCGCCGATCACCTCCAGCTTGACCCAGTCGGTCTCGAACGCGTCCCGGGCCAGCCGGGCCACCTTCACCGCCTCGCCCGCCGTGTAGCAGCCGGCGGTGTTGGGCAACAGCCGCACCCCACACCGGTCGAGCAGGTCCAGCAGACCGCCCGAGCCGCCGGGCACCGTTTCGACCCGGCGCAGCGCCAGGGTGACCAGCTCGGTGCCGGACGCCCGGATCGCCTGCTCAAGCACGTGCAGGTTGGCCGCGCCGCCGGTACCGAGGATCAGCCGGGAGTTGAACCGGACACCGCCCAGCTCGAAGGCGCTCGATTCGCTGTCCATCCGACTCACCCGCCCTGGGCGGCGCTGAGCACCTCGACCCGGTCGCCGCCGCGCAGCACCGTCGCCGGCCAACCGGTACGCGGCACCACCTCACCGTTGACCGCCACCGCGACACCGCGCTGTTGGCCGGTGATGTCGCGGACCAGGTCGGCCACGGTCAGTCCGTCCGGCAGGCTGCGCCCGGCACCGTTCACCGTCAGTTCCACGAGTTCTCCTCCGTCGAGTGCGGAAAAGTGCCAGCGACCGGTGCGCCCAGGCCGCCGGGCGGGTCGGCGAACCGGTCCGGCCGGAAGGGCGCCAGCAGTGTGTCGGAGTTGCCCTCCCCGGTGACCAGATCGGTGATCAGGTCGGCGGTGACCGGGGTCAGCACAATCCCGTGCCGGTGGTGGCCGGTGGCGACCAGGACGTCCGGGTGCCCCGGCAACGGGCCCAGGATCGGCGCATTGTCCGGTGTGCCGGGGCGCAGCCCCGCCAGCGTCTCCACCAGGTCGTACTCGGCGATCTCGGGCAGCAGATCGACGGCGGCCCGCAGCAGCCGCAGCACCGCTCCGGCGGAGACGTCCAGGTCGGAGCGCTCCTCGACGGTCGCGCCGACGACCACCTCACCGCTGTCGCGCGGCACCAGGTAGACGTGCTCGCCATCGACGTACCCCCGGATCACGTGCCGAAAGCCTGGCGGCCCGCCATCCGGCGCCCGCAGCCGCAGCACCTGTCCCTTGACCGGACGGACCGGCAGGCCGGTCAGGGCCGCGCTGCCGCAGCCGGCGGCGACCACCGTCGCGCCGGCCGTGACGTCGGACAGCCGGCGCACCGGCTCGGCGACCAGCACCGCTCCCGCCCGCTCCGCCGCCAGCCGCAGCGCCGGTACCAGCCGGCGCGGGTCGACCTGATGGTCGGTGGCGGCGAGCGCGCCGCCGCGCACCCGGGGCGCCAGCGCCGGCTCGCGATCGCGCAGCGGCGACGGGCGCAGCGGCGTCACCGGCAACCCCAGCTCCTGCTGGTACGCCCAGAGCCGACGTGCCTCGGCGAGGTCGTCGACGGTCAGCCCGACCATCAGGGTGCCCTCGGTCCGGTAGCCGATGTCGGCGCCGGTCACCTCGGTCAGTTCGGCGGCGAACCCGGGCCAGCGGCCGGCCGACTCGGTAAGCAGGGCGGTCAGCTCCCGCTCGCCGAAGTACGCCTCGGCGACCGGTGCCAGCATGCCGGCAGCCACGTGCGAGGCGCCCGACCCGGGTGCCGGATCGTGCACGACCACGCGCAACCCGCGCGCCGCGCACCGCCAGGCGACCGCCCACCCGATCGGCCCGCCCCCCACGACGGCCACATCGGGCCGGCGCTGCGACACCACGTTGGTGGTGGCGGGGCGGCCGGTCATGTCAGCGCCCGAACCAGCTCGGCGGCGGCGCGGGCGGGATCGGCGGCTCCGGAGAGCGCACCGACCACCGCCACCCCGTACGCGCCGGCGGCCCGCAACTCGGGCACGTCCGCCGCCGTCACCCCACCGATGGCGATCACCGGCACCTCGACCGCCTCGACCACCGCCCGGAGACCTGCCACACCGATCGGCGGTGGCAGCCCGTCCTTGGTGGCGGTGGCGCGGCACGGCCCCACCCCCAGGTAGCTCGCCCCGGCGGTTACCGCCGCGAGCGCGGTTGCCGGTTCCCGCGCGGTGGCGCCCAGCACCGCCGCCGGTCCGAGCACCTCCCGGGCCGCCGCCACGGGCAGGTCGTCGGCACCGACGTGGCCGCCGGCGGCGCCGGTGGCCAGTGCCACGTGCAGTCGGTCGTTGACCAGGCAGGGCACTCCGTACGGCGCACCGAGGGCCAACACCTGCCGGGTCAGCTCGTACGCCTGCCGGTCGGTCGCGCTGTCCTCCACGCGGACCTGCACCACCAGCTGGGTGTGGGCCACCGGAAGCACGGCACGGAGCACGGCGAGCGGATCCCGCCCGGCTCGGGTGTCGGTGATCAGATGCAGTCGTCCCAGGGACGGCACGGCAACACTCCTCCCTGCGCCGGCATTACCCGGATCAGGTTCGACGGTCGGGGGCTCACAGCCCCCCTCTCAGCCCGGTACACCGGGCTCCCGTGGGTTCGTTGGGTGTCACCGTACGTCGTTTCGCCGGCTCCGCCAAGCCCGTCCCGCGCCGCCGGTGGCGGCGCGGGCCACCCGGTCATGCCGACTCCGCCACGGCCTGCTGAACGGACTCGCGGCAGCACGGCGGCCGGAAAAAGGCCGGATATGCAGTGACTCACACCAATAGGAATGGCCCCGTTACCAAAACGTTACAAGGCTCCACCTTGCTCGAAACTAGATTCACTAACGCAAATTGAGTGATCGGATCGGCTGAGTCGGCACCCAGACCTCGCTCGTCAGGTATGGGCGGTCGGACCGACGGGAGTGACCACCGCCGTCCACTCCGAACCGTCCCACGGACAGAGGAGATCTTCGTGCCCCGACTCAGTCGGCGCCGAGCCCCGCTCGCCGCAGTCACCATGGCGTTACTCGCCCTTGCACTCATCCTGGCCGCCGCACCGGCCCCGATCACCGGCCCCGCCGCCGCTCAGGCCGCCCGCCCCACCGTTCCGGTCGCCGCGGCGGCGGTGGAGCCGTTCTCCGTCCTGGTCTTCTCCAAGACCGCCGGATTCCGACACGACTCGATCCCGGCCGGCATCAGCGCGATCCAGCAACTCGGCACGGCGAACGGGTTCACCGTCACCACCACCGAGGACAGCGCCGCCTTCACCGACACCAACCTCGCCAGGTTCCAGGCGGTCATCTGGTTGTCGACAACCGGTGACGTGCTCAACGCCAGCCAGCAGGCGGCCTTCGAGCGCTACATCCGCGCCGGTGGCGGATACGTCGGCGTGCACGCCGCGTCGGACACCGAGTACGACTGGGCCTGGTACGGCCAACTGGTCGGTGCCTACTTCAACAACCACCCGGCCAACCAGACGGCGACGGTGAAGGTCGAGGACACCACCCACGAGTCGACCCGGCACCTGCCGGAGCGGTGGTCCCGTTACGACGAGTGGTACAACTTCCGCACCAACCCCCGCGCCCGTCAGGTGCAGGTGCTGGCCTCGCTCGACGAGCGCAGCTACAGCCCGGGCAGCGGAGCGATGGGGCACGACCACCCGATCGCCTGGTGCCAGAACTTCGACGGTGGCCGGTCCTGGTACACAGGTGGCGGGCACACCCAGGATTCCTTCGCCAACGCCGAGTTCCGGCAACACCTGCTCGGTGGTATCCAGACCGCTGCCGGGGTGGTGCACGCCGACTGCGGTGCCGGCCGGGCCGCCAGCTTCGAGAAGGTGACCCTGGACAGCAACACCAGCAACCCGATGGAGCTGGACATCGCCCCCGACGGGCGGGTCTTCTACATCGAGCGCGACGGCCGGGTGCAGATCATCAAGCCGGACACCGGCCAGACGGTCACCGCGCTGCGGCTGAGCGTCTTCGCCGGCAACGAGGACGGCCTGCTGGGCATCCGGCTCGACCCCAACTTCGCCAGCAACGGGTGGGTCTGGCTCTACTACGCCCCGAGCGCGGGTGGCTCCCGCAACCACCTGTCCCGGTTCACAGTCACCGGAGACACGATCAACCCGTCGAGCGAGCGGGTCGTCCTGGAGGTGCCCACGCAGCGCAACACCTGCTGCCACATGGGCGGGACGATGACCTTCGACTCGGCCGGCAACCTGTACCTGGCCACCGGGGACAACACCAACCCCTTCGAGTCCGGTGGCTACAGCCCGTTGGACGAGCGCTCCGGCCGGTCTGACTACGACTCGCAGCGCACCGCCGGAAACACAAACGACCTGCGCGGAAAGGTGCTCCGGATCCGGCCGCAGGCCGACGGGACGTACACCATTCCGGCCGGCAACCTGTTCGCCCCGGGCACCGCGCGGACCCGGCCGGAGATCTACGCGATGGGTCTGCGCAACCCGTTCCGGATCGGCATCGACCCGGTCACCGACGTGCTCTACGTCGCCGACTACGGCCCGGACGCCACCACCAGCAACCCGAACCGGGGCCCGGCGGGACTGGTGGAGTGGAACATCGTCGACCGGCCCGGCAACTTCGGCTGGCCGTACTGCCACGGGTCGAATCAGGCGTACAACGACTACCAGTTCCCGTCCGGCCCGAGCGGATCGAAGTTCAACTGCGCCGCGCCGGTGAACAACTCCCCGAACAACACCGGCCTGACCAACCTGCCGGCGGCCATCCCGGCCACCGTCGACTACGGCTACGGCGGTGACTCCCGGTACCCGGAGATCGGCGGCGGTGGAGCGCCCATGGCCGGACCGGTCTACCGGTACGACCCGAACATCTCGTCCCGCCGCCAGTGGCCGGCGTACTTCGACGGCAAGGCCATGTTCGGCGAGTGGAACCAGTCGCGGATGTACACCATGCAGGTCAGCCGGGACGGCAAGTCCCTTGTCGACATCAACCGGATCCTCGACCAGATGACCTTCGTCCGGCCGATGGACTTCGAGTTCGGCCCCGACGGCGCGCTGTACCTGATCGAGTGGGGCAGCGGCTTCGGCGGCAACAACGACAACTCCGGCGTCTACCGGATCGACTACACGGCCGGTGCCCGCGCCCCGATCGCGGTCGCCTCGGCGAACCCCACCTCCGGAGCGCCACCGCTCGCCGTCACCTTCTCCAGCGCCGGCTCGCGCGACCCCGACGGCGGAGCGCTCACCTACGCCTGGACGTTCGGCGACGGCGGCACCTCCACCCAGGCCAACCCGACCCACACGTACGCCCAGTCCGGGAGTTACACGGCGCAGCTGCGGGTGACCAACCCGGCGGGACGGAGCGCGGTGGCGAACGTGCCGATCACCGTCGGCAACACGGCACCGACCGTGACCATCGAGTTCCCGCCGGACGGTGGTTTCTTCGCCTGGGGTGACCAGGTCGCCTACACCGTCAAGGTCACCGACCCGGAGGACGGGACGATCGACTGCGACGAGGTCGAACTCCAGGTCCTGCTCGGCCACGACGAGCACGCCCACCCGCTGGAGCGGCACACCGGCTGCACCGGCACGGTGCAGACACAGCTCGCCGACGGCCACGGGGCGGAGGCGAACGTCTTCACCGTGCTGGAGGCGACCTACACCGACCAGGGCGGGTCCGACGGGGCCGAGCCGCAGACCGGCCGGGCGCTCGTGGTCCTTCAGCCGAAACGCAAGGAGGCCGAGTACTACTCCGCCACCGGGCGGGTGACGGGTGCCACCGGGGGCGGCACCGCCGGGGTGGAGCGGGAGACCACAGGTGACACCGCCGGCGGTGGGCAGAACATCGGATTCATCGAGGACGGCGACTGGTGGTCGGTGAGTCCGGCCAGCCTGACCGGCGTCACCTCGATCCAGTTCCGGGTCGCCTCGGCCACCTCCGGCGGCCGGATCGAGGTACGCGCCGGAGCCGCGGACGGACCACTGATCACCACCGCCAACGTGACCGGTACCGGAGCATGGCAGACGTACACCGACATCACCGCGCAGATACCCAACGGCGCCGCCGCGGAGGGCGCGTTGTACTTCGTCGCCCGGGACCCGAACGGCGGCTCCGGCACCCTGTTCAACGTCAACTGGATGGACTTCGTGGGCCCCGGGGTGAGCGGCAACGCCCCACCGACGGTCACCGCCTCGGCCACCCCGACCAGCGGGACCGGGCCACTGGCCGTGGCCTTCACCGGTACGGCGACCGATCCGGACGGGGACACCCCCCTGACGTACGCCTGGGACTTCGGCGACGGTGAGAGCGCGGACACGCTCAGCGCCACCCACACGTACACCACGCCGGGCAGCTACACCGCCACCCTGACGGTCACCGACAGCCGGGGCGCGCGGGGGCAGGCCAGCGTGCCGATCCGGGTCGACGGGGCGGGCAACCCCTGCCAGGCCGAGCCGGGGCAACTGCGGTCCGACGAGTTCACCGGCACCTCCCTTGATCGTCAGCGGTGGACCGGCGTGGTGCGCGGAACCGAGTCGTACTCCCTCGCCGACGGTTCGCTGCGGCTGCCCACCGCGGCGGGTGACCTCTACGGCACCCGCAACGACGCCACGAACCTGGTGCTCCAGCCCGCGCCCAGCGGGGCCTGGCAGGCGACCACCCGGGTCACCGTGGCGGCCCGGGCCGACTACCAGCAGGCCGGTCTGCTGATCTACGGCGACGACGACAACTACGCCAAGCTGGACCTGGTCTACGGTGGAAACCGGAAGGTCGAGTTCCTCCGGGAGACCGCCGGCACCCCGCGCAACGAGAGCGCGGACTCCACCGCGGCGCCCACCGGTGACACCATCCATCTGCGACTGACAAGTGACGGGACGAACCTGACCGCCGCCTACTCGACGGACGGGCAGACCTTCACCGCGGTCGGCCGGTCCGCCGCGCTGGCCGGGATCAGCAACCCCCGGATCGGTCTCTTCGCCCTCAACGGCGGCACCACCGCGCCGGTGGTGAACGCCCAGTTCGACTGGTTCCGGATCACCCCGGACGCCACCACGGGCGTCGTCGCACCGTCGGACGAGTTCACCGGCACCAGCCTGGAGAAGTGCCGGTGGAACGCCGTGGTGCGGGAGGACTCGACCCGGTACCGGGTGACCGACGGCTCGTTGCGCATCGACGTGCCGAACGGTGACATCTACGGCACCGGCAACACCGGGCCGACGAACTTCATCCTCCAGAACAGCCCGGCCGGGAACTGGACCATGCAGACCCGGGTCGACGGCAGTCTGCTCAACGAGCAGTACCAGCAGGCTGGTCTGCTGGTCTACGCCGACGACGACAACTACCTCAAGTTCGACTACGTGACGGACAACGCGGCCGGTCAGGCGGTCTCGCGGCGGATCGAGTTCCGCAGCGAGGTCGGCGGGGCGGTGCAGAGTACGCAGCCGCAGGCGACCGGCCTGACCCAGGGAATCTGGCACCTGCGGCTGGCGCGTAGCGGAAACACCTTCACCGCCGCGTACTCGGCCGACGGCACGAGTTGGACGACCGTGGGGACGTTGACGAGCACCGCGGTCGGGACGACCCCGAGGGTGGGCCTGTTCACTCTCGGCGCCAACCAGACCGCCTCGAAGACGGCCGCGTTCGACTACTTCCGGCTCACGCCTGGGTAGTCGGCCGATCTGACCGAACCACCACCGCCGGCCCGTACCTCTGCCCGAGGTGCGGGCCGGCGGCCGTGGTGGTTTGGCCGGGCTGTGCGGGAATGTCGCTTGCGTTTACCGAACTGTTATCAATTGAAGCCTTGCCATTAATCGTTCTAACGGAACTAATTTGTTCAGCGACTCGACAAAAATGCTGGCACGGCACCCTTCGGCAAGGTGTCCGGACCAGCTCCATCTGGGAAGGTCTTCGGCGGGCCGACCCCGTGACCCCTGTCCAGCAAGGACAAAGGAGACCGGAGTGCCCCGAACACCTCGTGCCCGCGCACCCCTGACCGCCGCCTTTCTCTCCCTCGGCCTCGCCGCGACCATGCTCCTGGCGGCCCCGGCCGCCCAGGCCGCACCGGCTCCCGTCGCCCAGGCCGCTCCGGAGGCCGCCGCCGAGACATTCTCGGTGCTGGTCTTCTCCAAGACCGCCGGCTTCCGCCACGCCTCCATCCCCACCGGCATCGCCGCCATCCAGGAACTCGGCGTCGAGCACGGTTTCACCGTCGACACCACTGAGGACGGTGGTGCGTTCACCGACGCCAACCTCGCGCAGTACCGGGCGGTCATCTGGCTCTCCACCACCGGAGACGTGCTGACCGCCGACCAGCAGGCGGCGTTCGAGC
The DNA here is from genome assembly GCF_016863575.1 of Micromonospora sediminimaris. Classification (NCBI taxonomy): domain Bacteria; kingdom Bacillati; phylum Actinomycetota; class Actinomycetes; order Micromonosporales; family Micromonosporaceae; genus Micromonospora; species Micromonospora sediminimaris. Next base: position 24,430 of record NZ_BOPD01000008.1, read on the forward strand.
GCTACATCCAGGCCGGTGGCGGCTACGCCGGCATCCACGCCGCCGCCGACACCGAGTACAGCTGGTCCTGGTACGGCGAGCTGGTGGGGGCGTACTTCAACAGCCACCCGGCCAACCAGACGGCCACCGTCAAGGTCGAGGATCCGGCGCACCCCTCCACCGCGCACCTGCCGGAGCGCTGGTCCCGGTACGACGAGTGGTACAACTACCGCACCAACCCGCGCGGTTCGGTGCACGTGCTGGCCACCCTCGACGAGACCAGCTACAACGCCGGTTCCGGCGCGATGGGGCATGACCACCCGATCGCCTGGTGCCAGGACTACGACGGCGGCCGGGCCTGGTACACCGGCGGCGGCCACACCGACGAGTCGTACGCCGAACCGGAGTTCCGCACCCACCTGCTCGGCGGCATCCGCACCGCCGCCGGCATCCAGGGTGCCGACTGCGGGGCGTCGCTGACCGCCAGCTTCGAGAAGGTGACGCTGGACAGCAACACCAGCAACCCGATGGAGCTGGACATCGCCCCCGACGGCCGGGTGTTCTACATCGAGCGCGACGGCCGGGTGCAGATCGTCAAGCCGGACACCGGCAACACGGTCACCGCCATCGACCTCGACGTCTTCACCGGCAACGAGGACGGTCTGATCGGCATCCGGCTCGACCCGGACTTCGCCACCAACAACTGGGTCTACCTCTACTACGCGCCGAACGACGGGGTGGCGCGCAACGTGCTCTCCCGGTTCACGGTGAGCGGTGACTCGATCGACGCGGCCACCGAGGAGGTCGTGCTCCAGGTCGACACCCAACGCAACACCTGCTGCCACGCCGGCGGCACCATGACGTTCGACTCCGACGGCAACCTCTACCTGGCCACCGGGGACAACACCAACCCGTTCTCGTCCGACGCGTACACGCCGATCGACGAGCGGCCCGGACGCGCCGACTACGACGCGCAGCGCACCTCCGGCAACACCAACGACCTGCGCGGCAAGGTGATCCGGATCCACCCGGAGGACGACGGGACGTACACCATCCCGGAGGGCAACCTCTTCCCGCCGGGTACGGAGCAGACCCGGCCCGAGATCTTCGCGATGGGTTTCCGTAACCCGTTCCGGATCGGCATCGACCCGGCCACCGACACCCTCTACGTCGCCGACTACGGCCCGGACGCCTCGTCGGACAACCCCGACCGTGGTCCCGAGGGCCTGGTGGAGTGGAACATCGTCGCCGAACCGGGCAACTACGGCTGGCCGTACTGCACGGGCACCAACGAGGCGTACAACGACTACCAGTTCCCCTCCGGCCCGAGTGGACCGAAGTTCGACTGCGCCGCCGTGGTGAACAACTCACCCAACAACACCGGCCTGACCAACCTCCCGCCGGCCATCCCGGCCACCGTCGACTACGGCTACGGCGGTGACCCGCGCTACCCCGAGATCGGGGGCGGCGGCGCGCCGATGGGCGGCCCGGTCTACCGGTACGACGCCGACCTCGACTCGAACCGCAAGTGGCCGGCGTACTACGACGGCAAGGCGCTGCTCGGCGAGTGGAACCAGTCGAAGATGTACACGATGCAGGTCTCCGCGGACGGCACCGAGCTGGTCGACATCAACCAGCTGCTCACCGGGATGTCCTTCATCCGCCCGATGGACTTCGAGTTCGGTCCCGACGGTGCGATGTACCTGATCGAGTGGGGCAGCGGCTTCGGCGGCAACAACGACAACTCCGGCGTCTACCGGATCGACTACATCGCCGGTGACCGGGCGCCGATCGCGGTGGCCAACGCCGAGCCCACCTCCGGGCAGGCCCCGCTGGAGGTGACCTTCTCCAGCGCCGGCTCGCGTGACCCCGACGGGGGCACGCTCACCTACGCCTGGACGTTCGGCGACGGTGGCACCTCCATCGAGGCCAACCCCACCCACACGTACGCCGAGGCGGGCAACTACACCGCCCAGCTCACCGTCACCAACCCCAAGGGCCGTACGGCGGTGGCGAACGTGCCGATCACGGTGGGCAACACCGCGCCGACCGTGACGATCGAGTTCCCGCCGGACGGTGGCTTCTTCGACTGGGGCGACCAGGTCAAGTACACGATCACGGTGACCGACCCGGAGGACGGGGAGATCGACTGCGCCGACGTCCAGCTCCAGGTGCTGCTCGGTCACGACGAGCACGCCCACCCGCTGGAGCAGCACACCGGCTGCACCGGCACGGTGCAGACCCAGCTCGCCGCCGGCCACGGCGCCGAGGCGAACGTCTTCACCGTCTTCGAGGCGACCTACACCGACCAGGGCGGTTCCGGCGGAGCCGACCCGCTCACCGGCCGGGCGATCGAGATTCTCCAGCCCAAGCGCAAGCAGGCCGAGTACTTCACCGCGACCGGCCGGACCGAGGACGGCACCGGCGGCGGCGACGCCGGGGTGATGCGCGAGACCACCGGCGACACCGCCGGCGGCGGCCAGAACATCGGCGCCATCGAGGACGGCGACTGGTGGTCGGTCGTACCGGCCGACCTGACCGAGATCGACGAGATTCGCTTCCGGGTCGCCTCGGCGACCAGCGGCGGCGTGATCGAGGTCCGGGCTGGCGCGGTCGACGGCCCGGTGGTCGCCTCGGCGACCGTGCCGGGTACCGGCGACTGGCAGACCTACACCGATGTCACCGCACCGGTGACCGGTGCGGCGAGCGGTTCGCTGTACTTCGTGGCCCAGGACCCGGCGGGCGGCGAGGGATCGCTGTTCAACGTCAACTGGGCGGACTTCGTCGGCAAGGGCGTCACCGACAACGCACCGCCGGCGGTCACCGCCACCGCCACGCCGGCCACCGGCACCGCGCCGCTCACCATCGCGTTCGGCGGCACCGCCACCGACCCGGAGGGCGACACCCCGCTCACGTACGAGTGGGACTTCGGTGACGGCGGCACGGCGGACACGCTCCAGGCCGAGCACACGTACGCCGCACCCGGCAACTTCACCGCCACCCTGACGGTGACCGACAGCCGTGGTGCCCGGTCGTACGCGACCGTGCCGGTCCGGGTCGACTCGCCGAACACGTCGTGCCTCGGGGCACGTTCGGACAACTTCGACGGCGACACGCTCGACCGCGACCGGTGGACCAGCGTGGTGCGGGAGAACCAGCTCCTGTCCGTCTCCGACGGCGCGCTGCGGCTACCCACCGGGGCCGGTGACCTGTACGGCAGCCGTAACGACGCCACCAACCTGGTGCTCCAGCCCGCACCGTCGGGTGCCTGGCAGGCGACCACAAAGGTCACCCTGCCGGTGACGGCCAACTACCAGCAGGCCGGCCTGCTGGTCTACGGCGACGACGAGAACTACGCCAAGCTGGACCTGCTCTACAACGGCAGCCGGCGGGTGGAGTTCATCCGGGAGACCGCCGGCACCCCACGGAACGAGGGTGACGACAGCACCGACGCACCGACGGGTGACACCGTCTACCTGCGGGTGAGCAGCGACGGCACCAGCCTGACCGCCGCGCTCTCGGCCGACGGCCAGACCTTCACCCCGGTCGGTCGCTCGGCCGCGTTGGAGGGCATCGAGAACCCGCGGATCGGCCTGTTCGCGCTCAACGGGGGCACCGACGCACCCGTGGTGGAGGCCGAGTTCGACTGGTTCCAGGTGATACCGGACGAGCCGGCCGGCCCGGTCGACCCGTCCGACGAGTTCACCGGCATCTCGCTGGACAAGTGCCGGTGGAACGCGATCCTCCGGGAGGACCTGAGCGCTTACCGGGTCAGCGATGGCGCGTTGCACATCGACGTGCCCAACGGTGACATCTACGGCACCAACAACACCGGGCCGACGAACTTCATCCTCCAGAACACGCCGAGCGGCGACTGGACGATGGAGACCAAGATCGACGGCAGTCTGCTGGACGAGCAGTACCAGCAGGCCGGTCTGATCGTGTACGGCGACGACGACAACTACCTGAAGTTCGACTTCGTGGTGGACAACCAGGCCGGCCAGCCGGTGTCCCGGCGGATCGAGTTCCGCAGCGAGATCGACGGGACGATCCAGGATCCACAGCCGGGTGCGGAGAACCTGACCTCGGCCGAGTGGTATCTGCGGGTGGTCCGCAGCGGTGACACCTACACCGCGTCGTACTCTGCCGACGGCACCACCTGGACGGCCCTGACCGAACTCACCAACGCGGCCGTCGGGGCTACCCCGAAGGTGGGCGTGTTCACCCTCAGTGGCAACCAGACCGCCTCGAAGTCGGCGTCGTTCGACTACTTCCGGTTCTCCACCGAGGCCGGACCGGACGACGACACCGCCCCTGTCACCACGGCCGAGGTGTCCGGCACCCCGGTCGAGAGTTGGCTCACCGGCCCGGCGACGGTCACCCTGACCGCCGCCGACGAGGACGGCGGCAGCGGGGTGGCGCGCACCGAGTACCAGCTCGATGACGCCACCGAGTGGACCGCCTACACCGAGCCGGTGCCGGTGACCGGAGACGGCGAGCACGAGCTGCGTTTCCGCTCCGTCGACGAGGCCGGCAACGTGGAGGAGACGAAGGCGGTCACCGTCCGCATCGACGCCACCGCGCCGGTCAGCACCGCGACGTTCGCCCCGGCGAACGACGAGGGCTGGCACGACGGCACCGTCCCGGTGGTGCTCACCTCGACCGACGCCGGTTCCGGGGTGGCGCTGCTGGAGTGGTCGCTGGACGGCGGCGACTGGACGCCGTACACCGAGCCGGTCGAGATCAGTGGCGACGGGGACCACGAGCTGCTCTACCGGGCCACCGACACCGCCGGCAACGCCGAGACGTTGAAGGCGGCGGTGGTACGCATCGACGGCACCAAGCCGACCCTGTTGGTCTCCGGCATCGCCGACGGCCAGCTCTACGGTGACAGCCAGGACGTCCGGGTGTCCTGGCAGGCGGTCGACCCGACCTCGGGCATCGCGACAGTGGTCGGCCGGCTCAACGACCGGCCCTACGTCAGCGGCACGCTCCAGGCGATGTACGAGCTGCCGCTGGGCCTGCACGAGCTGACCGTCACCGCGACGGACAAGGCGGGCAACGACACCACCACCACGGTCCGCTTCTTCGTCACCACCTCGTTCCGGGACATGCAGAACCTGCTGGACCGGTTCAAGGCGACGGGCCGACTCAGCAACAAGGCGTACAACCAGTTGTCGAAGCGGCTCTCCAACGCCCGTACGGCGGAGGCGAGCGGCAACGACAAGCGGGCGATCAACCAGCTCACCGCGTTCCGGACGTTGGCCGGTGACGCCGAGTTGGTCGGCGAGGCGGAGATCCGGGACGTGCTGATCCGGGACGCCGATGCCATGATCGTCCGGCTCGGCGGCTCGGCCAGCAAGATGGGCGTACGCGCCAACGACGGCGAGTCCGTCAAGGGTGCCGGCCGCCTTGGTGGCGACCCCACCCGCCTGGCCCCCAACCGCAAGCTGTAAGCCCACGGCCCCGCCCGGCACCGTCCGGGCGGGGCCCCTTCACACAGCCCAGTTGATCATGAGGTTGGCGGCAACTCTGGAGCAACTTCGCCGCCAACCTCATGATCAACGCACGAGGGTATGGCGCGGATCAGCGGTCAAGGACCGTGCGGAGGGCCTTCAGGTCGTCCTCGGTGGGGTGCCAGGCGCCGGCCTCCGCGTTGGCGCGTACCTGCTCCGGTGTGGTGGCTCCGGCGATGACGGAGGTGACCGCCGGTTGGGCGGCCAGCCCGCCGATCGCCACGTGCAGCATCGGCACACCCCGTTCCGTGGCGTACGCCTCGATGCCCTCGATGGTGTCCCAGTCGGCGGCGGCGAGCCGCTGGGCGTACCGGCCACCGCCGGCCAGGCGGCTGCCGGCGGGTGGCGCCTCACCCCGCTTGTACTTGCCGGTGAGCAGCCCGTTGGCCAGCGGGAAGAACGGCAGCATGCCCAAGCCGAAGCGGTCGCAGGCCGGCAGTACCTCGATCTCGACGTCCCGGTTGAGCAGGCTGTAGTGGTTCTGCGCGCTGACGAACCGGGTGAGCCCCCGGGTCTTCGCCGTCCAGTCGGCGTCGGCGATCTGCCAGCCGGCGAAGTTGGAGTTGCCGACGTACCGCACCTTGCCGGCGCGGACCAGGTCATCCAGGGCGGACAGCGTCTCGTCGATCGGGGTACCCGGGTCCGGCTCGTGGAACTGGTACAGGTCGATGTAGTCGGTGTCCAGCCGCCGCAACGACGCCTCGACCGCCCGGATCACGTACCGCCGCGAGCCGCGTACCCCGAAGTCGCGTCCGTTGCTACCGGCCATCGACATGCCGAACTTGGTCGCCAGCACCACGTCGTCCCGGCGGCCCTTCAGGGCCGCGCCGAGCTGCGCCTCCGAGGCACCGTGCGGCTCGCCGTAGATGTCGGCGGTGTCGAAGAAATTGATTCCGGCGTCGAGGGCCGCGTCGACCACCGCCCGGGTGCCGTCGAGATCGAGTTTGCGGCCGAAGTTGTTGCAGCCGATCCCCACGACGGACACCACGAGCCCGGAGTCGCCCAGCCGGCGATAGGTCATCTCACTCACGAGATCACCATATGTCGCCCCGTCGGGTGGTCGCAGGGGCGACCGCGGGACCAGACCGCTCAGGCCACGTCCCAGACCGGCTCGTCGGTCTCGACCACCTCGCCGTCGCCCCGGAACAGCAGGAACCGGTCGAAGGTCCGGGTGAACCAGCGGTCGTGGGTGACCGCCACCACCGTGCCGGAGAACGCGGTGAGCCCGGCCTCCAGCGCCTCGGCCGAGGCCAGGTCGAGGTTGTCGGTGGGCTCGTCGAGCAGCAGCATGGTCGCGCCGGACAGCTCCAGCAGCAGCACCAGGAAACGGGCCTGCTGCCCGCCGGAGAGGGTGCCGAAGCGCTGGTCACCCTGCCCCGCCAGCTCGTACCGGGACAGCGCCGCCATGGCCGCGTGACGATCCATGCCGGACCGGTGCTCGTCACCCCGCCAGAGGATCTCGACGAGCGTCCGCGCCATCAACTCGGGCCGGTCGTGGGTCTGCGAGAAGTGACCGGGACGCACCCGCGCGCCGAGTCGGGCCACCCCGTCGTGCGCCACCGGGGCCAGCGCCGCCGCACCGTCGACGGGGCTGTTCGCCGGGTCCGGGTCCGTCCCGCCCCGGGCCAGCAGACGCAGGAAGTGCGACTTGCCGGTGCCGTTGGCACCGAGCACCGCGAGGCGGTCGCCGTACCACAACTCCAGGTCGAAGGGGTAGGTCAGGCCATCCAGCTCCAGCTGCTCGCAGACCAGCGCCCGCTTCCCGGTCCGTCCGCCGGCCAGCCGCATCCGGATGTCCTGCTCCTTCGGCGGTACGGGCGGCGGCCCGGCCTCCTCGAACTTGCGCAACCGGGTCTGCGCCGCCTGGTAGCGCGAGGCCATCCCGTCGTTGTACGCGGCCTTCTGCTTGTACATCAGCATCAGCTCGCGCAGCTTCTGGTGCTCCTCGTCCCACCGTTTGCGCTGCTCATCGAGACGGGCGTGGCGGGCCACCCGGGCCGCGTGCCAGCTCGCGAAGCCGCCCGGGTGCACCCAGGCGCTGCCGCCCTCCACCGCGACCACCCGGTCGGCGGTTTGCGCCAGCAACTCCCGGTCGTGCGAGACGTAGAGCACCGACTTGGCCGACTCCCGCAGCCGCGCCTCCAGCCAGCGCTTGCCGGGTACGTCGAGGAAGTTGTCCGGCTCGTCGAGCAGCAGTACCTCGTCCGGACCGCGTAGCAGTAGCTCCAGCGCGAAGCGCTTCTGCTGCCCGCCGGAGAGAGTCCGGACCGGACGCTGCCGGGCGGTCTCCCAGGGCAGGTCGAGGACGATGGTGGCGACGGTGTCGAAGAGCACCTCGGCGTCGTACCCGCCGGTCTCCCCCCAGGCGGCCAACGCGTCGGCGTACGCCAGTTGGGCCTTGCCGGCGGCGGTGCTGTACTTGCCGCGCACCTCGGCGTCACGCATGGCCGCCTCGGTCTCGGCCAGCCGGCGCCCGGCCTCGCGTAGCGTCGGCGGTGCGAGCGACAGAGCCAGGTCGGCGAGGGTCGACTCGTCACCGATCATGCCGATGAACTGGCGCATGACACCCAGCCCACCGGTGCGCGCGATCGCACCGGTGCGCACCGGCAGGTCACCGGCGACCATCCGCAGCAACGTCGTCTTGCCCGCGCCGTTCGGCCCGACCAGCGCCACCTTGGCACCCTCGCCGACCCGGAACGACACGTCGGCGAAGAGTTCCCGCCCGTCGGGCAGGACATGCCCGACCGCCGCCACGTCCACGTATCCCACGCGGGCATCCTGCCCGAGCCGGCCCGGCAGGCCAACCGATTACCCGGTCAGCGGGTGACACGCAGCACCCGGAACCCCTTCTGACTGGCGTGCCGATCCACCTGCCAGCCCTGCTCGCCCAGCCAGCGCTGCAACGAGTCACCGCCGAGGTGGCGGGCCACCACGAGCCAGGCCACCCCGTCCGGGGCGAGCCGGGGCAGCCAACGCAGCAGCAGCTCGTGCAGTTCCTCCTTGCCGACCCGGATCGGCGGGTTGGACCAGATCTGGGCGAAGCGCAGGTCGGCGGGTACCTCCTCGGGAGCCATCACCCGCACCCGCTCGGACAGGCCGAGCCGGGCGCTGTTCTCAGCCGTCAGATGCCGGGCCCGCTCGTTCACGTCGACCGCCCAGGTCGTCGCCGTCGGCGCGACGGTGGCGAGCACGCAGGTGATCGGACCGAACCCGCAGCCGAGGTCGAGCAGGGCGCCGGCGGTCGCGGTGCCGGGCAGTTCGGCCTTGCGTAGCAACACCGCCGTGCCCGGGTCGAGGCGGCTGGCCGAGAAGACTCCGGACGCCGAGGCCAGGGTGTAGTCGCGGCCGGCGACGGTGAACTGCACCTCGCGCGCCTGGGCGGGCGCGGTCGGCTCGGCGGTGAAGTAGTGGTCCCCGGTCACGCGGGCCATTCTCGCACCGAGTGCGGATCGGGCCGACGGTACGGCGGTCGCACCGGCTCCGACACGTTCATCCAGCGCATTTCCGCAAAATACCTACTAAAGGGATAAACATCCCTACTCTGGACGGCATGGTGTATCGGTACGACTCCGATGAGGACGCATACGTCCCTTACCGGGACGACGAGACCGAGGGCAGTTCGCCCCGGCCCGGCCCGCCGCCTGCGGCCGGGCCGTCCCCGTCGCGCTTCCCCACCCCGTCGCTGGCCCGCCCGAACCAGATCATGCTGCCATCATCGACGCCGCCACGGAGGGCGTTCCCCACCACGCAGCAGGAACCGGCACCACGGTACGACCCGGCGCCGCCCGCGCCCGGCGAACCGACGTCGGTCGGCGTGGCGGCGGCACCGCCGGAGCCGGGCACGGCGACCGTCGCGCCGCCGCCCCGCCGAGGTGGCGGTCGCGCGTGGCAGGTGCTGGTGGGCGGTGCCGCGGCGCTGGTGCTGCTCGCCCTCTGCGGTCTCACCGCCGCTACCCTGATGGACGGTCGAACCCTGATCGGTCAGCAGGCCGGGCCCAGCGCCGCACCGGACACCACCCGTGACACGGTGCCCGCCGAGGCCAGCGACCTCGACTCCCGGGACACCGACCAGGCGCCGCTCACCGCCCGCGAGGTGTTCCCCGCCAGCACTCTCGCCGTTGGCGACGGTGAGAACGGCTACGAGGTGCTCCGCACCCAGTCCAGCGCCAGTTGTGCGGTAGCCGCCACCGGGGAGGTCTCGGACCTGCTGGTACGGCTCGGCTGCAACCAGGTCGTCCGGGCCACCCTCCGCGCACCGGACGGCGACCACCTGGTCACCACGGGACTGTTCAATCTCACTGACCGGTCCAGCGCCGAACGGGCCCGCGATCGGATCCGCCAGCTGCTCGACGAGCGGCAGGGCCGCTTCCGCGGCATGTCGGCGGGGGATGACACGGAGGTGATCGCCACCGCACCGGCGCGGGTCGGCTGGCAGGTACGCGGTCACTACATCGCCTACGCGGTGGTCGCCCGTACCGACGGTGCCACCATCCGCTCCGGCGACACAGTTGTCCGCGAGATCCTCTTCGACATGCTCGAACAGCACCTCAACCAGGGGGTGCTGGAGCGGCGAGCCGAGGGTGGGACGGCCAGCCAGCCGACCGAGGGCCCCACCGACGACACCGGCAGCCAGGACGAGTCCACCGAGGACTGACCGGCCGGCCACGCCGAGCAGCAGGGCCGGCCGCTCAACCGTCGGCGGAAACCCGTAGCCGTCGGGTCGCCTCGGCCCGGCGCGCGTACTCGGCGGGATCGTCCGGGTAGCCGACCTCCACCAGGGTCAGCCCATGCGCCGGTGCCACGGTCACCTCGCTGGCCCGCTCCCGACGGGCCAGCAGGTCCGCCGGCCACGGCACCGGTCGGCGACCGTCCCCGGCGACCAGCATGGCGCCAACCAGGCTGCGGACCATCGCCTGGCAGAACGCGTCGGCCTGCACGGTGGCGACCAGGATCCCGTCGGCGTCCCGCCGCCAGTCCAGCCTGGTCACCTCCCGCAGGGTGGTGGCGTTCTCCTTGCGCCGGCAGTACGCGGCGAAGTCGTGCTCCCCCACCAGCCCGGCCGCCGCAGCGGTGAGCCGGTCGAGGTCGAGTGCCCGGGGCCAGGCCAGGATCTCGTGCCGGCGCAGCGGGTCGCACCCCCACGGCGCGTCGGTCACCCGGTACTCGTAGCGGCGGAAGGTCGCCGAGAAGCGGGCGTCGAAGGTCGCCGGCACCGCCCGCATCGCCCGCACCCGCACATCGGTCGGGAGCAGCCGGGCCAGCCGGCGCAGCAGCCGCCCCTCGTGCGCCCGCCAGACGTGGACTGGCAGATCCAGGTGGCAGACCTGCCCGCTGGCATGCACCCCCGCGTCGGTGCGGCCGGCGACGGTCAGTCCCGTCGCGACACCGGTGCCGAGCACCAGGTCCAGCGTCTCGACAAGCACTCCGGCGACCGTGCGCCGCTGCGGCTGGGCGGCCCAGCCGGAGAAGGCCGTGCCGTCGTACGCGACGTCCAGCCGCAGCCGGGTGCGCTCGTCCACGTGGTACCTCCTCGACGAGTCAGGCCCGGCACCCCCGTGGTGGGGATGCCGGGCCCGACAACGGCCTCAGGGCCTGTCTCACCGGCCTTGGTCAGGCCTTGCCTTCCTCGGTGGCCAGGTCGCTGTCCTCGCGGGCAGCGGCGGTGTCACCGGAGGCCGACTGCGGCGGCTCGGCGTCCTGGTCGGCCGGCCCCGACGCGGGGGCCTCGTCGGCCGGTGCCAGCGCCTCGACCTTGTCCTGCTGGGCAGCCTTGCGCCCGGCGGTCTTCCGGTTCGCCTTCGGCTCGGCGACCTGAAGCTCCTCGACCAGCTCGATGATCGCCATCGGAGCGGCGTCGCCCTTGCGCGGACCGGTCTTCACGATCCGGGTGTAGCCGCCGCTGCGGTTGGCGTACCGCGGCGCGATCTGGTCGAACAGGGCGTAGACCACGTCCTTGTCCTTGACCACGGTCAGCACCCGCCGGCGCGACGCGAGGTCGCCCCGCTTGGCCTTGGTGATCAGCTGCTCGGCGAGCGGACGCAGCCGCCGGGCCTTGGTCTCGGTGGTCTGGATCTTGCCGTGCTGGAACAGCGCGGTGGCCAGGTTGGCCAGCATCAGCCGCTCGTGCGCGGGGCTGCCGCCGAGGCGGGGGCCCTTGGTGGGCGTGGGCATGCTTGGTGCTCCTCAGGTGTGGCGGCAGCGCGGACTAGAGCTGCTCGGTCTCGCGGTAGTCGTCGGTGTCGTAGTCGGCCTCGCCGAAGGTGTCCACGACGTGCGCCGGGTCGAAGTTCGGAGCCGAGTCCTTCAGCCCGAGACCCATCCCGGCGAGCTTCATCTTGACCTCGTCGATCGACTTCTGACCGAAGTTCCTTATATCGAGAAGGTCGGCCTCGGTACGCCCGATGAGCTCACCAACGGAGTTGATGCCCTCGCGCTTGAGGCAGTTGTAGGAGCGGACGGTCAGGTCCAGCTCCTCGATCGGCAGGGCCAGGTCCGCCGCCAGCTGCGCGTCCTGCGGGGACGGGCCGATGTCGATGCCCTCGGCGGTCTCATCCAGCTCACGAGCCAGCCCGAACAGCTCCACAAGCGTCGAACCGGCCGAGGCCAGTGCGGTGCGGGGCCCCATCGACGGCTTGGTCTCGACATCGATGATCAGCCGGTCGAAGTCCGTCCGCTGCTCGACGCGGGTCGCCTCGACGCGGTAGGTCACCTTGAGCACCGGGGAGTAGATCGAGTCGACCGGGATCCGGCCGATCTCCGCACCCGCCTGCTTGTTCTGCGCCGCCGTGACGTAACCACGACCCCGCTCGACGGTCAGCTCCATGTCGAGCCGGCCCTTGCCGTTGAGGGTGGCCAGCTTCAGGTCCGGGTTGTGCACCGAGACACCGGCCGGAGGCTGGATGTCGCCGGCGGTCACGTCGCCCGGGCCCTGCTTACGCAGGTACATGCTGACCGGCTCGTCGTGCTCGGAGCTGACGCAGAGCTCCTTGATGTTCATGACGAGCTCGACCACGTCCTCCTTGACCCCGGGGATCGTGGTGAACTCGTGCAGCACACCGTCGATCTTGATCGAGGTGACGGCCGCACCCGGGATGGACGACAGCAGCGTACGCCGCAGCGAGTTGCCCAGGGTGTAGCCGAAGCCCGGCTCCAGCGGCTCGATGGTGAACCGGGACCGGGTCTCGTTGATCGACTCCTCGGAGAGGGTCGGTCGCTGGCTGATGAGCATGTCTTCTCTTCTCTTCCGGGGCGCCCGCCATATGACGCCCACGACACAAACTGTTCCGGTGGCCCGCCCTGCCGGGCGGGCCACCGCAACGAGCCCTACTTGGAGTAGAGCTCGACGATCAGCTGCTCCTGGACCTGGGTGTCGATCACCTGTCGGGCCGGGAGCGAGTGCACCAGAACCTTCATCTGGCTGGGGATCGCCTCCAGCCACGCCGGAACGGTCTTGGAGCCGGCCTCGGCCTGGGCCACGATGAACGGGGTGAGCTCCTTGCTCTTGCCCCGGACCTCGATGATGTCGTGCTCCTTGACGCGGTACGACGGGATGTCGACCTTCTTGCCGTTCACCGTGAAGTGACCGTGCTTGACCAGCTGACGGGCCATGTCCCGGGACTTGGCGTAGCCGGCCCGGTAGACCACGTTGTCCAGCCGCGACTCGAGGATCTGTAGCAGCACCTCGCCCGTCTTGGCCTTCTTGCTCACGGCTTCCTCGTAGTAGCCGCGGAACTGCTTCTCCAGCACGCCGTAGACACGGCGGGCCTTCTGCTTCTCACGGAGCTGGAGCAGGTACTCCGTCTCCTTCGTGCGGCCGCGGCCGTGCTGCCCGGGCGGGAACGGCCGGGACTCGAACGGGCACTTCGGACCATCGCACTTGCTGCCCTTGAGGAACAGCTTCATCTTCTCCCGCCGGCAACGGCGGCAGTCGGCACCGGTGTAACGAGCCATCTCTCTCTACCTCTCAGACCCGACGACGCTTCGGCGGACGACACCCGTTGTGCGGCTGCGGGGTGACGTCGGAGATCTGCCCGACCTCAAGGCCCACGGCCTGCAGCGAACGGATGGCGGTCTCCCGGCCGGAGCCGGGGCCCTTGACGAACACGTCGACCTTGCGCATGCCGTGCTCCATGGCCCGACGCGCGGCGGCCTCGGCGGCCAGCTGCGCGGCGAACGGGGTCGACTTGCGGGAGCCCTTGAAGCCCACCTGGCCGGACGAGGCCCAGGAGATGACGGCACCAGTCGGATCGGTGATCGAGACGATGGTGTTGTTGAAGGTGCTCTTGATGTGCGCCTGCCCGTGGGCGACGTTCTTACGTTCCTTGCGCCGGACCTTCTTGACAGCGGCTCCGGCACGAGCCTTCGGTGGCATAAGTCTGTGCGCTCCTGAATAAGGTTCTCGATCGGTTCTGGCTGTTGGCCCCGTTGATCAGGTAGACACCGGTTCCAGTTGGAGCCCGCCCTACCTCGACGGAGAACGACCAGCGTTCCGGTTTAAGAACTATTACTTCTTGCCGGGCTTCTTCTTGCCGGCGACGGTCCGCTTCGGGCCCTTGCGGGTCCGGGCGTTGGTCTTGGTCCGCTGGCCACGCACGGGCAGGCCCCGGCGGTGCCGGATGCCGGCGTAGCAGCCGATCTCAACCTTGCGGCGGATGTCAGCGGCGACCTCGCGGCGCAGGTCGCCTTCAACCTTGTAGTTGGCCTCGATGTGGTTCCGGAGCTGGACCAGCTCCTCGTCCGTGAGGTCCCGAACGCGCTTGTCCGGCGAGATGCCGGTGGCGCTGAGCGTCTCCAGGGCGCGGGTGCGGCCCACGCCGAAGATGTAGGTGAGCGCGATCTCCATCCGCTTCTCGCGGGGAAGGTCGACGCCGACTAGACGTGCCATGTGCGGGCGTACTCCTCGTGGTGTGCTGGCGAAGGTGTGGACCCGTCCCACCCCGCTACCGGCCGTCCCTGTCCTTCCGACGCCGATGGCGCCGGCGACCGGGATCGGTCGCTGCCCGAGCGGGCCCCGGCCTTCGACCGGGGGTCAACCACGATGGAGTACGCGCTGCGCACCGCTCGCGGCTGGGACGAGCATGTGTGATGTGTGGGCTCGTTCAGCCCTGGCGCTGCTTGTGGCGCGGGTCGGTGCAGATGACCATGACCCGGCCGTGCCGGCGGATAACCCGGCACTTGTTGCAGATCCTCTTGACGCTCGGCTTGACCTTCACGGTTGCCTTACTTCCCATCTGGCCCGGCATCACGAGGCGCGACACCGGACGTCGAAGACGGACACGGGACGTTTCCCGGCCGCCGTCAGGCTTACTTGTAGCGGTAGACGATGCGCCCGCGGGTCAGGTCGTACGGCGAAAGTTCGACGACGACCCGATCCTCCGGCAGGATGCGGATGTAGTGCTGCCGCATCTTGCCGCTGATGTGAGCCAGCACCTTGTGGCCGTTGGCGAGCTCCACCCGGAACATAGCGTTCGGCAGGGGCTCGATGACCCGACCTTCGATCTCGATGGCTCCGTCTTTTTTCGGCATGTCCTCCGCTGTCCTGACGTCGGTTGCTCCGGACGGCCCACAACGTCTTACACGGGTGCTTGACCAAGATCAGGCTTCCCGCGCCAGCCGCGGCTCCGCGTCCCACCGAAGCGCTGGTGGGCATGACGGAGTGGACGCTGCGCGCCGATCAGAAAGTGTACGCCCGCCTGCACGCGGTCGCCAAACCGACCTGCCACCTAGGCTCAACCAGGTCCAGGAAACGGGACGTTCAGCCCACATCACCCCGGTCAGGTCCCCGCGTCGGCTCACTCACCGGTGCCCCGGCGGTGCCGTGGGTGCCGCCGTCGCGGGTCGGCCGCCCACCTTCGGTGCGGCCGCTCTCGGCCGCTGGTGCGGCTTCGGTGACGCCGTTCGCCTGCTGCACCGCCTGCTCGGCCGCCGCGCCGGCTCCAGGGGCGCCAGCGATGCCGGGCTGCTGCTGGCCCACGGCCTTACGCTCACGCTTGAGCGCCCGCTTCTCCGCCTTCCGCTGCCGGCGGCGCTCCCGCTCGGCTGCCCAACGCGCCGGCTCACCACTGGTCAGCCCGGTGACGGTACGCACCAGCACCACCGCACCCCACGGACCCGCGACCCAGCCCGGCCAGAAGTAGAGCACCTCACCGGCCGCCAGCGAGCTGACGGCCCAGACCGTCACCACGATCCCGACCACCTTCAGCCAGGGTTCCCATACCTCGACCAGCCAGCGCGCGGTGGGCCCGCGTCCGGCCTCGGCCGGCACCGGGACGTTCGGCTGCCGAGGCGTCGGCAGCACCGCGCCGCCGGGCACCGGCAGGTCACTGACGAGGGCGTCGAGTTCGGCGTAGGTGCGGGCGGCATAGGCCCGCTGCAACCGCTCGTCGTACTCGTGCAGGTCGAGTCGCCCCTCGTCGAGCGCCACCCGGAGTCGTTCGGCGACCGCCTGACGGTCGGCGTCCGCTGCTCGCATAGCGTCCCGCTCGTCCATGCCGGCAAGCATGCCACCGCAGTGCCAGCACCGCCCTGGCACCCGCTCCAGCGCGGTCCCCGGCAATGTCGGGGCCCGCTGTGGCCGCCCGCGTTAGCCGGCCGGCGTGGCGCTCGGCTGGCGGGCGGTGACCAGGTCGCCCAGGCGGGCCCGGCCGCCGTCCTGCGCGGTAAGCACCCACACCCCGTCGGGCAGCAGGGCCATGGTGTGCTCGACATGCGCGGCACGCGATCCGTCGCGGGTGACGACGGTCCAGCCGTCGGCGAGTTCCGCCGTACGCGGGGACCCCATGGTGATCATCGGCTCGATGGCCAGCGCCAGCCCCGGCACCAACCGGGGCCCCTTGCCCGGCCGCCCGTGGTTGAGCACGTGCGGGTCCTGATGCATCTCCGTACCGATGCCGTGACCGCCGTAGCCGTCGACGATGCCGTAGCGCCCCGCCTTACGGATCGCACGTTCCACCGCATGCGAGATGTCGGTCAGCCGACCCTTGCCCCCAGCGGCACCGCGAGCGGCCGCAGCGATCCCGGCCCACATCGCGTCCTCGGCGACCTCGGCCATCCGCAGCAGCGCCGGATCGACCTCGCCCACGCCGACCGTGATCGCCGCGTCGCCGTGCCACCCGTCGAGCACCGCGCCGCAGTCGATCGAGATCAGGTCACCGTCGGCGAGGACCTGCTTCGGCGACGGGATGGCGTGCACGATCTGCTCGTTGACCGAGGAGCAGATCGACGCCGGGAACCCGTGGTAGCCCTGGAAGGACGGGACCGCGCCCGCGGCACGAATCGTCGTCTCGGCGATCGCATCCAGGTCGGCGGTGCTCACGCCCGGGGCCACCGCCTCCCGCATCCGGCGAAGCGCCTCCGCGACCACGAGGCCGGCGGCCCGCATCTTCTCGATCTGCTCAGGAGTCTTCAGCTGGATGTCCAGCTGGGGACGACGCATGGAGGCGCTACCTTTCGTTGCCGAAACAGCGAGGTACGACCGGCGTACCCCGCTGTTAGCACTCTATCCGGCTGGCAGCCGGGCGACCTCAGCCCCCGTACGAGCGAAGGGCGTCGATGGCGCGGACCGTGACGTCCTCCACCGGGCCGGTGGCGTCGATGCCGACCAGCTTGCCCTGCGCGCCGTAGTAGTCCACCAGCGGCGCGGTCTTCTCGGCGTACTCCCGCAGTCGGGCGGCGATCGTCTCCGGCTTGTCGTCGTCCCGCTGGAACAGCTCCGCGCCGCACCGGTCGCAGATGCTTTCCCGGCTGGTCGGATCGAACTCGACATGCCAGATCTTGCCGCAGCCCCGGCAGGTACGCCGGCCGGAGAGCCGGCGGATCACCTCGTCGTCGTCGACGACCAGTTCGAGCACGATGTCCAGCGCGGTTCCGAGATCGGCGAGGAGCTTGTCCAGCGCGGCGGCCTGCGGGGTGGTACGCGGGAAACCGTCGAGCAGGAAGCCCTCGGCGGCGTCCGGCTCAGCGAGCCGGTCCCGCACCATGTTGATGGTGACCTCGTCCGGGACCAGCTTGCCGGCGTCCATGTATCGCTTGGCCTCGACGCCGAGCGGGGTGCCCTGGGACACGTTGGCCCGGAAGATGTCGCCGGTCGAGATCTTCGGCACGGACAGGTGCGCGGCGATGAACTCCGCCTGTGTGCCCTTGCCCGCACCCGGCGGGCCAACCAGAACCAGTCTCATCTACCGCAGGAACCCTTCGTAGTTCCGCTGCATCAGTTGGCTCTCGATCTGCTTGCTCGTCTCCAGAGCCACGCCGACCATGATCAGCACTGCGGTACCACCGAACGGGAAGTTGAGGTACTGCTGCCGGTCCAGCCAGATGAAGAAGAAGTTCGGCAGGATCGAGATGATCGCGAGGTACAGCGCACCCGGCAGGGTGATGCGACTGAGGATGAAGTCCAGGTAGTCGGCGGTCGGCTTACCGGGGCGGATGCCCGGCACGAAGCCGCCGTACTTCTTCATGTTGTCCGCGACCTCGGTCGGGTTGAACGTGATCGAGACGTAGAAGTACGTGAAGAAGATGATCAGCAGGAAGTAGACCGCGATGTAGATCGGGCTGGTCGGGTCGACCAGGTTGTTCTGGATCCACGCCTGGGTCTTGCCCGGGTCGTTCTGGTCGAAGAACTGCAAGGCCAGCTGCGGCAGGTAGAGCAGCGACGAGCCGAAGATGACCGGGATCACACCCGCCTGGTTGACCTTGAGCGGGATGTAGGTCGAGGTGCCGCCGTACATCCGCCGGCCGATCATGCGCTTGGCGTACTGCACCGGGATGCGGCGCTGCGCCTGCTCGATGAAGGTCACCGCGGTGATGACCACCAGCACCAGGGCGATGACGAGCATGAACTTCCACCAGCCCTGGCTCTCCTTGATCCGCCAGCCCTCGCTGGGGAGCCGGGCCGCGATCGAGGTGAAGATCAGGACGGACATGCCGTTGCCGACGCCGCGGTCGGTGATCAGCTCACCGAGCCACATGACCATGCCGGTGCCGGCGGTCATCGTCATCACCAGGATGGACAGGGTCAGCCAGTCCGGAATGCCGGTGCCGGTCGGGATGATCTCCTCGTTGCACTGGTTGTTGAACAGCTGCCCGGAGCGGGCCAGCGCCACGAACGCCGAGGCCTGCAGGACACCCAGCCCCAGCGTCAGATAGCGGGTGTACTGGGTGATCTTCGCCTGGCCGGCCTGGCCCTCCTTGCGGAGCTGCTCGAGCCGGGGAATGACCACCGTCAGCAGCTGCAGGATGATCGACGCGGTGATGTAGGGCATGATGCCCAGCGCAAAGATCGACAGCTGCAGCAGCGCGCCGCCGGAGAAGAGATCGAGCAGGTTCAGTACGCCTGTGGAGCCTTCAAGGGTCTCCAGGCACTTCTGCACGTTGCCGTACGAGACGCCCGGGCTGGGCACCGTGGCGCCGAGCCGGTAGATCGCGATGATGCCGACTGTGAACAGCAGCTTCTTGCGCAGGTCAGGCGTACGGAACGCACTGAGAAAGGCGGACAGCAACTTCTTCCTCCTGCGCGAGGCGGGCCGCCGGTCGTCCCTGGCGGATCGGGGTGGGTTCCGGGCAAGTGCCCGATATCCATGGCTGGGAAGGGACTCTAACAGCCCGATCCCGGTCCGGGCAGATGTGCCCGGCTACATAAACCGAATCCGATGTTACCGGGCGCGAAGGCCCGTTGTAGACCATGGCGCCCGCCAGCTGGGATCAACTGGCGGGCGCCATGGGTAAAACCGCTCTACAGCTCGGTCGTCGAACCGCCGGCAGCCGTGATCTTCTCCTTGGCCGACGCGCTGAACGCGTGCGCCGACACCTGGAGCGCCACTCCGCCGAGGTCCCCGGTGCCGAGGATCTTCACCGGCTGCCCCTTGCGGACCGCGCCGGCCTCGACCAGTTCGGTCGGGCCGACCTGGCCACCGTTGGGGAACAGCTCGGCCAGGCGGTCCAGGTTCACGACCTGGAAGACCACCTTGAACTTGTTCTTGAAGCCCTTCAGCTTCGGCAGGCGCATGTGGATGGGCATCTGCCCACCCTCGAACGCCGCCGAGATGTTCTTCCGGGCCTTCGAACCCTTGGTACCGCGACCGGCGGTCTTGCCCTTGGAGCCCTCACCGCGACCCACACGGGTCTTCGCGGTCTTGGCACCCGGCGCCGGACGCAGGTGATGGACCTTGATCGTCATTACTCGACCTCCTCGACCTTCACGAGGTGGTTGACCGTGAAGATCATGCCGCGAATCTCGGGCCGGTCCTCCTTGACCACCACGTCATTGATCCGCTTGAGACCGAGCGAACGCAGCGACTCCCGCTGGTTGCGCTTGGTCCCGATCTCGGAACGGACCTGGGTGACCTTGAGCCGTGCCATCAGGACGCCACCTCCGCCCGCGAGGCCAGCATGGCCGCCGGCGCGACGTCTTCCACCGGCAGGCCCCGCCGCGCGGCAACGGCCTCCGGGGACTCCAGCCCCTTCAGCGCGGCCACGGTGGCGTGCACGATGTTGATCGGGTTCGACGAGCCGAGGCTCTTGGAGAGCACGTCGTGGATGCCCGCGCACTCCAGCACGGCACGGACCGGGCCACCCGCGATGACACCCGTACCGGCGGAGGCCGGCTTGAGCAGCACCACCCCGGCGGCGTCCTCGCCCGTGACCGGGTGCGGGATCGAGGAACCGATCCGCGGCACCTTGAAGAAGTGCTTCTTGGCCTCCTCGACGCCCTTGGCGATCGCCGCGGGCACCTCCTTGGCCTTTCCGTAGCCCACGCCCACGGTGCCGTCGCCGTCGCCCACGATCACCAGGGCGGTGAAGCTGAAGCGACGACCACCCTTCACGACCTTGGCGACGCGGTTGATCGCGACGACCCGCTCGAGGTGCGGGGTCTTCTCGGCGGGCGCGTTTCCGCGGCCGCCCTCACGGCGGTTGTCGCGGCGACCACCCTCGTTGCCACCGGACCCGCCGCCACGGCGCTGTTGACCTGGCATCAGCAGCCTTCCTTCTCTCTCGTGACGGGGATTGTCAGAACTCGAGCCCGGCTTCGCGGGCGGCGTCGGCGAGCGCGGCGACCCGCCCCGCGTACCGGTTGCCGCCGCGGTCGAAGACGACCTTGGAGATGCCAGCGGCCTTGGCCCGCTCGGCCAGCAGGGTGCCGACCTTGCCAGCCAGGGCGCTCTTGTCGCCCTCCGTACCGCGCACCGAGGCGTCCAGGGTCGAGGCCGACGCCAAGGTGTGACCCTTGGTGTCGTCCACGATCTGGGCGACGATGTGCCGCAGCGAACGGGTGACCACCAGGCGGGGACGCGCGGCGGTGCCGCTGACGTTCTTGCGCACTCGGAAGTGCCGCCGCGCCCGCCCGACGGCACGCTTGGCGGCGACGCCGCGGCGGCGCTTGAGCAGCGTGGCGCTCACTTCTTACCTGCCTTTCCGGCCTTGCGTCGGATGACTTCGCCCTGGTACTTCACGCCCTTGCCCTTGTAGGGCTCCGGCGGGCGAATCTTCCGGATGTTGGCGGCGACCTCACCGACGAGTTGCTTGTCGATGCCGGCCACGTGGAACAGCGTCGGGCGCTCCACCGTGAAGGTGATGCCCTCGGGCGCCTGCACCTGCACCGGGTGCGAGAACCCGAGCGCGAACTCCAGGTCCTTGCCCTTGGCGGTGACCCGGTAACCCGTGCCGGCGATCTCCAGGCTCTTACGGTAGCCCTCGGTGACCCCGACGATCATGTTGGCGACCAGGGTACGGCTCAGGCCGTGCAGTTCCTTGGCCTTGCGCTCGTCGTTCGGGCGGTTGACGCTCAGTTGCCCGTCCTCGGCCCGCTCGATGGTGATCGGCTCGGCCAGGGTGTGCGACAGCTCGCCCTTGGGGCCCTTGACCTTGACGGTCCGGCCGTCGATCGTCACGTCGACTCCGGATGGCACCGGGATCGACTTACGTCCAATACGCGACATTTCTACCTGTCTCCCGTTACCAGACGAAGGCGAGGACTTCCCCGCCAACGCTCCGCTTGCGGGCCTGCCGGTCGGTGAGCAGTCCCTGGGACGTCGAAATGATCGCCACGCCCAGCCCACCGAGCACCCGGGGGAGCCCGTCCGACTTGGCGTACACCCGCAGACCGGGCTTGGAGACGCGCTTGATACCGGCCAGGCTCCGCTCCCGGTTCTGGCCGTACTTCAGCTCGACGACCAGTCGCTTGCCGACGGCACCCTCCTCGGGCTCCTCGACTGCCCAGGTGGCGATGTAGCCCTCGGACTTGAGGACCTCGGCGATGTTCGCCTTGATCTTCGAGTACGGCATCGTCACCCGGTCGTGGTACGCCTGGTTGGCGTTACGCAGACGCGTGAGCATGTCTGCGATCGGGTCGGTCATCGTCATGAAAACTCGTCAACCTTTCTCGCCGGGGTTCCCGCGACACGTCGCAGGCCTACGGCGAAGAGACAGTCCAGCTGACGCGCCGGAGCGCGCCGGGCTATTACCAGGAAGCCTTGGACACGCCGGGCAGCTCACCGCGGTGGGCCATCTCCCGGATACACACCCGGCAGAGCCCGAACTTGCGGTAGACCGCCTTGGGACGCCCGCACCGCTGGCAGCGGGTGTACGCGCGAACCGAGAACTTCGGCTTCGCGGCCGCCTTGAGGATCAGCGCCTTCTTGGCCATCTCAGTTCTCCTTGAACGGGAAGCCCAGGAGCTTCAGCAGCGCCCGGCCCTCGTCGTCGGTCGTGGCGGTCGTAACCACCGTGATGTCCATGCCCCGCTGGCGATCGATCTTGTCCTGGTCGATCTCGTGGAACACCGACTGCTCGGTCAGACCGAACGTGTAGTTGCCGTGCCCGTCGAGCTTGCGCCCGTCGAGGCCGCGGAAGTCACGGATACGCGGCAGCGCGATGGACAGCAGCCGGTCCAGGAACTCCCACATCCGGTCGCCGCGCAGGGTCACCTTCGCGCCGATCGGCATGCCTTCCCGCAGCTTGAACTGCGCGATGGACTTCGTCGCCCGCCGGACCTGCGGCTTCTGACCGGTGATGGTGGCCAGGTCGCGGACCGCACCGTCGATGAGCTTGGCGTCCCGGGCGGCCTCGCCCACACCCATGTTCACGACGATCTTGACCAGCCGCGGCACCTGCATCGGGTTGCCGTACTCGTACTGCTCGCGCAGCTGGGCGATGATCTCGTTGCGGTACCGCTCCTTGAGGCGCGGCATCGTCTTGGTTTCGGTAGCCGTGGTCATCACAGGTCCTTACCGGTGCTACGCGCGATGCGAACCTTCTGGCCGTTCTCGTCGATCCGGTAACCGACGCGGGTCGGCTTGCCGTCGGAGTCCACGACCATCACGTTCGAAACGTGGATCGGGGCCTCCTGGGTGACGATGCCACCGGTCTTGGCGCCACGCTGGGTGGTGCTGATGCGAGTGTGCTTCTTGATCCGGTTCACGCCCTCGACCAGGACCTTGTCCTGCCGCGGGTAGGCCGCGATGACCTTACCCTTGGCACCCTTGTCCTTGCCGGCGATGACGACGACCGTGTCGCCCTTCTTGACCTTCACGGTCACAACACCTCCGGCGCGAGAGAGATGATCTTCATGAACCGCTTGTCCCGCAGCTCACGGCCGACCGGGCCGAAGATACGGGTACCGCGCGGGTCCCCGCCGTCCTTGATGATGACGGCGGCGTTCTCGTCGAAGCGGATGTACGAACCGTCCGGCCGCCGCTTCTCCTTGGCGGTGCGGACGACGACGGCCTTGACCACGTCGCCCTTCTTCACACCGGCACCCGGGATCGCGTCCTTGACGGTGGCCACGATGACGTCGCCGATGCTCGCGTAGCGCCGACCGGAGCCACCGAGAACCCGGATGCACAGGATCTCCCGGGCACCCGTGTTGTCGGCGACGCGCAGTCGCGACTCCTGCTGAATCACGTCTATCTCCTATGTCTGCCGGTTCTCCGGCCGCCGGGGCGGCCGGAGCCTGGCGGAACCTGCGCCCGACCGTCTGGGCCGAGCTCGAGCCTTCGCTACTTGGCCTTCTCGAGGATCTCCACGAGCCGCCACCGCTTGGTGGCGGAGAGCGGCCGGGTCTCCATGATCAGGACACGGTCGCCGATGCCGGCCGAGTTCTGCTCGTCGTGGACCTTGAGCTTGCTGGTCCGGCGCATGATCTTGCCGTACAGCGCGTGCTTGACCCGGTCCTCGACCTCGACCACGACGGTCTTTTCCATCTTGTCGCTGACCACGAGGCCCTCGCGGACCTTACGGCGGCCCCGCGGCTTGGTGGGGGTCGTGTTCTCGCTCATCCTGCAGTCACCTCAGTCGGCGCGGCCGAGAGCCCCAGCTCACGCTCACGCATGATCGTGTAGATCCGGGCAATCTCCCGACGGATGACCTGCAGCCGCCGGTTGTTGTCCAGCTGCCCGGTTGCGGCCTGCACGCGGAGGTTGAACAGCTCCGCCTTGGCCTCGCGCAGCTTCGTGACCAGCTCCTCCTCGGAGAGCTCACGCAGCTCGGAGGCCTTAACGCCCGCTGCCATCAGGATTCACCCACTTCGCGCGTAACAATGCGGCACTTCATCGGGAGCTTGTGGATCGCGCGACGCATCGCCTCTCGCGCGATCTGCTCGTTCGGGAAGGACATCTCGAAGAGAACCCGCCCGGGCTTGACGTTCGCGACCCACCACTCGGGCGAGCCCTTACCGGAACCCATCCGGGTTTCCGCCGGCTTCTTGGTGAGGGCCTGGTCCGGGAAGATGGTGATCCAGACCTTGCCGCCACGCTTGATGTGGCGGGTCATCGCGATACGCGCCGACTCGATCTGCCGGTTGGTCACGTACGCCGGTTCCAGAGCCTGGATCCCGAACTCGCCGAACACCACCCGGTTGCCGCCCTTGGACGCGCCGCTGCGGTCCGGGTGGTGCGGCTTGCGGAAGCCCTTCGGGGGCTTGCGCGGCATCAGCATCTGTCAGCCCTCCTGCTGCGTTTCTGCCGGAGCCGAAGCCGCAGCCGCGACAGCAGCGCTGTCGACCGGCTCGCCACTCGGCGTCTCGGCCTGCTGCGCGACGGTCGTCGCGGCAGCCCGGCCGGCCTCGGTGCCACCGGAGGTCGTGCCGGACGAACCCGACCGACCACGGCGCGGCCGCTCGGGCCGGTCACCGCGCTCCCGGCGCGGGCGCGACGGTGCCTCGGCCGGAGTCTCCCGACCCGGCACCGCGTCGCCCTTGTAGATCCAGACCTTCACGCCGATGCGGCCGAAGGTGGTACGGGCCTCGAAGAAGCCGTACTCGATGTTGGCCCGCAGCGTGTGCAGCGGAACCCGACCCTCGCGGTAGAACTCCGTGCGGCTCATCTCGGCGCCGCCGAGGCGACCCGAGACCTGCACCCGGATGCCCTTGCACATCGGGTTCTTCATCGCCGACTGCATCGCCTTGCGCATCGCGCGACGGAAGCTGACCCGGCTGGAGAGCTGCTCGGCCACGCCCTGGGCGACCAGCTGCGCGTCCGACTCGGGGTTCTTCACCTCGATGATGTTCAGCTGCACCTGCTTGCCGGTGAGCTTCTCCAACTCGCCGCGGATCCGGTCGGCCTCGGCACCCTTACGGCCGATGACGATGCCCGGCCGGGCGGTGTGGATGTCGACGCGGACCCGGTCGCGGGTGCGCTCGATGTCGACCTTGGAGATGCCGGCGCGCTCCAGCCCCTTGGACATCATCCGGCGGATCTTGACATCCTCGCCGATGTAGTCCTTGTAGAGCTTGTCCGCGAACCAGCGGGACTTCCAGTCGGTCGAGATGCCGAGCCGGAACCCGTGCGGGTGAACCTTCTGACCCATTACTCGGCGCCCTCCGTGTTGCTCTGCGTCTCGGCCGGCGCGGTCTGCTTCGCCGGAGCCGCCTTGTTCGCCGACTTCCTCGGCGCGGCCGGCGCGACCGCCTCGACCGCCACGGTGATGTGGCAGGTGCGCTTACGGATCCGGTACGCCCGGCCCTGCGCCCGTGGCTGGAACCGCTTCATCGTCGGGCCCTCGTCCACGAACGCCTCGCTGACGAGCAGCGCGTCGGGGTCCAGCCGCTCGTTGTTCTCCGCGTTGGCGATCGCGCTCGCGAGCACCTTGTACACCTGCTCGCTCGCAGCCTGCGGCGCGAACTGCAGCACCGTGAGCGCCTCCTTCGCGGGCAGGCCGCGGACGAGGTTGACCACCCGGCGCGCCTTCATCGGCGAGATGCGCACGTGCCGCGCAACCGCCCGCGCGCCCGGAAGCACCGGAGCGTCGCCCTTTCCTGGCATCGCTGTAACCCCTTGATCCTCTATCCGTATGCCCGCGGCGTCAGCGCCGGCGGCTCTTCCGGTCGTCCTTTTCGTGACCCTTGAACGTGCGGGTCAGCGCGAACTCGCCGAGCTTGTGCCCGACCATCGCCTCGGTCACGAACACCGGGACGTGCTTACGTCCGTCGTGCACGGCGATCGTGTGCCCGAGCATCTCCGGGATGATCGTCGAGCGGCGCGACCAGGTCTTGATGACGTTCTTCGAGCCCTTCTCGTTCTGCGTCTCCACCTTCTTGAGCAGGTGGTCGTCGATGAACGGGCCCTTCTTCAGGCTGCGAGGCATGTCTTATCTCCCTCAGCCGCGCTTACGCGTGGCGTAGCGACGGCGGACGATCAGCCGGTCACTCGGCTGGCCCTTACGACGGGTGCGGCCCTCGGGCTTACCCTGCGGGTTGACCGGGTGGCGACCACCGGAGGTCTTGCCCTCACCACCACCGTGCGGGTGGTCGACCGGGTTCATGGCGACACCACGGACGGTCGGGCGCTTGCCCTTCCACCGCATCCGGCCGGCCTTACCCCAGTTGATGTTCGACTGGTCGGCGTTGCCGATCTCACCGACGCTGGCGCGGCAGCGCACGTCCACCCGCCGGATCTCGCCGGACGGCATACGCAGGGTCGCGTACGCGCCCTCCCGGCCGAGCAGCTGGATGCCGACGCCGGCCGAGCGAGCCAGCTTGGCGCCACCGCCCGGACGCAGCTCCACGTTGTGGATCGTGGTACCGACCGGGATGTTGCGCAGCGGCAGGTTGTTGCCCGGCTTGATGTCGGCGCTCGGGCCCGACTCCACCGTGTCGCCCTGCTTCAGGTCCTTCGGCGCGATGATGTACCGCTTCTCGCCGTCGGCGTAGTGCAGCAGCGCGATCCGCGCCGTGCGGTTCGGGTCGTACTCGATGTGCGCGACCTTGGCCGGCACGCCGTCCTTGTCGACCCGCTTGAAGTCGATCAGCCGGTACTGCCGCTTGTGGCCGCCACCCTGGTGACGAGCGGTGATCCGGCCGTGCACGTTCCGGCCGCCCTTCTTGGGCAGCGGGACCAGCAGCGACTTCTCGGGAGTCGACCGGGTGATCTCGGCGAAGTCGGCGACGCTGGAGCCACGCCGGCCCGGCGTCGTCGGCTTGTACTTACGGATAGCCATTGTCTACACCCCTCAGCTGACCGGGCCGCCGAAGGCCTCGATGCGGTCGCCCTCAGCCAGCTTCACCATCGCCCGCTTGGTGTCCTTGCGCTTACCGAACCCGGTACGGGTCCGCTTGCGCTTGCCCTCGCGGTTGAGCGTGTTGACCGTCAGGACACGGACGTTGAAGATCTGCTCGATAGCGATCTTGATCGCCGTCTTGTTCGCGTCCGGGTGCACCAGGAAGGTGTACCAGTTGCGGTTCAGCTCGCTGTAGCTCTTCTCCGAGACGACCGGCGCGACGATGATGTCGCGCGGATCGGCGATCGTGCTCACTTGCCACCCTCCTCGGTGGTCTCGGCCGGCACGCCCAGGAACTCGTCCAGGGCCTCCTTGGTGAAGACCACATCGTCGGCCACCAGCACGTCGTACGTGTTGAGCTGGCCGGCCTCGATCAGGTGCACCCGCGGCTCGTTGCGCAGCGACACCCAGTTCAGCTCGTCGGTGCTGCTCAGCACGACCAGCACCCGCCGGGCGGTGGTCAGCTTGGCGAGCGCGGTCAGGGCCGCCTTGGTCGACGGCTTCTCGCCCGAGACGAACGCCTCGACGACGTGCACCTGCCCGGCACGCGCCCGGTCCGACAGGGCACCACGCAGCGCGGCGGCCTTCATCTTCTTCGGGGTGCGCTGGCTGTAGTCGCGCGGCACCGGGCCGTGGACCACGCCACCGCCGGCGAACTGCGGTGCGCGGATCGAGCCCTGCCGGGCACGACCGGTGCCCTTCTGCTTGTACGGCTTCTTGCCGCCGCCGGCAACCTCGCCCCGGGTCTTGGTCTTGTGGGTGCCCTGCCGAGCGGCAGCCAGCTGCGCCACGACGACCTGGTGCATCAGCGCGATGTTGGCCTGCGCGTCGAAGATGTCGGCGGGCAGCTCGACCGAGCCGGTCTTGGTGCCCTCGGAGTTGAGGACGTCAACGGTGGTCACTTGCCCACACCGCCCTTCTTCGCCTTGGCCTTGGCCGCGGTACGGACCAGTACCAGCGCGCCCTTGGGGCCGGGGATGGCGCCACGGACGAGCAGGAGATTGTTCTCGGTGTCGACCGCCTGGACGGTCAGGTTCTGCACGGTGTAGCGCACGCCGCCCATGCGGCCGGCCATCCGGGTGCCCTTGAAGACGCGACCCGGGGTGGCGCAGGCGCCGATCGAGCCCGGCGAGCGGTGCTTGCGCTCGACACCGTGGCTGGCGCGCAGACCGTGGAAGCCGTGCCGCTTCATCGGGCCGGCGTAGCCCTTGCCCTTGGTCTTGCCGGTCACGTCGATCGAGACACCGGCCGGGAACTCCTCGACCGTGACTTCCTGGCCGAGCGAGTAGTCCGCGGCGTCGCTGGTGCGCAGCTCGACGATGTGCCGGCGCGGCGCCACGTCAGCCTTGGCGTAGTGCCCACGCAGCGGCTTCTTCGCCTTCCGCGGGTCGATCGTCCCGTACGCCAGCTGGACCGCGGAGTAACCGTCCTTGTCGGCGTCACGAACCTGGGTGATGACGCAGGGGCCGGCCTGAACCACGGTCACCGGGACAACACGGTTGTTGTCCCAGACCTGGGTCATGCCGAGCTTCGCGCCCAGGATCCCCTTTACTTGCCTGTCCATGTGTCCGGTCCCTACAGCTTGATCTCGATGTCGACGCCAGCCGGCAGGTCGAGGCGCATGAGCGAGTCGACCGTCTTCGGGGTCGGGTCGATGATGTCGATCAGTCGCTTGTGCGTACGCATCTCGAAGTGCTCGCGCGAGTCCTTGTACTTGTGCGGCGAGCGGATGACGCAGAAACGGTTGATCTCCGTGGGCAGCGGCACCGGGCCCGCGACCTGCGCCCCGGTACGCGTCACCGTCTCGACGATCTTCCGAGCCGAGGAGTCGACGACCTCGTGGTCATAGGCCTTGAGCCGGATGCGGATCTTCTGTCCCGCCATGGTGGCTTCTGTTCCTTCTCTCGATGCCGCTGTGTTGCGGGTGTCTGTGCCGGCTGGCACAGACCCTCTTCGCCCACCCCCGCGGTCGGGCGTGTCGCGCCCTGGGGCCAGGCTCCGCCCCGGGATACCGGAGCGATCCTGACCGCGGTGGGTCCAAGCGCCGATCGCACTGAGGCGACCTGAACGCCGCGCGAGGGTGGTTGACGGACGGGCCGCCAACCACCCCACGCCCGACTGCTCTGCCTACCCGGAGGTTCAGCGGAAGCCGAACACGGGCGGCGAACTGTCGTTACGCAACCTGACTAGTATGCCGCACGACCGGCGGCGGGTCTAATCGGGGTTACCCAGCTCACTTGATGATCTTGGTGACGCGACCAGCGCCGACCGTACGGCCACCCTCCCGGATCGCGAACTTGAGGTTTTCCTCCATCGCGATGGGCTGGATCAGCTTCACGGTCATCGTGGTGTTGTCGCCCGGCATGACCATCTCGGTGCCCTCGGGGAGGGTGACGACACCGGTGACGTCCGTGGTCCGGAAGTAGAACTGCGGACGGTAGTTCTGGAAGAACGGGGTGTGCCGGCCGCCCTCCTCCTTGGAGAGGATGTAGACCGTCGCCTCGAACTCCGTGTGCGGGGTCGTGGTGCCCGGCTTGACGACCACCATGCCGCGCTCGACGTCCTCGCGCTTGATGCCGCGCAGCAGCAGACCGACGTTCTCACCCGCACGGGCCTCGTCGAGCAGCTTGCGGAACATCTCGATGCCGGTGCAGACCGTCTTCTGCGACTTCTCGCGGATACCGACGATCTCCACCTCCTCGTTCGGCTTGAGGATGCCGCGCTCGGCGCGACCGGTGACGACGGTGCCACGACCGGTGATCGTGAAGACGTCCTCGATCGGCATCAGGAACGGCTTCTCGGTCTCGCGCTCCGGCTGCGGGATCGCGGTGTCGACGGCGTTCATCAGGTCCATCAGCTTCCCGGTCCACTCCGGGTCGCCCTCCAGGGCCTTCAGCGCCGAGACGCGCACGACCGGCAGGTCGTCGCCCGGGTACTCCTGCGACGAGAGCAGCTCGCGGACCTCAAGCTCGACGAGCTCCAGCAGCTCCTCGTCGTCGACCATGTCGCTCTTGTTCAGCGCCACGACGATGTACGGCACGCCAACCTGGCGGGCCAGCAGCACGTGCTCGCGGGTCTGCGGCATCGGGCCGTCGGTCGCCGCGACCACCAGGATCGCGCCGTCCATCTGGGCGGCACCGGTGATCATGTTCTTGATGTAGTCGGCGTGACCGGGGCAGTCGACGTGCGCGTAGTGCCGCGCCTCGGTCTGGTACTCGACGTGTGCGATCGAGATCGTGATGCCGCGGGCCTTCTCCTCCGGCGCCTTGTCGATCTCGTCGAACGGCGTGTACGGGTTCAGGTCCGGGAACTGGTCGTGCAGGACCTTGGTGATGGCCGCCGTCAGCGTCGTCTTACCGTGGTCGATGTGACCAATGGTGCCGATGTTGACGTGCGGCTTAGTCCGCTCGAACTTCGCCTTCGCCACTGGTGTCCTCCTGTGGACTTCTTGGTTCGTTCGCCCCGGCGCGCCAGGAGCGGCGCTTAGGACTCTGTCGACAGCCTTTCCGGCCTGACGGCCGGAGAGCTTTGTGGGTTCTGCGGCGATGAAGCCTACAGGCCCGGAATTCACACAATCCGACCGAGGTGGTCGCGGTCGGGGAATTCCTTCCGCGACCACCGTCGGATCATCCGATCACGTCAGGTGAGCGTCACTCACCCGTCGCCTTGGCGATGATCTCCTTCGCCACGGAGGCCGGAACCTCCGCGTAGGAGTCGAACTGCATGCTGTAGCTAGCCCGGCCCTGGGTCTTCGACCGCAGGTCGCCGACGTAGCCGAACATCTCCGACAACGGCACCAGGGCGCGGACGACACGGGCGCCGCTGCGCTCCTCCATCGCCTGGATGATGCCGCGTCGGGAGTTGAGGTCGCCGATGACGTCACCCATGTTCTCTTCGGGAGTGGTGACCTCAACAGCCATCATCGGCTCGAGCAACGCGGGATCGGCCTTGCGGGCCGCGTCCTTCATCACCATCGAACCGGCGATCTTGAATGCCATTTCCGACGAGTCGACCTCGTGGTACTGGCCGTCCAGCAGCGTCAGCTTGACCCCGACCAGCGGGAAGCCGGCGAGGACGCCGTACTGCATGGCATCCTGCGCGCCCGCGTCCACCGAGGGGATGAACTCCCGGGGGATGCGGCCACCGGTGACGGCGTTGGCGAACTCGTAGGTCGGCGCGTCGTTGCCCAGCGGCAGCGGCTCCAGGCTGACGATCACCCGGGCGTACTGGCCGGAACCACCGGTCTGCTTCTTGTGGGTGTACTCGATCTTCTCCACCGTGCGGCGGATGGTCTCGCGGTACGCCACCTGAGGCTTACCGATGTTCGCCTCGACGTTGAACTCGCGGCGCATCCGGTCGACCAGGATGTCCAGGTGCAGCTCGCCCATGCCGGAGATGACCGTCTGGCCGGTCTGGTCGTCCAGCTTGACGCGGAAGGTCGGGTCCTCCTCGGCCAGCCGCTGGATGGCGGTGCTGAGCTTCTCCTGGTCCGCCTTGGTCTTCGGCTCGATGGCCACCTCGATGACCGGCTCCGGGAAGGTCATCGACTCCAGGATGACCGGGTTCGCCGGGTCGCACAGGGTGTCACCGGTGGTGGTCT
The DNA here is from genome assembly GCF_016863575.1 of Micromonospora sediminimaris. Lineage (NCBI taxonomy): Bacteria > Bacillati > Actinomycetota > Actinomycetes > Micromonosporales > Micromonosporaceae > Micromonospora > Micromonospora sediminimaris. The sequence continues at coordinate 56,014 of NZ_BOPD01000008.1, forward strand.
GCTTCAGACCCTGCACCGCGATGATGTCGCCAGCCTTGGCGGAGCTGCGCTCCTCCCGCTTGTTGGCGTGCATCTGGTAGATCTTGCCGACCCGCTCCTTGCGGTCCTTGGTGGAGTTGACCACCTGGGACCCGGACTCGACCACGCCGGAGTAGACCCGGACGTAGGTCAGCTTGCCGAGGTGCTTGTCGGTCTGGATCTTGAATGCGAGGCCGGAGAAGGGCTCCGAGGTGGAGGGCTTACGCTGCATCGGCGTCTCGCCGTCGGTGGCCGTGCCCTCGATCGCCGGGATGTCCAGCGGCGACGGCAGGTAGTCGATGACGGCGTCGAGCATGGGCTGTACGCCCTTGTTCTTGAACGCGGAGCCGCAGAGCACCGGGTTGGCCTTGCTGGCGATGGTGGCCCGCCGGATGGCGGCCTTGATCTCCTCGACGGAGATCTCCTCGCCCTCTAGGTACTTCTCCATCACCGAGTCGTCGACGTCGGCCAGGGTCTCCATCAGCTTCTCGCGCCACTCGGCCGCGGAGTCGGCCAGGTCGGCCGGGATCTCCTCGATCGCGTAGTCCTCACCCTTCTGGGTCTCCCCGCGCCAGGTGAGGGCGCGCATCTCGACCAGGTCGACGACGCCGATGTGGTTGCCCTCAAGCCCGATCGGGATCTGGAGCACCAGCGGAGTGGCGTTCAGCCGGTCGATCATCATCTGCACGCAGCGGAAGAAGTCGGCACCGGTCCGGTCGAGCTTGTTGACGAAGCACATCCGCGGGACGTTGTACTTGTCCGCCTGACGCCAGACGTTCTCCGTCTGCGGCTCCACGCCGGCCACGCCGTCGTAGACCGCGACAGCACCGTCCAGGACCCGCAACGACCGCTCCACCTCGACCGTGAAGTCGACGTGGCCGGGCGTGTCGATGATCTGGATCGTGTGGCCCTTCCACTCGCACTTCGTGGCGGCGGAAGTGATGGTGATACCGCGCTCCTGCTCCTGCTCCATCCAGTCCATGACGGCAGCGCCCTCGTGGACCTCACCGATCTTGTACGTGATACCGGTGTAGAACAGGATTCGCTCGGTGGTAGTGGTCTTACCGGCATCGATGTGCGCCATGATGCCGATGTTGCGTACGTTGGCGAGCGCGTCTGCGGCGGCCACTTCAATCCCTACTTATCGTCGTCTCGACACAACTGGTGGCGGTCCCGGCACCGGATGGCGCCGGGACCAGGGTGTTACCAGCGGTAGTGCGCGAAGGCCTTGTTGGACTCGGCCATCTTGTGCGTGTCCTCGCGCCGCTTGACGGCGGCACCGAGGCCGTTGCTCGCGTCCAGCAGCTCGTTCATCAGCCGCTCGATCATCGTCTTCTCACGCCGAGCGCGGGCGTAGGTCACCAGCCAGCGCAGGCCCAGCGTGGTGGCCCGGGCCGGCCGGACCTCGACCGGCACCTGGTAGGTCGCGCCACCGACACGGCGGCTGCGCACCTCAAGGGTCGGCTTGACGTTGTCCATGGCGCGCTTGAGGGTGACGACCGGGTCGGTCCCGGACTTCTCCCGGCAGCCCTCCAGGGCGGCGTAGACCACGCGCTCGGCGAGCTGACGCTTGCCGCGCAGCAGGATCTTGTTCACCAGCTGCGTGACCAGCGGCGAGTTGTACACCGGGTCAGCGACCAGCGGTCGCCGCGGAGCAGGTCCCTTACGCGGCATGTCAGCTCTTCTCCTTCTTCGCGCCGTAACGGCTGCGCGCCTGCTTGCGGTTACGGACACCCTGGGTGTCCAGCGAACCGCGAACGATCTTGTAACGCACACCGGGGAGGTCCTTCACCCGGCCACCACGCACGAGCACGATCGAGTGCTCCTGCAGGTTGTGCCCGACACCGGGGATGTAGGCGGTCACCTCGACCTGGCTGCTGAGCTTGACACGAGCGACCTTGCGCAGCGCCGAGTTCGGCTTCTTCGGGGTGGTGGTGTACACCCGGGTGCACACTCCCCGCCGCTGCGGAGATCCCTTGAGCGCCGGGGTCTTGGTCTTGGTCGTCTTCGCCTGACGGCCCTTTCGGACCAACTGCTGAATGGTGGGCACCGGGTTTCTCCGCTCCCTTCGGCCGCTGCTCGCGACCGCGCCGTCTGCCGTAGCCGATCTCGTGATCGGCTCTCCTACATTCCGGCCAGGGCCACCTCGCGGAGGTCCCGGCACCCGCGGTCGGGCGTGTCGCCAAACTCACGGTTCCCGTCCGGCGCTTGCGCGCAGACCCGGGGTTTGTCACCGGCACACGGATCGCCGCAGGCCGGATCTTCTGGCTCCAATCGTGGTGCCGTCCGGATATCGGATAACCGGCTCCAGCGCACGCACGAGTTGCCCGGGCAGGCCCGGGCACAAGGGGAAAGAGTACCTACCACAGCCGCGCAGGTCAAAACGGAAAGACCTGCCGGACGCCGCACCGCTTGCCGGCTGGTCTCTGTCGCACCGCCCGCCCGTGATGGGCACCTACGGACACAAGTGTACCGGCTCTACCGGAAACCGGCCCGCGAGCCCCCAGCTGACCGCAGCCCGGCCAGCGATCGGCCGAGATGTCGGCAGAGGCTCGCCCGAACCAGCCAGGGACACGGCGGCGCCCCGACCCGGGGCGGAGTCTCTCGGGAGGCGATGGCCAGGCGGTTCTAAGCCAGTGCCAGCAGCACCGCCAGCCCCACGCCTATCAGGCAGAGCAGCAGGCCGGTCCCACCGCAGCTGATTCCCGCGATGGCCAGGCCCCGCCCGGTGAAGCGGACCGCCGGCGGAGGCGCCGGGCGGCGGATCTGCCGCAGGCCGAGCAGGCCGGCCACGACGGCGCCCACCCCGGTGAGGCCACCGAGGGCGGCGAAAGCACCCGCCGCCCAGGCTCCGTTCGCCCCTCCCCCGATGGCGCCCACGCAGATGACCAGAATCGAGACCAGAATCGAGGTGATACCGGCCACCAGCGAGCCGACCGCCAGGCCGGAGGCGACCGGGGGCACGTCGAGGTGCACCACCGCGAACGGCGTACCGGGCACCGGCTCGACCCGCTTCGGCGGTCGGGGAGGATCCTGCGGCGGCGGTGGCTGTCCCCAGCCTGAGCCGCCGGTGGGCCCACCCGGTGCCGGCGGCGACCCCGGCACCGCCCCGAAGGCGGATGGACCGCCCGCCGAGGGCCCGAAGGCCGCCGGAGCGAGCGGTGCCGAGCCAGGCGGCGGCCCCCAGGTCGGCGAGCCGGGCGGCGGCCCCCAAGCCGGGGAGCCGGGCGGTCCGAAAGGAGAGCCTGCGGCCGGCGAGCCGGGCGGCGGGCCAAAGGGCGAGTTCGCGGGCGGCGGGCCGAAAGGGGCAGCGGCGGGCGGTGGGCCCGGGACTGGCGGGCCGGACGGCGGACCGGCGGGCGTCGCGGTAGGTGTCGGCGGGGAGGTCGGCGGGACGGCCTGTTCCGGTTCGGACCGATCGCTTCCAGGCCGGGCCCATCCCGTCTGGTCGGCATCGGGGCGCCCGACGATGGGCTGAGCGGCTTCGCCGCCCTCGGGGCGCGCCGGTTCCGTCACGGGATCCTCCTTGTCGGGCAGCGTCCACGCACCACGCGACGGACACCGGTCAGGCTACCGTCGGCAGTCAGCCCCTCGGTGCCGGGCGCGAGGACGCACCGGGCGCCGATCAGTCGACTTCAGGCGCGAAGTCCTGCCCGTAGGGCGACTCGGCGAGCCGGACCACCCCGATCACCAGCGCCACCACCAGGCTGACCGCGACCAGCACCAGGCCCGTCCAGGCCAGCCGCTCGCCACGACGCAGCCAGGCCGCACCGGTCAGGAAACCCGCCGAGGCGTACGCCTCCCGACGCGCCTGCCGGGCCAGGTGCAGGGCCACCGTGGCCGGTACCACGCCACCGATCAGCAGTCCCGTCAGTGCGGCCATCAGGCCGAGGGCGAAGACCGCCCGAGCCTTGGTCGCCCGGACCGGATCCGGGTCGAGCGGATGCCGGGGCGGCTCCGGTGGAGGTGCAACCGGCATGGGTCCGGCGGCGGTCGTCATGTCTCCATCATGCCCGGGCGATCCGGATCAGTAGGAGCAGACCTCTAGCCGGTTGCCGAGCGGGTCACGGAACCAGAACCAGGTGACCGGCTGGTCGGGCGCCTCGTTCAGCTCGCCGACCTCGGCGCCCCGCTCGATCAGCCAGGCCCGCGCGGTGGCCGCGTCGGGAGCGTGGAAGTTGAAGCCGGACCACTCACCGCCGCCCGGGTTGAGCAAGGTGACCGGCGGACCCTCCGGTGCCTTCAGCACCACGATGTGCGAGGTGCGGAACAGCTCCGGCCAGCCCAGTACCTGCTCGTACCACTCGGCCACGGCGTGCGGATCGTCGACCTTGACGAAGACCGTGTCGACCTTGCGTAGTGGGCTCGCAGACATGCCGGCGACCATAGCGACCGGTACCGACAACGAGGCCCCCGGCAGATGCCGGGGGCCTCGTTGTCAGAGCTGACGGATCAGCGGTACGACCCGAAGTCGAAGTCGTCCAGCGGGACCGCCTGGCCACTGGCCGGCCCGAAACCGTAGTCGGTCTCCGGGTAGCCGGTCATCGAGTAGACCTTGGCCTTCGCCTCCTCGGTCGGCTCGACCCGTACGTTGCGGTACTTGCTGATGCCGGTACCGGCCGGGATGAGCTTACCGATGATCACGTTCTCCTTGAGACCGATCAGCGAGTCACTGCGGGCGTGGATCGCCGCGTCGGTCAGCACCCGGGTGGTCTCCTGGAAGGAGGCCGCCGAGAGCCAGGAGTCGGTGGCCAGCGAGGCCTTGGTGATACCCATCAGCACCGGACGACCGGCGGCGGGCTCGCCACCCTCGCCGACGAGCCGACGGTTCTCCGACTCGAACAGCGCCCGGTCGACAAGCACACCCGGCAGGAACTCGGTCGAGCCGGAGTCGATGACCGTCACCCGCTTGAGCATCTGGCGGATGATGATCTCGATGTGCTTGTCATGGATGAGCACACCCTGAGAGCGGTAGACCTCCTGGACCTCCTGGGTCAGGTGGACCTGGACCGCCCGGGGGCCGAGGATGCGCAGCAGCTCGTGCGGGTCGATGGTGCCCTCGGTGAGCTTCTCGCCGACCTCGACGTGGTCGCCGTCGTGGGCCCGCAGCCGGACCCGCTTCGAGATCTTGTCGTAGACGATCTCGTCGCTGCCGTCGTCCGGGATCACCACGATCTTGCGCGACCGCTCGCCGTCCTCGATCCGGATCCGGCCGGGGGTGTCGGCGATGGGTGCCTTGCCCTTCGGGATCCGGGCCTCGAAGATCTCCTGGACGCGCGGCAGACCCTGGGTGATGTCCTCACCCGCGACACCACCGGTGTGGAAGGTACGCATCGTCAGCTGCGTACCCGGCTCACCGATGGACTGGGCGGCGATGATGCCGACCGCCTCACCGACGTCAACGATCTTGCCGGTCGGCAGCGAGCGGCCGTAGCACGCACCGCAGACGCCCAGCTTCGACTCGCAGGTGAGCACGCTGCGTACCCGGACGGTCTCGACTCCGGCGGCGACGATCCGGTCGACCAGGATCGAGTTGATGTCCGCGCCCCGCTCGGCGACGACGGTGCCGTCCGGCCCCTTGATGTCGTCGGCCAGGGTACGGGCGTGCACGCTGGTCTCCGCGTGCTCGTGCACCACGAGCCGGCCGTCGAGCTGCTGACCGACCTGCATCGGGATGGCCCGATCGGTGCCGCAGTCCTCCTCGCGGATGATGACGTCCTGCGAGACGTCCACCAGACGCCGGGTCAGGTAACCCGAGTCGGCGGTACGCAGGGCGGTGTCCGCGAGACCCTTACGGGCACCGTGCGTGGAGATGAAGTACTCCAGCACGGACAGACCCTCCCGGTAGCTGGCCTTGATCGGCCGCGGGATGATCTCGCCCTTCGGGTTGGCCACCAGACCACGGATCGCCGCGATCTGCCGGAGCTGGAGCAGGTTACCGCGAGCACCCGAGTTGATCATCTTCCACAGCGGGTTCTCCTGCGGCAGCGCGGTGTCCATCTCCTTGGCGACCTCGTTGGTCGCCTTGGTCCAGATCTCGATGAGCTCGCCGCGACGCTCCTCGGCGGTCATCAGACCACGCTGGTACTGCTTGTCGATCCGGTCGGCTTCCTTCTCGTACCGCTCCAGGATCTCCCGCTTGCGCGGCGGAGCGATGACGTCCTCCATGCCGATGGTCACGCCGGACCAGGTGGCCCAGTGGAAGCCGGCCTCCTTGAGCCCGTCGAGGGTGGCCGCCAGGGCCACCTTCGGGAACCGCTCGGCGAGGTCGTTGACGATCGCGGAGAGCTGACCCTTGCGGATCTCGTAGTTCACGAACCGATAGCCCTGCGGCAGGGTCTCGTTGAACAGCACCCGACCAAGGGTGGTCTCGATCGTGAGCGGCTCGCCCGGGACCCAGCCCTCGGGCGCGGTCCACGGCTGCCCACCGGCGCCGTTGTCCACCTCGACCACGTCCCGCAGCCGGATCTTCACCGGTGCCTGCAGGTGCAGCTCGCCGTTGTCGTACGCCATCCGCGCCTCGGCGTCCGAGCTGAACGCCCGACCCTCCCCGCGCTCACCGGCGGTGAGGTGGGTCAGGTGGTAGAGCCCGATGACCATGTCCTGCGTGGGCATGGTGACCGGCTTGCCGTCGGCCGGCTTGAGGATGTTGTTCGACGACAGCATCAGGATCCGCGCCTCGGCCTGGGCCTCGGCGGACAGCGGCACGTGCACCGCCATCTGGTCACCGTCGAAGTCGGCGTTGAACGCGGTGCAGACCAGCGGGTGAATCTGGATGGCCTTGCCCTCGACCAGCTGCGGCTCGAAGGCCTGGATGCCGAGTCGGTGCAGGGTCGGCGCCCGGTTGAGCAGCACCGGGTGCTCGCCGATGACCTCTTCCAGCACGTCCCACACGACCGGCCGCTGCCGCTCGACCATCCGCTTGGCGGACTTGATGTTCTGTGCGTGGTTGAGGTCGACCAGCCGCTTCATCACGAACGGCTTGAACAGCTCCAGCGCCATCTGCTTGGGCAGGCCGCACTGGTGCAGCTTGAGCTTCGGGCCGACCACGATGACCGAACGGCCGGAGTAGTCGACGCGCTTGCCCAGCAGGTTCTGGCGGAACCGGCCCTGCTTGCCCTTGAGCATGTCGGACAGCGACTTGAGCGGACGGTTACCCGGGCCGGTGACCGGCCGGCCGCGGCGGCCGTTGTCGAACAGCGCGTCGACGGCCTCCTGCAGCATCCGCTTCTCGTTGTTGACGATGATCTCGGGCGCGCCGAGGTCGATCAGCCGCTTGAGCCGGTTGTTCCGGTTGATCACCCGACGGTAGAGGTCGTTCAGGTCGCTGGTGGCGAAACGGCCGCCGTCGAGCTGCACCATCGGGCGCAGGTCCGGCGGGATGACCGGTACGCAGTCCAGCACCATGCCGAGCGGCGAGTTGCGGGTGTTCTGGAACGCCGCGACGACCTTGAGCCGCTTGAGCGCCCGGATCTTCCGCTGACCCTTACCGGTGCGGATGGTCTCCCGCAGGTTCTCGGCCTCGGCCTCAAGGTCCATGTTCTGCACCAGGGCCTTGATCGCCTCGGCACCCATGCCGCCGGTGAAGTACTCACCGAACCGGTCGCGCAGCTCACGGTAGAGCAGCTCGTCGGTGACCAGCTGCTTCGGCTCCAGCTTGCGGAAGGTGTCCAGCACCTCGTCCAGACGGTCGATCTCGCGCTGGGCCCGGTCGCGGATCTGGCGCATCTCGCGCTCTCCGCCCTCCTTGACCTTGCGCCGGACGTCCGCCTTCGCGCCCTCGGCCTCCAGCTCGGCCAGGTCGGCCTCCAGCTTGGCCGCCCGCTTCTCGATCTCCGAGTCGCGGCTGTTCTCCGACTGCCGCTTCTCGGCCAGGATCTCGTTCTCGATGGTCGAGAGGTCACGGTGACGCGCTTCGGCGTCAACGCTCGTCACGACGTACGAGGCGAAGTAAATGATCTTTTCGAGGTCCTTCGGAGCGAGGTCCAGCAGGTAGCCCAGCCGGCTCGGCACGCCCTTGAAGTACCAGATGTGGGTCACCGGAGCAGCGAGCTCGATGTGGCCCATCCGCTCACGGCGGACCTTCGAGCGGGTCACCTCGACGCCGCAGCGCTCACAGATGATGCCCTTGAACCGGACCCGCTTGTACTTACCGCAGTAGCACTCCCAGTCCCGCTGCGGACCGAAGATCTTCTCGCAGAAGAGCCCGTCCTTCTCCGGCTTGAGGGTGCGGTAGTTGATCGTCTCGGGCTTCTTGACCTCGCCGTGCGACCACTGACGAATGTCGTCCGCGGTCGCCAGCCCAATTCGCAACTCGTCGAAAAAGTTGACGTCGAGCACGTTCAAATCCCTCACACGTCGCTTGGTGCGTCAGCAGCTCACCGGGTTTTGGTTTCGGGGCGGGGTGACCCACGAAGGGATCAAGCCTGACCGCCCGGAGTGGGTCGCCCCGCCCCGAAACCCCAACGTCACACTTCCTCGACCGAGCTCGGCTCGCGCCGGGACAGGTCGATACCCAGTTCCTCCGCGGCCCGGAACACCTCGTCGTCGGTCTCGCGCATCTCCAGGGCCACACCGTCGCTGGAAAGCACCTCAACGTTGAGGCACAGCGACTGCAGCTCCTTGAGCAGCACCTTGAACGACTCCGGGATGCCCGGCTCCGGGATGTTCTCGCCCTTGACGATGGCCTCGTAGACCTTCACCCGACCGAGAACATCGTCGGACTTGATCGTCAGCAGCTCCTGCAGGGCGTACGCGGCACCGTATGCCTGCATCGCCCAACACTCCATCTCGCCGAAACGCTGGCCACCGAACTGCGCCTTACCACCCAGCGGCTGCTGCGTGATCATCGAGTACGGGCCGGTCGACCGAGCGTGGATCTTGTCGTCGACCAGGTGGTTGAGCTTCAGGATGTAGATGTAGCCGACCGCGATCGGATCGGGCAGCGGCTCCCCGGAGCGACCGTCGAACAGCTGCGCCTTACCGGAGGAACCGATCAGCTGCCGACCGTCCCGGTTGGGCAGGGTCGACGCGAGCAGACCGGAGATCTCCTCCTCGCGGGCACCGTCGAAGACCGGGGTGGCCACGTTGGTGTCCGGCTCGGAGGAGTCGGCGCCGATGCCCTGAAGCTGGCGCTTCCACTCGGCGTCGTCGCCGTCGACCTGCCAACCGGTCTTGGCCACCCAGCCCAGGTGAGTCTCCAGCACCTGGCCGATGTTCATCCGGCTCGGCACACCCAGCGGGTTGAGCACGATGTCGACAGGGGTGCCGTCCTCCAGGAACGGCATGTCCTCGACCGGCAGGATCTTCGAGATGACGCCCTTGTTGCCGTGCCGGCCGGCGAGCTTGTCGCCGTCCTGGATCTTCCGCTTCTGGGCGACGTAGACCCGGACCAGCTCGTTGACGCCCGGCGGCAACTCGTCGCCGTCCTCGCGGGAGAAGGTACGCACGCCGATGACCGTGCCGGTCTCACCGTGCGGGACCTTCAGCGAGGTGTCCCGGACCTCACGCGCCTTCTCACCGAAGATCGCGCGGAGCAGCCGCTCCTCCGGAGTCAGCTCGGTCTCGCCCTTCGGGGTGACCTTGCCGACCAGGATGTCGCCGGGGACGACCTCGGCACCGATCCGGATGATCCCGCGCTCGTCGAGGTCGGCGAGCATCTCCTCGCTGACGTTCGGGATGTCGCGGGTGATCTCCTCCGGGCCGAGCTTGGTGTCCCGCGCGTCGACCTCGTGCTCCTCGATGTGGATCGAGGTGAGCACGTCCTGCTGCACGAGGCGCTGCGACAGGATGATCGCGTCCTCGTAGTTGTGCCCCTCCCAACACATGAACGCCACGAGCAGGTTGCGCCCGAGCGCCATCTCGCCCTCGTCGGTGCACGGACCGTCGGCGATGACCTGGCCGGCCTCGACCCGGTCACCCTCGAAGACCACAGGCTTCTGGTTGACGCAGGAGCCGGCGTTGGAGCGGCGGAACTTGTGCAGCAGGTACGTCCGGCGGTGGCCGTCGTCCTGGTGGACCGTGATGTAGTCGGCGCAGAGGTCCTCGACCACGCCACCGACCTCGGCCACGACCACGTCACCGGCGTCGACCGCGGCCCGGTACTCCATGCCGGTGCCGACAAGCGGAGACTCGGCCTTGACCAGCGGCACCGCTTGACGCTGCATGTTCGCGCCCATCAGGGCCCGGTTCGCGTCGTCGTGCTCCAGGAACGGAATCATCGCGGTCGCGACCGAGGTCATCTGCCGCGGCGACACGTCCATGTAGTCCACGGCGGCCGGCGGGACGTCCTCGGTCTCGCCGCCCTTACGCCGAACCAGGACGCGGTCCTCGGCGAACGTGCCGTCGGCCCGCAGCGGGGCGTTGGCCTGCGCCTTGACAAACCGGTCCTCCTCGTCCGCGGTCAGGTAGTCGATCTGGTCGGTGACCCGACCGTCGATGACCTTCCGGTACGGCGTCTCGATGAAGCCGAACGGGTTGACCCGGGCGAAGGTGGACAGCGCGCCGATCAGACCGATGTTCGGGCCTTCCGGCGTCTCGATCGGGCACATCCGGCCGTAGTGGGACGGGTGCACGTCGCGGACCTCGAAGCCGGCCCGCTCCCGGGACAGACCGCCGGGGCCGAGCGCGCTCAGCCGCCGCCGGTGGGTCAGGCCCGCCAGCGGGTTGGTCTGGTCCATGAACTGGGACAGCTGCGAGGTGCCGAAGAACTCCCGGATCGCGGCGACGACCGGACGGATGTTGATCAGGGTCTGCGGCGTGATCGCCTCGACGTCCTGGGTGGTCATCCGCTCGCGGACGACCCGCTCCATCCGGGACAGGCCGACCCGAACCTGGTTCTGGATCAGCTCGCCCACGGTACGCAGCCGCCGGTTGCCGAAGTGGTCGATGTCGTCGGCCTCGTAGCCCTCCTCACCGGCGTGCAGCCGGCAAAGGTACTCCACGGTGGCGACGATGTCGTCCTCGGTCAGCGTGCCAGTGGTGATCGGCACGTCCAGCTCGAGCTTCTTGTTGAACTTGTACCGCCCGACCTTGGCTACGTCGTACCGCTTCGGGTTGAAGAAGAGGTTGTCGAGCAGGGTCTGGGCGTTCTCGCGGGTCGGCGGCTCGCCAGGGCGCAGCTTTCGGTAGATGTCGAGGAGCGCCTCGTCCTGGCCGGCGATGTGGTCCTTTTCGAGCGTGGTCATCATCAGCTCGGACCAGCCGAACTTCTCACGGATCTGCTCGGCCGACCATCCGATGGCCTTGAGCAGCACCGTGACGGCCTGCCGACGCTTACGGTCGATGCGAACGCCGACCGTGTCGCGCTTGTCGATGTCGAACTCCAGCCAGGCACCCCGACTCGGGATGACCTTGACGCTGGAGAGGTCGCGGTCGGAGGTCTTGTCCGGCTGCTTGTCGAAGTAGACGCCCGGCGAGCGGACGAGCTGGCTGACCACCACACGCTCGGTGCCGTTGATGATGAAGGTGCCCTTCGGCGTCATCATCGGGAAGTCACCCATGAACACCGTCTGGCTCTTGATCTCGCCGGTGGTGTTGTTGGTGAACTCCGCGGTCACGAACAGTGGCGCGCAGTAGGTGAGGTCCTTCTCCTTGCACTCCTCGATCGAGGCCTTGACCTCGTCGAAGCGCGGCGCCGAGAAGGAAAGCGACATAGTGCCGGAAAAGTCCTCAATGGGACTGATCTCGTCGAGGATCTCCGCGAGACCCGAGCGTGCGTGCGGGTCGTCCGCCGACCGGCCCTGCCAAGCCTCGTTGCCGACGAGCCAGTCGAAGGACTCGTTCTGAATGGCGAGGAGGTTGGGGACCTCGAGGTGTTCGGTGATCCGACCGAAGGAAACTCGGCGGGGAGCGAATGCGCTCGACGTACGACTGGTCTTCGCAGGGCGGGAAGCTGCCAAGATGCGTCCTTCCGAGGACCGGTGCTGCAGAACGGCTGGTACGCGTGCACTCCAATGACCCCACCAGAAAATATCCACAAACGGACATTTCCGAGCAGGGGTCAAGTCGGAAGGCAGCGCAAACTAGCAGTGTAGCCGAGAGGCTAACCGCTGTCCAGCCCACCCCGCAGGTTGTTGCGGAACGTGCCTCGGGACCCCTCGAACGGGTCGCACCGGGCCGCTCGGAACGCAACGTCCCTGCCGGGCCGCCCGGGTCTGCGTGGCGAGTGGTGCTGCCGCTGCATTACCCGCGCGGTGGCCGTCGCAAGCGCGGAAGGTCTTGCTCATGTCAGCGTGCCTGGCAGCCCAGGGCCGCGTCAAGGGCCGTTGTCGGCATCGGACGCTCTTTCCCACCCACGAGCGAGTCCGCCGGCCCGGTCAACGCGCCGCAGACCGGGTTCCACGCCCTGCTCATGCCGGTTGCGGGCCGGTACACGAACACGGCGGACGACGATCCACTGTCGGATCGCCGCCCGCCGCGACGTGCTGTGCCCGGTTCACGCGAGCCGGGACGGCCAGGTAGGACTCAGGTCACTTGAGGGTGACCTTGGCGCCCTCGCCCTCGAGCTTGGCCTTGGCCTTGTCCGCGGTCTCCTTGTTGACCTTCTCCAGGACCGGCTTCGGGGCGGCCTCGACCAGGTCCTTGGCCTCCTTGAGGCCCAGGCCGGTCAGCTCACGCACGACCTTGATGACCTGGATCTTCTTGCCACCGTCGGCGTCGAGGATGACGTCGAACTCGTCCTTCTCCGGCTCGGCCTCGGCGGCAGCGCCACCGGTGGCCGGACCCGCCATCATCATCGCGGCCGGGGTGGCGGCGGTGACCTCGAAGGTCTCCTCGAACTGCTTCACGAACTCGGAGAGCTCGATCAGCGTCATCTCCTTGAACGCGTCGAGCAGCTCGTCGGTGCTGAGCTTCGCCATGTCTGGCGTCCTTTCCTAATGGTTCAAACTAAAGAACGTGGTGTGCCGGCGCGGCCTCAGGCCGCCTCGGCACCTTCCTTCTCGCGCTTGTCCTGCAGGGCGGCCGCCAGGCGGGCGGTCTTCGACAGCGGGGCCTGGAACAGGGCCGCGGCCTTGCTCAGGTTGCCCTTCATCGCGCCGGCCAGCTTGGCCAGCAGCACCTCGCGGGACTCCAGGTCGGCGAGCTTCGTGACCTCGGCCGCAGAAATGGCCTTGCCCTCGAAGACGCCGCCCTTGATGACGAGCTTCGGGTTGGCCTTCGCGAAGTCGCGAAGGCCCTTCGCCGCCTCGACGACGTCGCCCGAAACGAAAGTCAGCGCGGTAGGACCGGTGAACAGCTCGTCGAGGCCGGAGATGCCCGCGTCCGCCGCGGCACGCTTGGCCAGCGTGTTCTTGGCAACCGTGTAGCTGGTCTCCTTGCCGAGCGAGCGCCGCAGCTGGGTGAGCTGGGAGACCGTCAGACCGCGGTACTCGGTCAGCACGGTGGCACCCGCGCTCCGGAAGCTCTCGGTCAGCTCCGCGACGGCCGTGGCCTTGTCGGCCCGGATCGGCTTGTCCGCCATGTCCCTCCTCTCTCGTTGCTCGAGGCTGGTCACCGTCGCAGGCGAGCGCCTGTGACGGGGCGGAGGTGTCGCGGCAACAGAAAAGCCCCGGCGCAGGGCGCACGGGGCGAGGACGGCGGAATCACATGGTCGGCGGACCACAGGATGCTGCCGATGTCGCTTGCCGCCCTACGCGGGTCGCCCGTCTTCGCGGGACCTTCGACCGTGCCGGGGCACGGTGACCAGCGGTCTCTGGGTGGAACTTCGCGCATCAGGCTACGCGACACCTGCAGCAACCGCCAAATCGCCCCCGGACCGGCCCGGCGGCAACGGCCGACCCGGCCGACAGCTCGATCGCCACGTGTGGTCCAGGTCGCTGGCTGGCTGCGATCCGCCCTGCCCGCCTCGACCGAGGACGCGACCACGCGCTAAGCGCGCCGGGTGCGGGCTTGGGCGTAGCCGGTCAGCGCCACCGCCGTCCAGGCCAGCGCCCACACGGTCAGCAGCAGCGCGGTCGAGCCGGACAACGGGCCGACCAGCGCCCTGGCGGTGGGTAGCAACGGTGGCGCCAGCCACGGCGCGACCGACCCCGAGAAACCGAGCACCAGTACGCCGACCGTACCGAGAGTGAGCACAGCCACACCGTAGCCGGCACTTCGGGTGATCACCCGGCTGGCCAGCGCGCCCAACGCCACGGCCGCCGGCAGGGCGAGCAGGTGCGCCCAGAGACCGAGCGCCACGCCTGCGGAAACCGACCGGTCACCGGGCAGGCTGGGACCGGCGACCCCGCCGACCAACCAGGGAAAGACCACGGCGGTCGCCACCAGACCAAGGCCGGCCACCACCGCGGCGACGAGCCCCGCCGCCTGCTCCCGTGCCGGGCCGACCGCGACCAGAGCCAGGCGGCGCTGCACGTCCGGCTCCACGTCCAGCAGGATCTTGGTCTGCCAGGCCAGCACGGGAAAAAGCACCACGGCCGATACGCCGTAGGCCTCCGCCGGCTGGGCCCGACCGCCGCCGTACAGGATGCCGAGGGTGAGCAGGCCGGCCAGCACCGGTGCCAGCGCCCGTCCGGTACGCAGGAAGCCGGCGAGCCGGAACCGGACCAGGGCGGTCATCGGGCCACCTCGGAGGACGGTCCCGCCCCCGGCCGCGTGGCCTCGGGCGGTGCGTTCTGGCCGCGTACCCGCAGGACGTGGTGGCCCTCGGCGCGCAGGCGGGCGACGGTGGCCGGCAACTGCCCGACCGGGACCTCCAGCTCGACCACCGCGACCGCCGCCGCGTCCGACGGGGCCCGCTCGACCACTGCCCCGTCGGCCACCAACCACTCCCGCGCGCCGGGCAGCCGGACCGTCTCCCCGCGATGATCGCTGACCAGCACCGACCCGCCGTCGGCCAGCACCTCGTCGACCACCTGCGGGACCAGCTCGCGGGCCGCCGCGTCCAGGCCCTCCCAGGGCTCGTCGAGGACGAGCAGGCCGGGCGGACGCAGCAATGCCTGGGCCAGGCCGACCTTCTGTGCCGTGCCCTTCGACAGCTGGGACAGCCGGACCGTGCGGAACGGGCCGATGCCCAGCCGGTCGACCCAGCGCCGCACCGCACGATCCGCCGTGATCGGGGACAGCCCGACAATCCGGGCCATCGCGGCGAGGTAGCCGTCGACGGTGAACGGCTGGTCGGCCGGGAAGCGTTCCGGCACCCAGCCCACCACCGACGGCCGGTCGAGCACCCGCCCGCGGGACGGCCGCAGGACTCCGGCAGCGAGTTGGAGCAGTGTCGACTTGCCGGCACCGTTGCGGCCGAGCACCACCACCGCCTCGCCCGGCGCGACGCCTACCTTCACCTGGCGCAGCACCCACGGACCGCGCCGGTTGTACCGCAGCCCGACGTCCTCCAGCCACATGCCGTGAGCCTGCCACAGCGGACAGACGAACGCGGCCCCGCCATGAGTGGCGGGGCCGCGTCGGTGCGTCGTGCTCAGCTGTCGGCCGAGCCCTCCTGCAGGTTCTTCACCACGTTCGGGTCGACCGGCACGCCCGGTCCCATCGTGGTGGTGAGGGTGACCTTCTTGAGGTACTTGCCCTTCGCGGCCGACGGCTTGGCCCGCAGCACCTCGTCGAGGACGGCCGCGTAGTTGTCGACCAGCTGGGCCTCGGAGAACGAGGCCTTACCGATGATCAGGTGCAGGTTCGAGTGCTTGTCCACCCGGAAGGTGATCTTCCCGCCCTTGATGTCCGACACGGCCTTGGTGACGTCCATGGTCACCGTGCCGGTCTTCGGGTTCGGCATCAGACCGCGCGGGCCCAGGATCCGCGCGATCCGGCCGATCTTGGCCATCTGGTCGGGCGTGGCGATCGCCGCGTCGAAGTCCAGCCAGCCGCCCTGGATCCGGGCGACCAGCTCGTCGGTGCCCACCTCGTCGGCACCGGCGGCGACGGCCTCCTCGGCCTTCGCGCCGGCGGCGAAGACGATCACGCGGGCGGTCTTACCGGTGCCGTGCGGCAGGTTGACCGTGCCGCGGACCATCTGGTCCGCCTTGCGGGGGTCGACGCCGAGGCGCATCGCGACCTCGACCGTGGCGTCGAACTTGGTGGCGGTGCTCTCCTTGGCCAGCTTGACGGCCTCGACGGGGGTGTAGAGCTTCGACTTGTCGATGGCCTCGGCGGCCTTGCGGTAGCTCTTGCTGCGCTGCATGTTCTGTCTACTCCTGTGGTCTCTGGCGGGCCGCGGTGCTCGCGCGCCCTCCCACGATCCGTACGGGTCGGTGGTGGCCGACGTCAGTCGGTGACGTTCAGACCCATCGACCGGGCGGTGCCGGCGATGATCTTCTCAGCCTGGTCGAGGTCGTTGGCGTTGAGGTCAGCCATCTTCTTCTCGGCGATCTCCCGCAGCTGAGCGCGGGTCACCGAGCCGACCTTCTGCGTGTGCGGGACGCCCGAGCCCTTCTGCACACCGGCAGCCTTGATCAGCAGCCGGGCGGCGGGCGGGGTCTTCAACACGAAGGTGAAGGACCGGTCCTCGTACACGCTGATCTCGGCGGGGACGATGTCGCCCCGCTGCGACTCGGTCTGCGCGTTGTACGACTTGCAGAACTCCATGATGTTCACGCCGTGCTGACCGAGCGCGGGACCGACCGGCGGCGCCGGAGTCGCCTGGCCCGCCGGCAGCTGAAGCGTGAACGTCTTGACGAGCTTCTTCTTCGGAGGCATGTCTCTTCCTGGGGCTTGGAACTGGGAAAGGTTCACACGACACCGCCGTCGGGGCGCGCACGGTCAGCGCGCATGCGACGGCGGCGACGTTCTAGGGTAGCGCAGACCTGGATCCCGAGGGCCACGGAGGTGGGCCGGGCGGGTGAACCGGACGAACGGCGACCACCGGCGGCGGTCGCCCGCCACCGATGGTCGACAGCTCAGATCTTGGCGACCTGGTTGAAGTTCAGCTCCACCGGCGTCTCCCGGCCGAAGATCGACACCAGCACCTTGAGCTTCTGCTGGTCGGCGTTGATCTCGCTGATCGTCGCCGGCAGGGAGGCGAAGGCGCCGTCGGTGACCGTCACCGAGTCGCCGACCTCGAAGTCGAGGACCTTGACCTCCGGCTTGGCCTTCTTCTGCTCGGTCTCGACGGCAGGTGCCAGCCACTTGAGCACCTCGTCGAGGCTCAGCGGCGCCGGGCGGTCGGCCCGGTCCGTGGCACCGACGAAACCGGTGACCCCGGGGGTGTTGCGTACGCAGGAGTAGGACTCGGCGGTCAGCTCCATCCGGACGAGGATGTAGCCGGGAAAGACCTTCGCCTGCACCTGGGAACGCTTGCCGTTCTTGACCTCGACCTCTTCCCGGGTCGGCACCTCGACCTGGTAGATGTAGTCCTCCATGTCGAGGGACGTGATCCGGGTCTCGAGGTTGGTCTTGACCTTGTTCTCGTAACCGGCGTACGAGTGCACCACGTACCAGTCGCCCGGTGCGTAGCGCAGCTTCTGCCGCAGCTCCGCAACCGGGTCGAAGTCCTCCTCGGGAGCGGGCTCGGTCATGGCGAACTCCGACTCGTTGGCGGCCTCGACCGACTCGTCACCAGCCGCCGTCGCCACCGTGGACTGCTCGTCCGGGGTCGCGGCGGTCTCGTCGTACTCAGGCACGCTTGCTCACTTCCGTCACTATCGCACGTTCAGCCGGTCAGCTGGGGTTGCCGAAGACCCACAACACGCCCTTGGCGAAGCCGTAGTCCAGGACAGCCACGATCGTCAGCATCACCGTGACGAACGCGATCACCACCGCCGTGTAGGTCAGCAGTTCCTTGCGGGTCGGCCAGATGACCTTACGCAGTTCGGCCACGACCTCGCGGATGAAACGCGCGATGCGGCCGAAGAGGCCCACCCTGTCGGCGTCGGTACGCGTCTTGCGACCGTCGGCGGAATCGGCCTTGGCCCGCGAACGGGTGGCGGTGCCACCCCGCGAAACCGGCTCGTCCGCGTCGGTGGCGTCGTCCTCGGCGCTGTCGTTGACGACCTCGTCGTTCAGGCGCTCGTCGTCGGCGTCCTCGCCGCGCCGCTTGTTGTCGGCCACTTCGCCCTCCGTCGCGGGATGTCGGTGTCGCACGCAGTGCGCGTGCGCGGCGCTTGGTCACGCCGGCCGGACCAACCGTCCCGGGACGGGCCGCGGCCGGCGGATCAACCGGAAGGCCCGATGCCTCGGAACCTCCCCGCCGATGCCACCACCACGGGCCGGACGCCACCGGAAGGCGGCGGGACCCACGGAACGGTCAGGCCTGAGGCGCAGGGGTGACAGGACTTGAACCTGCAGCCTGCGGTTTTGGAGACCGCTGCTCTGCCAATTGAGCTACACCCCTGTGCGGCAACGCTCGCCCCGCCCGGTCACACGACCAGGCAGGGGTCACTTGCCCCACGGCGGACCAGTGTACGGGTACCGACCCGACTTTCCCAACCGGTCTACCCGACGTGCCGCGCGGTACCGGTCAACCGGCCGTGCGCACGGTGGCCCGCGCCTGCGAGAGCACCTTCTCACCGAGGCAGGTGGCGGTTACGTCCAGCCTGGTCAGACCGGCGTCGGTCACCTCACGGACCACGGCAGTCACCACGATCTCGGTGCCGGTGTCGTCGTCCGGGACGGCCACCGGACGGGTGAACCGCACGCCGAAGTCGACCACCGCGTCGGGCGAGCCGGCCCAGGTGGTGACCGCCCGACCGACGAGCGCCATGGTGAACATGCCGTGGGCGATCACACCGGGCAGACCCACCTTGGTGGCGAACCGGTCGCTCCAGTGGATCGGGTTGAAGTCGCCCGAGGCACCTGCGTAACGAACCAGGTCCGCCCGGGTCACCCGGAACGTCTGGGTGGGCAGTTCCACGTCAGGCCTCCCCGCGTACGACGAGCTTGGACCAGACCGCGACCACCGACTCGCCGGCGGTCGTGCTGACATCGGTCCGGGTGGTCAGGAACTCGTGGCCGCCCCGGCTGGTGATCTCCTCGACGGAGTTGACGCAGACCAGCTCGTCGCCGGCCACCACCGGCCGGGTGTACGCGAACCGCTGGTCGCCGTGGACCACCCGGCTGTAGTCGATGCCGAGCGCCGGGTCCTCGATCAGCTGGCGGCTGGCGGCCATGGTGATCACCACCGGAAACGTCGGCGGCGCGACCACGTCCGGGTGGCCCAGCGCGCGGGCGGCCTCCGGATCGTGGTGGGCGGGATCGGTGGCGCCGATCGCCGTCGCGAACTCGCGGATCTTCTCACGGCCCACCTGATAGGGGGCGGTCGGCGGATAGGTCCGGCCGACGAAGGACTGGTCCAGGGGCATGCCGCGAACCTACACGCAAAGCACGATCGCCGATCCGAGCGGTCGGCGTCGGCTCAGCCGCGCCGTCCGTAGGGACCGGCGATCAGGATACGTGCGCAGCCGGGCCGATCGGCCCGGGCAGGCTCAGCGCGTTTCGCGGTGCAGGGTGTGCCGTCCGTCCCGGGGGCAGAACTTCTTCAGCTCGATGCGGTCCGGGTCGTTACGGCGGTTCTTGCGCGTGATGTAGTTGCGCTCCTTGCACTCCACACACGCCAAAGTGATCTTCGGCCGGACATCGGTCGCCTTCGCCACGGCGGAGTGCCTTCCTCGATAACGGATACAACTACGGCGCTAAAGCGTACGCGCCACCTGGGCGGACACGCAAAGCGGGCGCCTGTGGCGCCCGTCCCACCGACCACCGGAGATCCCTCCGGGGCGGACGAGAGTAGCGGTGGCCGGACTTGAACCGGCGACACAGCGATTATGAGCCGCTTGCTCTGCCATCTGAGCTACACCGCCGCGGTGGGCCCAGCCGGACCCTCTGAGCCCCCTTACGGAATCGAACCGTAGACCTTCTCCTTACCATGGAGACGCTCTGCCGACTGAGCTAAGGGGGCCTGCGCGATCACTCGGTGCCCGCGCAGAGGTAAGAGTACACGGCCCGATCGTACTGGTGAAATCGGATCCCCAGGGAGGTCGTACGCCCAGCTCACGGCACCACGCGCAGCCTCGGAAGCTCGCTGCTGGAGATCGACTCCGGGTCGACCTGGGCACCGAACCACGCTTCCAACCGCTCGTACGGCAGTGGACGGCTGAACAGGAACCCCTGGCCGACCTCGCAGCCGATGTCCTGGAGCAACTCCAGGGTCAGCTCGCTCTCCACGCCCTCGGCCACCACGGTGAGACCGAACTGCTGGGAGAGGGTGACGACGGCGTTGACGATCGCCAGGTCTCCCGGATCGGTGGCCATGCCCTGCACGAAGGAGTGGTCGACCTTCACCTCGTGCACCGGCAGCCGGCGCAGATGGGCCAGCGAGGAGCTGCCGGTGCCGAAGTCGTCCACGGCGAGCCGTACGCCCAGGTCTCGCAGGCGGCGCAGGGTCGGGATCGGGCGCTCGGTGCCGTCCAGCACGCCGGCTTCCGGAATTTCCAGGGTCAGCAGCTGCGCCGGAACGCCGTACTCCTCAAGCAACTCCCGCACCTGTTCCGGGAAGTGCTGGTCGGTGAGCGTACGCGCGGAGAGGTTGACCGCGACGGCGAGCGACTGACCGCCGTGTGCCCAGTCCCGGCTGTGCCGCAGCCCCTCCCGGAGCACGAACTCGGTGAGCCGGCCGAGCTGACCGGTGTGCTCGGCCACGGCGACGAAATCCGCCGGGGTGACCGAACCGTGCGTCGGATGCTCCCAGCGGGCCAGGCACTCCACCCCGATGAGCCGGCGGTCCCGCAGCGTCACCTTGGGCTGGTAGTAGACCTCCAGCTCGCCGTTGTCGAGGGCGTTGCGCAGGTCTCCGGCGAGACCGAGCCGGTGCAGCGACCGCGACTCCAACGCCGGTGTGTACAGCTGCACGCTGCCGGGGACCGCCTTGGCCGCCGTCGCGGCCACGTCCACCCGTTGCAGCAGGGTCGCCGGGGCGTCGCCATGATCCGGGTGTACGACCACCCCGACCGCGGTGTCCACATCCAGCGTGAGCGAGTCGAAGACCATCTCGTCGCGGATCTGTTCCCGCAACTGGCCGGCAAGCTCCACCGCGGCGTCGGCGCTCTCCAGCCGAAGGGTCACCAGGAACTCATCGCCACCGGCCCGCCCGACCAGCGCGGCCGACGGCACACAGCCACGCAGCCGATCGGCGACCTCGACCAGAACCTTGTCGCCCGCAGCGTGGCCGAGCGCCTCGTTCACCTGACGCAGCCGATCGACGTCGAACAGCAGCAGCGCGACCACCTCGCCGGGCGCCCGGATCCGGACCGCCTCGGCCAGCGCACCGAGGATGCGGCGCCGGTTGGGCAGCTTCGTGAGCGCATCGTGGTAGGCGTCGTGCCGCAGCCGGTCGACCAGGCGGGAATTCTCCAGCGCGACCGCGGCATGGGCGGCGACCGTCTCCAGAATCGGCACATCGGCCGGGGCGAAGTTCCCCACGTCGCTGAGGCGGTTCACCACCTCGATCGTGCCGATGACCACCTGTCCGGAGCGCAGCGGCACGGCAATGACGTCCTTGACCTGCTGCCGAGTCAACTCGCGACGTAGTTCCGGTTCACCGCCGAGCAGTCGCCCGGCCGCCAGGGTCTGACCGGACTCCAGGGTGCGCTGACGAACCGTCACCGGGGTTTGCGCCACATCGAGCAGACCCCGATCGTCCAGCCGGGCGGTGAGCAGTACCTCCGGATGCCGGCCCTGGGCCGGCAGCCACAGCGTGGCGTACTCGGCCTGCATCAGGGCCCGGATACGTCCCAGCAGGATGTCGGCGAGATTTCCCTCCGCACCGACACTGGCCATCGCGCGGGTCAGCTCGTACATGTCACCGAGAGTCCGGTGCTGCCGGAGGAAACGCGCGTACGACCGGTAGAGCAGCACGCCCGCAATGGTGATCGCCCCCAACAGCAGGGTCGACCACAGGGTGCTGGCCAGGGCGATCAGGATGAGTAGACCGATCGCGACGTTCAGCGCGAGAGTGAGGAAGAGCTGAACCGCCGTACTTGCCGTCTCCCGGGAGCCCTGCCAGCCCTGCAGCAGGGTGATCACGCCGACCACCGCGACCAGGCTGATCAGGCTGTTCGCGGTGATCGCGGCGAACAGGACCGCCCACGTGCCCGGGCCGACCCCGTCGAACGGCAGCGCCACCGCCACGACAAGTCCCGCGACCGAGACCCCGGCCGCATCCCTTGCCACGTTGAACCACAGCTTCGGCGGCGGATAACGACGGTAGGCCTGCGTGATGATCGCCGCGCAGGTCGCAATCACCACGACCAGCAGCGGGCTGAGGCTGTAGAAGGCGAGAACCAGTGGTATCTCGGTGAGGGTGACGACAAAAGCCTGCCGCCGGACGACGAAACTCAGGGTCGGGATGCCCGCAATGACCATCACGACCAGCAGGAGAGCCGCCAGGAGCAGATCCCGCTCGTCGAACTCGGCAGTGAAGACCAGTATGGCGATGCTGGCAACGGCCAGCGCCGCGAGGGGCGTGGTGATCAGCCAAGCGGTCGCGATCGGGCGGCGCGGTGCCTCTCTAGTCGGCACGCAGGTGCCCCCTCACCAGATTGCCGAGTGCCTCCCGGTCAGCGTGTGCTCGAAACAACCACATCGTCTGGTGCGGGGGCGCCCCACTCAAGGCCGTTGGCCTGGAGCGGGTTGTTCTCCCACCCGATACCGACGAACTGCGCATCGCCGAATCCGACCACGGCAGCACTCACCGTAGCGAGCATGGCGATTGCCGCGACTGCGGCAAGCACTCGACCACTCCTTCGACGAGACATCGGGAGCACTCCTGCCTTCGGGGGTGTAGTGACGGGTACGCCGATCGTGCCACAGCCCAGGCAGCCGGAAAAGCCAGCGAACGGGCATAGCCGTCCCCCGGACGTGCGACCAGCCGTCGTCGACCGGCTTCTGGGCCGGTAGCACCCCCATCGGAGCATCTGAGGGTGCCCAAAACGACAAGGCACCGGTTTTGCCGGTATTGGCCGGAAAACCACGAACCTGGCAGGTTCGCGTACACGTCGCTCCACCACTCTCGCCGCTCCGCGCCCCGCGGTCAACGTCCACTCGCGAGAGTGGCGCACATGCGACGCAACAGACGGCAGCACGGCCCCAGGTCCCCGGACAGCCACCTCCCCCAGCACCGAGGAACAGCGAACAGAGTCAATGTACGCCCGCCACCCCGTCGGGCCACGCCCAGGATCGTCGATGTGGTGGACCGGCCGGGCGGTGGTCAACCCGATCAGGCGCGGGCACCGCTCACCGAACGGGGACACGACGTAGGCCCACGAAAGAGCCCCCTCACCAGATCTCGCTGGTGAGGGGGCTCTTTGTGCACCTGGTGGCGGGTAGAGGATTCGAACCTCTGTAGCTTTCGCGACGGATTTACAGTCCGCTCCCATTGGCCGCTCGGGCAACCCGCCAGGGCGTACCACCGCACCGTGGCGCGGCGGCGGAAGCAAGGATAGCGGCTCCACCCGTTGCCGCCGCAACCGGGTACCGTCAGGGGGTCGTACCCCTGGGCAACCAGGGCCAAAGGATCACAAAACAGCCAGACAGCAGGAGCATGAGTATGGCAGCGAACCCGTCGTTCGACATCGTGAGCAAGGTCGATCGCCAGGAGGTCGACAACGCCCTCCGGCAGGCGGACAAGGAGCTCGGGACGCGGTTCGACTTTCGGGGCACGGGCGCCGAGATCTCCTGGTCGGGTGAGGAGGCGATCAGCCTCCAGGCGGAGACCGAGGAGCGGGTCCGGGCCGCGTTGGACGTGTTCAAGGAGAAGCTCATCAAGCGGAACATCTCGCTGAAGTCGCTGGACGCGGGTGATCCTCGCCCCTCGGGCAAGGTTTTCAAGCTCGACGCCAAGGTGATCCAGGGCATCGACCAGGACAAGGCGAAGGCGATCAGCAAGAAGATCCGCGACGAGGGTCCCAAGGGCGTCCAGGCCCAGATCCAGGGCGACCAGCTGCGGGTCACCGGCAAGAAGAGGGACGACCTTCAGGCGGTCATCGCGCTGCTCAAGGCCGAGGATTTCGGCGTGGCCCTCCAGTTCACCAACTACCGCTAAGTCGTCTCGAACCGGCCGCGTCGATCCGTCGCCGCCAGCGATTGTTGCGCTCCGCAGCTCGATGCGTTGACCGGAGCGCTGCCACGGATCCGGCGTGGTCCTCCGAACGGTCTGGTCAGTCGTCGCGCCGGTGGCGCAGCCAGAGGTACGGCACGGGTTGGCCCCGGTTCCACTGATCCGCCTCGTCCGGCGGAACCAGTTCAAAGCCGGCGGCGGTGTAGCACCGCAGCGCCGGAACGTTGTCGGGATGCAATCGCATCAGCACCGTCGGGTGGTGGTCCCGCGCCAGGTTGGTGAGCAAGGTGACCATCCGACGGCCCAGGCCCCGGCCGCGCAGCGCCGGGGCCACGATGAGGCGGGCCAACTCCACCTCGGCCTCGTCGTCGTCGAGCCACAGCTCGCCGTAGCCGGCCGGTTCTCCGTCGAGGAGTGCGAGGTACGCGAGCACGTCGGGCTCGGTTCCCCAGCGCCTGACGTTCTCCGCGGTCACTCGGTCGTGGGAGCACCAGCGACGACTCTCCTCGGCAGAGGTCGCCCAGCTCGCCACGACGGCCGGATGGGTCGGGCCCAGCGCGGTCAGCTCCATGACTCGCCTCCTCGGCACGCGAGGCTACCGCCCAACGGGAGAACCTCCGCCGGCCGGCCCGGCCCACCTGACCGGGCCGGCCGGGCGTCGGATCCGCGTCAACGGGCGAAGATCAGCAGCAGGACGACCGTCAGGATCGCGCTCACCAGGATCGAGCCGAGACAGCCGATCCGGTTCGAGAAGAAGAGGAACATCCTGCCGTCGTACCCATCATTGCGCGGGTCAGGCCGCGGCGGGCTGCTCGGCCCGGACGGCGGTGGCCTCCGCGCGGGCGATGGGGCCGGCCGGCAGCGCGGCGACTGCCGCTCCGACGGCGAGTGCGAACCCGGCGAACAGGAAGGCCCAGGGCACCCCGCCGGCATGGTCGACGATCAGGCCGGAGACGGCGCCGCCGACCGCGCTCGCACCTACCGACATGGTCACCACCCAGGTGTACGCCTCGTTCAGCATGCTGGTCGGCGAGATCCGCCCGACCAGGGTGTTTTCCAGAGTCAGCGCGGGAGCGATGGCGGCTCCGCCGATCACCAGGGCGGCGCCCAGTGCGACTGGCGTCGGCATCACGGCGAAGACAGCGAAGCTGCCGGCGAGCACGGCGAGCAGCCAGGCGAACAGGCGGGTCATGTTGCGGGCCGGCCGGCGGACGCCGAACCAGAACCCCCCGATCGCACTGCCGACCCCCCAGACGGCCAACAGCACGCCGGCGAGGCTGTTCGGGTCGTCGGGGCTGTAGCGGGTGGCAAACGCCGGAACGGTCACGCCGGCCGCACCGAAGGCGATGCCGATGCTGGCCACGCAGAGCAGCAGCGCCGGAAAGCCGGCGACCCGAAGCGGACCGAGGCCACGGGCATGATGTTCCCGGGCGTGCGGACGCCAGCCGCGCATGGCCTGGCCGAGCGCAACCGACAGGGTGCCGACCAGGGTCACCACCGCGGCACCGATCAGCGCCGCCCCAGCGTCGGCGACCAGCACGAACCCGGCCACCAGCAGTGGACCGAGCACGAAAACGATCTCGAAAAGGGTGGTTTCGGCGGCAAGTGCGGTGTTGCGCAGGTAGTACCGACCGGAGTCGACGTTGGTCAGGCCGTTCCAGGCACCACGGATCGCGGCGGTCATCGGCGGATACGTTCCACCGGCCGCCGCCGAAGCCAGCAGGACCAGCGCGAAGGGAGCGCTATCGGCCCGGGCCGCCCAGAGCAGCCCCATCAGGGCCAACGGGTGGGCGATCGCGGTGCCGAGCAGCACCGGGGTGGGACCGATCCGGTCGGCGATCCGGCCAGCCACCGGGCTCAGCGTGGCGCCGGATAGGGCGTAGCAGCCGCCGGCCGCGGCGGCCAACGAGTAGCGGCCGGTCACCCCTTCGACGACGAGCAGCAACGCGAGTGGCGTCATGCCGATCCCGAGTCGCCCGATGATGCCGGTGATCAGCAGGGTCGGTGCGCCCGGAATCTGCCAGACAGCCAGATACCGGCGCAGCCCAGCCACAGCGGACCTCCACGAGATGTAATGAGCGAGACTCAGTTAGACCCTAACGTCCCCTGTCCGGCCGACCCCGCGGTCCGGCCCTGTGGCGGCGCTCACCCACCCCGTTCCCGGGATGCCGCAATCTGCTCTCTCGAACCGCCTCCGAGCGGCCGGCATACCGCAACTCGTGGTGCCCTTCCACCCCGGCGAGGGACGGTACCGCCCGCGCCGGCGCCGGGGCAGGGCGGGTCAGCGCTGGTAACGCACGGGGCCCGTCTGGCTCGCCAACTGCTCAAGCCGGGCGACCCGCTGCTCCATCGGCGGGTGGGTGGCGAAGAGCGCGGCCACCCCGCCACCCCGGAACGGGTTGGCGATCATGAGGTGCGCGGTGCTGGTGAGCTGCCCCTCGGCCGGCAACGGCCGCCGCTGGGCACCCATGTGGATCTTGCGCAGGGCGCTGGCCAGGGCCAGCGGGTCCCCGGTCAGTTCGGCACCCGAGGCGTCCGCCTGGAACTCACGGCTCCGGCTGATCGCCAGCTGGATGACGGTGGCCGCGATCGGCCCCAGGATGATGGTGAGCAGCAGGACCAGCGGGTTCGGGCCGTCCTCGTCGCTGTTGCCGCCCAGCGGGATGAACAGGGCGAGATTCGCCAGCATGGTGATGATGCCGGCGAGGCCGGCGGCCACGCTGGAGATGAGGATGTCCCGGTTGTAGACGTGCGACAGCTCGTGACCGATGACGCCCCGCAGCTCGCGGTAGTCGAGCAGCTCGACGATCCCCTGGGTGACGCAGACGGCGGCGTTCTGCGGGTTACGCCCGGTGGCGAACGCGTTGGGCTGGGCGGTCGGACTCACGTAGAGCCGGGGCATGGGCTGTCGGGCCTCGGCGGCCAACTCGCGAACCATGTGGTACAGCTCGGGGAACTGCGCCTCACTTACCGGTTGCGCCCGCATCGAGCGAAGTGCCAGCTTGTCGGAGTAGAAGTACGTGACGCCGTTCATCACCAGCGACACGAGTACGGCGATGACCAGGCCGCCGCTGCCGCCGAACCAGTAGCCCACCGCCAGAATCAGCGAGGTGAGCAGGCCGAGCAGCGCGGCGGTCTTCAGACGGTTGTGGTGCACGATCACTCCTTCGGTGCACGGATGCCGGGATCCGCTGACCGGTACAACACCCCGGTACCCGTCAACCATCCGTCTCATGACTGAGAGTTACCTGAGTGACGGATGGCGCGCTGGCTGGCCCGGGTTCAGCTCCCGGCGAGATCGAGCACGACCTGCGGTGCGAAGCCGACGACCAGGGCCACCACGGTCGCCACCGCCAGCGCCGCAGCCACCGCGCGGGCGGGTCGGGCGACACGGGCGGTGAGGTCTCCGGGCGGGGCGTAGAGCAGCGCGGCGGCCCGCAGGTAGTACGCCAGGCCGATGACCGCGTTCACCGCCACCACCAGGGCGAGCCAGCCGGCGTCGCCACCGAGCAGGGACCGGACCACCGTCACCTTGGCGAACAGTCCGGCCAGGCCGGGTGGCAGGCCGGCGAGGCCGATAAGCGCGAACGCCAGCCCGGCACCGACCCAGGGGTGCCGCCGTGCCGCACCGCGCAGGTCGTCGAGCCTGCCCCCGTCGGCGCCGGCCGGACGCAGGGCCACCACGCCGGCGAAGGCGGCCAGTTCCAGCAGCACGAAGAAGACGGCGTACGCCAGGGCGGCGGCGTACGCGGCAGTGCGGGCCTCCGCGTCGGTGGTCAGGGCCAGCGCGCCGAGGGGGGCGAGGATGTAGCCGGCCTGGGCCACCGAGGACCAGGCGAGCAGCCGGACCGTACGCCGCTGGCGCAGGGCCACCAGGTTGCCGACGGTCATGGTCAGCGCGGCGACCAGGGCCAGCACCGGCCCGGTCACCTCCGGCGGCAACGCCTGCCGCACCACTGCCAGCAGCGCGACCACCCCGCCGAGCTTGGACGCGGTCGACAGGTACGCGGCCACCGGCAGTGGTGCCCCGTCGTAGGTGGCCGGCGCCCAGGCGTGGAACGGCACCGCCGCCACCTTGAACGCCAGTCCCGCCACCACGAGCGTCACCGCGACAGTGGTCAACGGCAGGTCGAGCAGCGCCTCGTCGGCGAGGAGGGTACCCAGCCGTTCCAGGTGCAGTCCGCCGGTGACCGCGTAGAGCAGCGCGGCACCGAGCAGGGTCAGCGTGGTGGCGACCACGCTGACCACGAAGAAGGTCACCGCCGCCTCGGCACTGGCCAGGCTGCCCCGACGCAGGCCGACCAGGACGTACAGCGGCAGGGTGAGCACCTCCACCGCCACGATCAGGGTGATCAGGTCACCGGCCGCGCCGAGCACCACGCCGCCGGTCATCGAGCAGGCGAGCAGGAAGCAGTACTCCCCCACCGGGGTGTTCCCGGCCCGCAGCAGCGGCCCGGACAACGCCAGCACCCCGAGGACGAGCAGCGCCACCAGCGCCGCGACCAGGGCGGCCCGGCCGCCGAAGACGTACGAGCAGTCGGCACCGACGCAGAACGTGCGTCGCTCGGCCCCCGAGCCGACCGCCGCCGCACCGACTGCGGTGGCGACCGCGCCGGTGACCGCCGTGGCGACGGTGGCCGGTGGCCGGGCCGCCAGCAGGTCCACAAGCAGCACCAGCACCGCCGTCCCGGCGGCCAGGTACGCCGGCAGCAGCGCCACGTGGTCGACGGCCTGCACCAGACTCGGCTCGCTCATCGCGCCACCACCGCACTGAACCGAATGAACCGCTCGCTACGCTCGCTCATCGCGCCACCACTCCCACCAGGGCCTCGACCGGAGCTTCGGCGACGCCCA
Organism: Micromonospora sediminimaris; assembly: GCF_016863575.1. NCBI lineage: Bacteria > Bacillati > Actinomycetota > Actinomycetes > Micromonosporales > Micromonosporaceae > Micromonospora > Micromonospora sediminimaris. The sequence continues at coordinate 84,887 of NZ_BOPD01000008.1, forward strand.
GCACCAGCGTCGGGGCCAGCCCGACGGCCAGCGCGAGGAGGACCAGTGGCGCCCAGGCGACCAGTTCGGCTCCGGCCAGCTTGGGCCCGAGCGCGGCGACCGCCGGGCTGGGCTCGCCGTGGGTCACCCGCCGCAACAGTCGCAGCAGGTACGCCGCCGTCAGTGCCCCGCCGATCGCGGCCAGCACCGCCAGCGTGGTCCACAGCGCACCACCCGACTCGACGGCGGCGACCACGGCGAACGCCTCGCCCCAGAAGCCGGCCAGCCCGGGCAGCCCCAGCGAGGCGACCGCCGCGAACGCGAGCAGCCCGGACAGGCGCGGGGCGGTCTCCCGCAGCCCGGACAGCTCGCTGAGCGCGCCGGTGTGGGTACGGTCCTTGATCGCGCCCGCCAGGAAGAACAGCAGACCTGTGATGATGCCGTGGGCGACGTTGCCGATCAGCGCCGCCTGGATGCCGGTGGCGGTCAGGGTGGCGACTCCCAGCAGGACGAAGCCCATGTGCCCGACGCTTGAGTACGCGATCAGCCGCTTCAACTCGCTCTGCGCCAGGCAGACCAGCGAGCCGATCAGGATGGCGGCGACGGCGAGCACACCGAGCACCGGTGCCGCCCACCTGGCGCCCTCGGGGGCCACCCCGACGGCGACCCTGATCAGACCGTACGTGCCCATCTTGAGCAGCACCCCGGCGAGCAGCACGCTGCCGACGGTGGGTGCCTGGGTGTGCGCGTCGGGCAGCCACGAGTGCAGCGGCCACAGCGGGCTCTTCACCGCGAAGGCCAGCGCGAGCAGGGTGAAGGCGGCGAGCTGGGTGGTGCGGGACAGCTCGGTGCCGCCGGTCAGCGCCACGATGTCGGCGGTGCCGGCGGCGGCCACCACCACGTACACGCCGACCAGCAGCAGCACCGAACCGAACAGGGTGTAGAGGGCAAACTTCCGCCCCGCCCGCCGCCGCGCGTCCAGTGCCGCCGGGTCGGTGCCGTCGCCGCCCCAACCGACGATGATCGCGTACATCGGCAGCAGGACGACCTCGAAGAAGAGGAAGAACAGCACCAGGTCGAAGGCGAGGAAGGTGCCGAGGATGCCGACCTCGACGACCAGCAGCAGCGCCACCAGGGCCCGGCCGTCGCCTCCGCCCGGCACCCGCCACAGACTGTAGCCGCAACAGAGCAGGGTCAGCAGGGCGGTAAGCACCACCAGCGGCCAGGAGATGCCGTCGACGCCCAGGTGGAAGCGCAGCTCCAGCCCAGGGACCCAGGGCAGGTCGATCGAGTGCCAGGGACGCACCGCCCCGGCGGCGTCCTGGGGCGCGTACGTCGACCATGCGGCGTTCCGGCCGGCGACCAGCGACGCCGCCGCGACGAGGGTGAGTGCGGCGGCCACGGTGCCCACGATCCGCGCCGCCCGGTCGCGGGGCGTCGCCGCCACCGCCAGCGCGCCGAGCGCCGGCACCGCGAGTACCGAGACCAGCAGGAACTCCCCGACGTTCATGCCGGCCCCCCGCTGACCGGCGGGCCGGCAGGCGGCACCGGGACGCCGGGTAGGTGGTGTGCTCGCTGACGTTCGCTCATGCCGTCGCTCCGATCAGGGCCGCCGCGGCCAGGCCGATCAGCAGCGCGCCGGCCAGCACCGCGGCGGCGGCCCGGGGCAGCGCCGCGCGGTGCAGGACGCCCAGCCTGCCGCCGAGGGCACCCACGGCGCGTCCGGTGCCGGTGACCGCACCGTCCACCACCCGCTCGTCGGCGGTACGCGCCGCGCGCGCAATCGCGGTGGTCGTGCGTACGACCAGGGTGTGCTGCACGTCGTCGAGCCGGAACGCGCGGGCGAAGACCGGCCGCAGCGGACCGAGCGCGGCCACCGGGTCGGCACCGCCGCCCCGCCGCCACCCGACCCACGCCAGGCCAGCACCGATCACCAGCAGCGCCAGCGGCAGCAGCACGGTCGGGGTGAGGTGGATCAGCGCGTCCGGCGGCAGCAGATCCGACACGACGTCGGGGCCGACGGGCAGGGTGGCTTGCAGTTGGCGGGAGAACCAGCCCGGAAAGCCGGCCAGGCCGAGCAGGGCCGCCGGTACGGCCAACGCCAGCACCGGCCAGCGCAGCACGGCCGGCGGATCGTGTGGCGGCCGGGCAAGCGGGGTGCGGGGCGCACCGAAGTAGGTGCCAAGCAACAGCCGGGTGGCATACCAGGCGGTGACGGCGACACCGACCAGCCCGGCGAGCCAGACCAGCCAGCCCACCCAGGCCGGTGCCGGGCCGTCGCCGTGCAGGGCGGCCTGCTCGGCTGCGGCGAGCACCCCCTCCTTGCTCCAGAAACCGGAGAGCGGCGGTACGCCGGCCAGCGCGCCGAGCCCGATCACGGTGCACCAGAAGGTCACCGGCATACTGCGCCGCAGCCCGCCCATCCGGGACATCAGGGTGGTGCCGACGGCGTGGATCACCGCACCGGCGGCGAGGAACAGCAGTGCCTTGAACGCCGCGTGGGTGAGCAGGTGGAACAGCGCGGCCGGCGGGGATCCGACGGCGAGCGCCCCGGTCATGTAGCCGATCTGCGACACCGTCGACCAGGCGAGTACCCGCTTGATGTCGTCCTGGGCGGTGGCGGCCAGCGCGCCGAGCAGCAGGGTCACCGAGGCCATCACACCGAGCACGACAAGCGCGGTCGGGGTGGCCTCGAAGATCGGCCACAGCCGGGTGACCGCGTACACGCCGGCGGCCACCATGGTCGCGGCGTGGATCAGCGCGGAGATCGGGGTCGGTCCGGCCATCGCGTCGGGCAGCCAGGTGTGCAGCGGGAACTGGGCGCTCTTACCGGCCACCCCGGCGAGCAGCAGCAGGCAGGCGGCGGTGAGCGTGGTGGTGCCGTGGTCGTGGGTGAGCACGTCGGCGATCCGGAAGCTGCCCGCCGAGACGCCGAGCAGCGCGATGCCGAGCAGGAAGCCGACGTCACCGACCCGGGTGACCAGGAACGCCTTCATCGCGGCGGCCGGCGCCTCCGGCAGCCGCCGGTCGTGGGCGATGAGCAGGTACGAGCAGAGCCCCATCACCTCCCAGCCGACAAGCAGCAGGATCAGGTCCCCGGACACCACCACCAGCAGCATCGCGGCGGTGAAGAGGCTGACCTGCGCCGCGTACGGCGGGTAACGGTGGTCGGGTTCCTCGGGTGGCCCCTGCCGCAGGTAGCCGGTCGAGTAGATCTGCACCGCCAGGGCGACCGTGGTGACCGCGACGGCGACCAGGGCGGCGGCACCGTCGAGGCGTACCCCGAGGGTGACGGTGAGCCCGCCCAACTCGATCCAGGTGGTCGAAGATTCGGCCGGGCCGTCCAGGGTTACCAGCAGGGCCACCGCCAGGGCGAGCGCACCGGCCGCGCCAGCGATGCCAACGGTGGCGGCCACCCGGCGGGCCGCCGCCTCGCCGATGGCCGCGCCCCGCGGCGACGGTGGCAGCAGCAGGCCGGTCAGGCCGGCGAGCAGCGGTACGGCCGGCAGCAACGCACCAAACGTCGTGACGCTCACCGCGGTCCCTCCGGTTCGCTTCCGACGGCCCGTGACGCCTGGCCGACCGTCGTGGCGGCGACCGGTTCCGCGGTGTGCTGTTCGGTCAGGGGGATCTCGTCGACGGCGACGCTGGCCCGGATCCGGTAGAGCTGGAGCACGATCGCCAGACCCACCCCGATCTCGGCGGCGGCCAGCACGATCACGAACAACGCGAAGACCTGCCCGCCGTGCGGCAGTACCGCCTTCGCCGTGGTGTCGGCGGTGACCAGGATCAGGTTCACCGCGTTGAGCATCAGCTCGACGGACATCAGCACCAGCACCGCGTTGCGCCGCCGCAGCACGCCGTACACGCCGAGGCCGAACAGGAGCGCGGCGGTGACGTACGGGATGACCGGCCTCACCGCGACCGCCCCCGATCGTCCGCCGCGTCGTCCCTGCTGGCGCCGATGTCGGGGCGGGACAGCACAATGGCCCCCACAAGTGCCGAGAGCAGCAGCACCGACAGCACCTCGAAGGGCAGCACCCAGCTGCTGAAGACCTGCTCACCGAGACGCTCGGCGGTGCCCGCCTCGGGCAGCTCCACGGTCGTCCAGCGGTACGCGTCGACGAGCAACGCCGCCAACCCGAGCCCCACCCCACCGCCGATCAGCGCGGCCGGCCAGCCGGAGCGGTCCAGATCGTCCGAGGCGCCGATCGGCGCGCGGGTCAGCATCACGGCGAACAACAGCAGCACCACCACCGCGCCGACGTAGATCAGCACCTGCACCCAGGCGACCAGTTCGGCGGCGAGTACCAGGTACATGCCGGCCACCGCGCCGAGGCAGACCACCAGGTAGAGACCCGCACGGACCAGGTGCCGGGTGGCCACCACAAGCGCCGCCGAGCCGACCGCCACCGCGCCGAGGGCGAGCAGCAGCGCGTCCACCCCGGTCACGCGGGCGTACCTTCGTCGTCGGCGGCGCGGGGTGGTGCGGGGCGTACCCCCGGGGTGGTCGGACGGGCGGCGGACGAGCCCGGGACGGCGGCCTTGCGCGCGGCGGCGGTCTCCTCCTTGGCCGGCTCGCCGTTCGGGTCGTGCGCCGGTGGCGGCGGCACGGTCGCCATCCACTCGCCCAGGTGGTCCTTGTCGTGCAGCAGGTCCTTGATGTCGTACTCGGCGTACTCGAACTCCGGCGACCAGTAGAGGGCGTCGAAGGGGCAGACCTCGATGCAGATGCCGCAGTACATGCAGAGCGAGAAGTCGATGTCGAACCGGTCGAGCACGTTGCGCTGCCGGGCCCGGGCGGCGCCCGGCACCGCCACCTCTTCCTTGTGCGAGTCGATATAGATGCACCAGTCCGGACACTCGCGGGCGCAGAGCATGCAGACCGTGCAGTTCTCCTCCAACAGCGCGATCACCCCACGCGAGCGGGGTGGCAGCTCCGGGGCGACGTCCGGGTACTGCGCCGTGGTGGAGCGTTTTGTCATCGTCTTCAACGTGACGGCGAGCCCCTTGACCAAGCCGCTGCCGGGCAGGCCGGTCGCCTCGCTTCGCTCGCGCTCGCTCATGCCGAACATCCTGCCCTGTGGGCACGGCGCGCGCGACCACCCCCCGGAGGTAGCCGGTAGTACGGTGGCTGCGGGGAGAACGACGCACCGGAAAGGACCCGTCAATGACCGCCGCGCTGCACGACGACAACCCGGCGCCGGGCGAGTGGACGACGGACGACCTCGACCGCCTGCCCGACGACGGCCGCCGCCGTGAACTCCTGGACGGACAACTGATCGTGTCGCCCTCCCCCACGCGACTGCACCAATCCATCGCAATGCTGCTCGGTGCCGCCTTGCAGGAGACCTGCCCCGCCGAGTTTGACGTCACCCAGGGGGTGTCGGTGCGGATGTCCCGCAGCCGATCCCTCATTCCCGACCTGCTGGTAACCGAGCTGGACGCGGCGGCCCGCAACCCCTCCTCCTACCTGCCGAACGAGGTTCTGCTGGTGGTGGAGATCGTCTCGGAGGGTTCGCGCAGCATCGACCGGGTGCTCAAGCCGGCACTGTACGCCGAGGCGGACATTCCCTTCTTCTGGCGGATCGAGACGGAGACGGGGATCGCGGTGCACGCCCACCGGCTCGACCCGGTCAAGCGCGTCTACGTCGAGCACGCCCGGATGAGCGACGGCATCCTGCTGGCCGACCCGTGGGAGATGGACATCCCGCTCGACCGGATCACTCCCCGCTCCCGCTGATCAGGTCACGCCGACCTGGCTCCCGCCCGCCGCCTGGTCACCGGGCCGGTCGCAGGAAGATCCGCCATGATGGGGGCGAGGACGAGTCGGGCACACCCTGGGGGCGACATGGGCGAGGACGGCAAGAGCGGCGGCGGCAGGTACGTCGAGCCGGGCGAGTTCAAGCGGGACCAGAACTACATCACCACCCGGATCACCGCCGACGGGCGGGACGGCTACCCGGTCGAGCCGGGCCGCTACCGCCTGGTGGTCAGCCGTGCCTGCCCGTGGGCCAACCGTCTGATCATCGTGCGGCGACTGCTGGGCCTGGAGGACGCCATCTCGATGGGCGTCGCCGGTCCGACGCACGACGCGCGGAGCTGGACATTCGATCTCGACCCGGACGGGCGGGACCCGGTGCTCGGCATCGAGCGCATCCAGGAGGCCTACTTCGCGCGCTACCCGGACTACCCCCGGGGCATCACCGTGCCGGCCATCGTGGACGTGCCCACCGGACAGGTGGTTACCAACGACTACGCCCAGATGAGCCTGGACCTGTCCACCGAATGGGCCGCGTACCACCGTTCGGGTGCGCCGCAGTTGTACCCGGAGCATCTGCGCGCCGAGATCGACGAGGTGAACGCGGTGGTCTTCGCCGACGTCAACAACGGCGTCTACCGGTGCGGCTTCGCCGGCAGCCAGGAGGCGTACGAGCGGGCGTACCGGCGGCTGTTCGACCGGCTCGACTGGCTCAGTGAACGACTCGCCGGGCAGCGCTACCTGGTCGGCGACACGATTACCGAGGCCGACGTCCGGCTGTTCACCACGCTTGTCCGCTTCGACCCCGTTTACCACGGCCACTTCAAGTGCAACCGGCAGAAGCTCAGCGAGATGCCGGTGCTGTGGGCGTACGCCCGGGACCTGTTCACCACGCCCGGTTTCGGTGACACGATCGACTTCGACCACATCAAGCGGCACTACTACGAGGTGCACCGCGACATCAACCCGACCGGCGTCGTACCGCTTGGCCCCGACCTGTCGAACTGGCTGGAGCCCCACGACCGCGAGTCCCTCGGCGGCCACCCCTTCGGCACCGGCACCCCACCCGCACCCCCCACCCCCGCCGAACGCGTAAACCCCGCCCACACCCCCCTGAGCTGACCCACCCCCCGCCCACCCCGCGCGACGTCCGGGTTGATCAAGAAGTTTTGGTCGGGATCCGCGCGGATCCCGACCAAAACTTCTTGATCAACGGGATTGGTTAGAGGGTTAGGCGGATGGCGGCGGTGAGGACGAGCTGGGCCAGGGCGGCGGGGACCAGGACGAGCCAGCAGAGGCGTTGGAGCTGGTCCTCGCGGAGTCGTGGGTAGGAGACCCGGAGCCAGATGATCACGAAGCTGACGGCGGCGACCTTGAGCAGGGTCCAGAGCCAGCCGAGCTGCGCGTCGGCGAACGGGCCCTGCCAGCCGCCGAGGAACAGCACGGTGGTGAGCGCCGCGATCACCACGATGCCGACGTACTCGGCCAGTAGCAGGAACGCGAAGCGCAGGCCCGTGTACTCGGTCAGGTAGCCGAAGACCAGCTCCGAGTCGGCGACCGGCATGTCGAAGGGCGGCCGGCGGATCTCGGCCAGCCCGGCCACGAAGAAGATGACCATCGCCGGTGCCTGCCAGAGCAGCCACCACGGCTGCCACGCCTCGACGATGCCGGAGAGGCTGAGCGTCCCGGCGGCCATCGCCACCGACGCGGCGGCCAGCACCAGCGGCAACTCGTAGCCGAGCAGTTGTGCCGCACCGCGCAACCCGCCGAGCAGGCTGTACTTGTTGGCCGACGCCCAGGCCGACATGAGCACGGCCAGCACGCCCACCCCGACCACTGCCAGTACGAAGAACAGCCCGACGTCGAGCGGCTGGCCGACCAGGTCGTTCGGGCCGAGCGGGATCACCAGCAGGGCCAGCAGGTACGGCACCAGCGCTACCGCCGGAGCCAGCCGGAACACCGGCCGGTCGGCGGCTCGGGGAGTGACGTCCTCCTTCTGGACGAACTTCACCCCATCGGCGATCAACTGCGCCCAGCCGTGGAACCCGCCCGCGTACATCGGGCCGAGCCGACCCTGCATGTGCGCCATCACCTTGTGTTCCGCCTGTCCGACCAACAGCGGCAGAACGAGGAAGGCGGCCAGCACGCCACCGATCCGGACCACCAGTTCCAGCCAGAGCGGCATCAGGCGCTACCTCCGTCATCCGGTGCCGGACCACCCTCGGATGCTGTCCCATCCGCAGGCGCCGGACCGCCGGGGCCCGGCCGGGAGCCCGCCCCGGCGGAGCCGGCATCCCGAGGGGTACGCGGCCCGCGGGCACCCGGTGCCGGACGGGCCGGGCGTTCCCGGGCGGGGCGGGCCGGGGTGCCGCCGCGCGGCCCCTCCCCCACCCCACCGGCGCCGGCGGGGGTCGGCACGACTCCCCACTCGCCCGGCGCGGGCACACCCGGGGGTCGGATCGGGCGACGTCCACCGCCGGCCTCCGACTCACCCGGCTCCTTCGCACCCGGCCAGGGCTTCGCCACCCGGGAGGCCAGTACGAACTCCTTGCGCAGCGGATGCCCCTCGAACTCCGGGGGCAGCAGCAGTGGGCGCAGCTCGGCGTGCCCGGCGAAGTCGATGCCGAACATCTCGTGGGTTTCCCGCTCGTGCCAGGCGGCCCCCGGGTAGACCGCCACCACGGAGTCGACACTCGGTGTCTGGCGGGACACCCGGGCACGCAGCAGCACCCCGTGCCGGTGCGTGGTGGACCAGAGGTGGGCCACCACGTCGAACCCGTCGGCCAACTCGTCGACGGCCGACAGCCAGTCGAAGTAGTCGAAGGCCAGCTCGGCGTCGTCGCGGGCGGCCAGCAGCGCGGCCCGCCAGGCGTTCGGGGGTACGTCGATGGTGGCCCGGGAATGGACCTCACCGCCGGAGACCGTCGCGGTGGCCTCGACGGGCGCAAGCAACGCGACGAGCCGCTGGCCGACCTCTTCCGGTGTCATGTCGCTGATCCTAGGCCCTGTGGCGGGAGTCGTCGGCCGAGCCGATGCGGAGCCAGACGGCACCCGACCGACCGGACGGGTGCACGCGGGCGGGTGACTCTCGCGGACTTCGCCGATGCCGGTCGTCGGTGGTCACCAGGATGGACCCGTGCGCGCTGTGACCGTCATTCCCGGAGTACCCGGCTCGCTGCGGCTCCTCGACGACTACCCGGAACCGGCCCCCGAAGAGGGGCCCATCCTGGTGGAGGCCCTCTCGGTGGGCGTCTGCGGCACCGACATCGAAATCATCGACGGACAGTACGGCGAGGCCCCGCCCGACACCGACCACCTGGTGCTCGGTCACGAGTCGCTGGGCCGGGTGCTGGAGGATCCGACCGGTACCCGGCAACCCGGCGACCTGGTGGCCGGGATCGTCCGGCACCCCGATCCGATGCCCTGCCCGAACTGCGCGGTGGGCGAGTGGGACATGTGCCGCAACGGCCTGTTCACCGAGCACGGCATCAAGGCGTTGCCGGGCTTCGCCCGCGAGCGGTGGCGGTTGCAGCCCCGCTTCGCTGTGGGACTCGACCCGTCGCTGATCGAGGTGGGGATGCTGCTCGAACCGACAAGTGTGATGGTCAAGGCGTGGGACCACGTGGACCGGATCGGCCTGCGGGCGGAGTGGCAGCCCCGCACGGCGTTGATCACCGGCGCCGGGCCGATCGGCCTGCTCGCCGCGCTGCTGGCCAGCCAGCGGGGTCTCTCGGTGCACGTGCTCGATCTGGCCACCGAGGGCCCCAAGCCGGCGCTTGCCGGCGCGCTCGGTGCGACGTACCACTCCGGACCGCTCGATCAGCTGGACCTCGAACCGGACGTCATCATCGAGTGCACCGGCGCACCAGTGGTCGTGCTGGAGGCGATGTGCAAGGTCGGCCCCAACGGGATCGTGTGCCTGGCCGGGGTGTCCAGCGGCGGCCGGACGATCGACTTCGACGCGGGCGCACTGAACCGGACCCTCGTCCTGGAGAACAACGTCGTCTTCGGGTCGGTGAACGCCAACCGGCGTCACTGGGAGGGCGCCGCCGAGGCACTGTCCAAGGCCGACCACGCCTGGCTCGGCTCACTGATCACCCGGCGCGTGCCGCTGGCCCAGTACGCCACCGCCTACTCCCCCGGACCGCAGGACATCAAGGTCGTCCTCGACTTCGCCGCCTGAGCCGGTCGCTCCCTCCTTGGCGCGACGGGCGCCACGGAGCCGCTGCCGGCGGAGCACCATCTTCCGGTAGGGCCGGTAGGTTGCCACCGCGGTCAGCGCTCGGACCAGCTCGATCGAGCCGAGCAGCAACGCCCTGGTGTCGACCTGAGCCGGATCTCCATCCACCCCCTCCGACAGGAGGTCCCGGCCGTGCCTGATCTCGGCGACCGCCCGTTCCACGGCGGGATCGGCGAGCACGTCGAAGGCACGTTCGAAGGCCGGTACGGAGACCGCCAGCAACTCGTCAACGACGCGCAACAGGCTCTCCAGCCGATGCCGATCGACCGGCCCCCGGAGTCCGCCACGGTCAGCTACCGTGACGAGCGTCCGGACGAGCAGGTGCGTGTCCAGCAGCCCTTCGGCATACCCGTACCGATGACGCTCCCGCCGGATCCGTCCATCGCTCAGGTGCCACTCGACGATGTCCATCAGGTCCGCCTGGATCCGGCCCACCGCCTGACCCATCATCCGTCCCCAGCGCCGCAGGTGCTCCCGCCGCAGCACGCGGTCGACCCCGAGCGTGATCACCAGGGCGCTGGTGGCGAAGCCGGTCATCCCGGACAGGACGTTGACCAGGTACGGATGCTGCTGCATGTGGTCCAGGGCACGTGCTTCCCACACCACCCCCACCGCGAAGCTCGACAGCGCGAGCGCGAGTAGCGTCCAGGCCAGCGACCGGGGCAGGCGTCTGGGCACGTCTGGGCACCTCAGATCCCGGGCAGCCGACCGTTGCGGAACAGGTCGACGAAGAGCTGGTGATCGTGACGGGCGCGTACCCCGTACGTGTGGGCGAAGTCGACCAGGTGCCCGACGAAGCCGGCGGTGTCCGCGTCGACGGCGGCGACGATGGCCTCCTCGGTCGAGTAGTCGACCAGGTCGTGGCTGGACTCGTCGTCGGCCACCGAGCGCATCCGGGCGACCGACCGTCCCAGGTCGACCAGCACCCCGGCCAGTTCCTCCGGTTCGTTGACGTCCGACCAGTCGAGGTCGGCCGCGTACGGGGACACCTCGGCGACGAGTTGACCGACGCCGTCGAGTTCGGTGAAGCCGACCCACGGGTCGGCGTGTGCCTGAAGGGCCCGCTGCGACTCGGCGGTGCGGTGTCCCTGGTGCCGGAAGTAGCCGCGGACCCGCTCGTCGTCGATGTACCGGGCCACCGCCGGCACCTGAGCCTGCTTCATGTAGATCACGACGTCGTTCTCCAGTGCCTGGGTGTGCCCCTCCAACAGGAGGTTGTACGACGGCAGTCCGGCCGAGCCGATGCCCACCCCCTTGCGCAGCACCACGTCCTTGATCTGGGCGGCCAGCGGCCGGGCCTGCGCCGTGGTGGGCGGCAGCGTGTCCAGGTACGCCTCGAACGCCGCGCACACCCGCGCCCGCACGTCACCGTCGATCTCGTACACCCCGTCGCCGACGGAGAAGCGCCGCTCGTAGTTGTCGATGGTGGTCTGTCCCCGCAGCAGGTCGACCCGGGTGTTCAACCGCGCCTGCTGGAGCACCCGGCGCAGCACACCGTCGGCGTTGTCCAGGGTGATCGACCCGATGGCGTCGTCCCCGCCGGCAGCGATGGCCCGCAGTTCGATCAGGTACGCGTTCGCGAAGCAGGTGACCAGGTCGCTGATGATCCGGTCGGAGAGCGCCTTGGTGTAGCCGATCAACGCCACGCTGGCGACGAACCGTCGCAGATCCCAGGTGAACGGCCCGACGTACGCCTCGTCGAAGTCGTTGACGTTGAAAACGAGCTGGCCGGAGCCGTTCATGTAGGTGCCGAAGTTCTCCGCGTGCAGGTCGCCGTGGATCCACACCCGGCTGGTCCGCGCGTCCAGGAAGCTATCGTCGGCGAAGTCGCCACGCTGATCGGCGTAGAACAGGCTGGCACTGCCCCGGTAGAAGGCGAACGGCGAGGCGGCCATCTTGCGGAACTTGCGCCGGAAGGCGGCCGGGTCGAGCGCCATCAGGGTGCCGAACTCCTCGGTCAGCACCTCGATGATGAAGGCGGAACGTTGCTCGGCGAGGTCGGTCATGATCCGTACGCTAGCGAAACCTCACCACCCGGACGGCCAGCCGAGCGACCGGTCTCGCCGGACCGACCGGACCGCCCCCCGCACCCGGCCGGGCACCGGCCGCGACCCGACGCAGCAGCGTCGCCCCGGTCAGGCGTGCGGCGGGCGTACCGGTGGCGAGGTCAGGGAAGCGACGGAGCGGACCGCAGTGCCGTCGCTGGGCGGCGCGTCGACCGGTGCGGCGAGCGGGTCGGTGCGCGGCACCCCGCCGATGCCGGACTGCTCGGCGGCGATCTTCTCCTGGAGACGGAGGATGCCGTGCAGCAGCGCCTCCGGCCGGGGCGGGCAGCCGGGCACGTAGACGTCGACCGGAATCAGCTGGTCGACCCCTTTGGTCACCGAGTACGAGTCCCAGTACGGGCCGCCGCAGTTCGAGCAGGCACCGAACGAGATCACGTACTTCGGCTCGGGCATCTGGTCGTAGAGCCGCTTGATCGCCGGGGCCATCTTGTCGGTGACGGTGCCGGAGACCACCATCAGATCTGCCTGCCGGGGGCCGTGCGCGAACGGGATCACGCCGAGTCGCATGAAGTCGTGGCGGGACATGCTTGTCGCGATGAACTCGATGGCGCAGCAGGCCAGCCCGAAGTTGAAGACCCAGAGCGAGTAGCGGCGGCCCCAGTTCAGCACGAACCGGATCGGCTCACCGAGCACCGCAGGCAGCTGCACGACCGCTCCCCCTCCTGTCCCCGACAGTCAACCACAACGTTCGAGGCCGGAAACCCGGGCCGGCAGGGGGTCGCGCACTCCGCATCTCGGGGCGGACATCCGGCGGCCCGCCTGTCTGCGACCGGACAGTGGAACGGACCTTCCGGTTCGGGCTTCGCAACACGAACCACGCCAGCGGCACCGACATCGCCGAGGTGACGCCGGTCGGCAGCGACGCCGACCCGCTCATGGACCCGAACCACGACAACGACGAGGATCGCTACGCGTACGGCTGCATCACTGTCGGGCTTCCGGCAGAAGAGTCGGCAACCGGATCGACGCCCGTCGCGTGCATCTGATGACACCGCGCGGACGAGCCGCGCGGTGACGGGGAACCACGGGAGGACCTTCCAGATGAGGACACGTACCGGACGTCGGCTGGCCGGCATCCTGCTCGGCACCGGCGCGGTGTTGCTGCCGCTCGCCGCACCGGCCGCCGCCGCGCCCACCACCGGCAGCCCCACCGCCGACATCTCGGTCGGCCGGCTGGTGCTCGAACCGACCGACCGCGGCTACCACGGCAGCCTGCCGGTCACGGTGACCAACAACGGCCCGGCCGCCACCTACTTCAGCGTCTACGTCGTCGAGCCGGTCGCCGGTTCGCTGGGCAGGCTCAGCCCGGAGGAGGCGTGCGGCTTCGGCGCGCCGAAGGACAACCGACGGACAGCCACCTGCTCGGTGCCGGGCGGCGACATCGAGCCGGGCGAGAGCCGGTCGTTCTCGATCGCCTTTGACGTGCTCACCCCGACCCGGGACGTCGCGATGATCGCGAAGGGCGGGCGCATCTCGGTAAACATCGGCGACGGTCGGGACGAGGTCGCCGACCGGGCCAGCTTCGCCGCCCGCTTCCGCTCCACCTCGGGCTCGCTGCGCAACCCGGTGCCCTACGTGCAGGACAGCCAGGCCCGCGCCGACATCACCACGGCCGGGGCCGTGACGCTGACCCGGCAGGCGGACGGCAGCTACCAGGGCAGGCTGCCGGTGACCGTCGGGTGGGCCGGCGACACCGCGCACGAGTACCTGTGGGGCGAGGCGACCGGCCTGCCGGCGGGCGTGGTGATCTGGGGCACCGATCCGCAGGACGCCCCGAGCTCCTTCACCAACTTCGTCGTACCCGGCGACCGCTTCATGACCGGCGAACAGCGGAGCTTCGACGTGCTGCTGCACGCCGAGCCGGAGACCGTGCCGGGCGACCTCGGCACCGTCTCGTTGCAGCTCAGCACCCAGTGGTACGGCAACAGCGTGGCCGACGCCGACCCGGCCGACAACACCGCATCATTCACGGTTCGCGTGGCCGACGCGGCCTGACCGCCTCTCGTCCGGCCGGCGCCCACGGCGCCGGCCGGACGTCGTCGGTCACCACGCCGGGCGTCGACGTCGTCGGGTCACTGGGCAGGCGCTGGCGTCGTCGGCTCACCAGGCCGGGCGCTGGAGCAGCCCGACGAACTCCACAAGCAGCCGCTCCCGCACCGCCGCCGGGGCGGCGTCGAGCAGCGTGTTGACCACCGCCATCCGGTCCGGAGCACCAGCGCCACCGCCCAGGCCGAGCCCTTCGGCCAGTCCCGCCACCAACTCCGGGGTGAGCGCCTCCGGGGTGAGGCTGCCGGCCATCGCCAGCAGGTCGGACGGCAGCTCGACCGGCCCGGCGGCGCGGGCCGCGGCGACCGCGTCGGCCAGCGCCGGACCGAACTCGGCCACCCGCGGCGCCACCGCCGCGGTCACCGTGAGGTGCACGCTGGCCGGCAGGTCGGCGTACCGGAGCTGTGGTTGAGTGTGCCAACCCCGCGCGGTCAGCTCGTCCACCAGCAGGAACAGGTCGAGCGTGGGATCGTCGGCGGTGAAACAGACCACTGTCGACTCCGGCTCGGCGACCAGCCGCAACCCTTCGGTGGCGCGTACCGCGTCGGCCAGCGTGCACACCGCCGTCCAGGTGCGGCGGGTCAGCGCCAGGTAGCCGTCGTCGCCGAGGTGCCGCAGGGTGGCGTACGCGGCGGCGATCGGACCGCCCGAGCGGGTGGACGAGATCACCGGGTTGATCATGGTGTACCCGGGCCAGTCGGCGTACGCGAAGTACTGCGGGGCGCGCAGTTGCGGGTCGCGGTGCAGCAGCACCGACACGCCCTTCGGCGCGTACGCGTACTTGTGCAGGTCCACCGAGATCGAGGTGACCCCGGGCACGGCGAGGTCGAACGGGGGCACCGGCAGACCCAGGCGACGCAGATACGGCAGCGTCCAGCCGCCGAAGCAGGCATCGACGTGGCAGCGCACCCCTGCGGCGGCGGCCACCTCGGCGATCTGTTCGACCGGGTCCACGACGCCGTGCGCGTACGAGGGGGCGGAGCAGGCCACCAGCACCGTCTCCGGCCGGACGGCGGCAGCCACGTCGGCGACCGCCGGTCGTAGCGTGGTCGGGTCGATCGGCACGGTGTCGAGTTCCACCCGCAGGTAATGGGCCGCTTTGGCGAACGCGGCATGGGCGCTGGCCGGTACCACGATCCGGGGCGCGGTGATGTCCGGCCGAGCGTCCCGGGCGGTCTTCACGGCCAGGATGAGCGATTCGGTGCCGCCGCTTGTGACGCTGCCGGCGACCTCGGGAGCGCTCGTGCCCGGCCCGCCCCCGAGCAGTCGCGCCGCCGCCGCGACCAGCGCGTTCTCCATGGCCAGCAGGGAGGGGAAGGCGGTCGGGTCGAGCCCGTTGACGTGGGCGCTCTCGGCGTACGCGGCAGCGGCGAGCGCGTCCAGCCCGGGCACCGCCGGGTCGTACACGTACGCGAACAACCGCCCCCCGTGCGTCGGCCGATCCATCGTGCGCAGCTGCCGGATCTCCGCCAGCACCTGCTCCGCCGGCATCCCGTCCGACCAATTCTCGTCGATCATGGAGTCGTGGTGCCCTTTCCGTGGGTTTTAGCGGCTTTTGTTACTGCCACAACTGCATGATCGGCGGTGGCTGGGGGCGGGGTGGGGGTGGAGAGGCGGGCGGGGGTCAGGTCGTAGGGGCGGAGCAGGAGGGTGGCCAGGCCGATGAGGAGAGCGGGGAGGATGGTGAAGCCGAGCAGGACGCCGAGGCGGGCGGTGTCGGACTGGGTGGCGGCGGTACCGGTGGTGGAGGAGACGTAGCCGGTGGTGGCGAGGACCAGTCCGTAGATGCCGGGGCCCAGGGCCAGTCCGAAGGTCTCGCCGGCCGTCCACACACCGGTGAAGACGCCGGCCTGCCGACGCCCGGTGCGCACGGTGTCGTAGGCGATGCAGTCCGGGAGCATGGCCAGCGCGAAGACCTGCTGACCGGCGTACCCGACGCCGAGTACCGCGACCAGCAGGTAGACCACGGCGGTGGGCAGCACCGGCGCGGCGACAAGCGCCAGTCCGCCGGCCGACAGGATCAACGACGCGGCGACCAGGGCGGCGAGCTTGCCCACCCGGGCGCCCACCCGCGACCAGAGCGGCATGACCACCAGCGCCGGTCCGACGAAGCAGACGAAGAGCACGGTCGGGCCGGTCGTGGAGTCCCGCAGCACGTGGTCGGCGAAGTACTGGACCCCGGCGAGGATCGTGGCCACCCCGGCGGACTGCACCACGAAGCAGAGCAGCAGCGCCCGGAAGGGCCGGCTGCGTGCCGCGACGGCCAGTTGGGCGCGCAGGCTCGGCTCACTCTCGCCGACCGCGCCCTGCGGAGCGGACCGGGTGCCGAGGAAGGCGCCGACGGCACCGAGCGCGATCAGGGCGGCCACGAAGACACCCATCCATCGGTGTCCGGGTACACCTCCGCCGGCCGCATCACGCACCAGTGGGGCCACCGCGCCGGCGACCAGGATGGCCAGCGCCAGCACCGCGATCCGCCAGGTCATCATCCGGGTACGTTCGGCGTAGTCGCTGGTCAGCTCGGCCGGCATCGCCACGTACGGCACCTGGAAGAAGGCGAACGCGGTCGCGGTGGCCAGGAAGGCGACGGCGACGTACGCCCCGGCGGCGGGACCGGCGCCGAACGGCGCGGCGAAGATGGCCCCGAAGAGCACGGCCAGGGCCAGCCCGCCGAAGAGCAGGTACGGACGACGGGCGCCCCACCGCGACCTGGTGCGATCGGAGATCCGCCCGGCGACCGGGTTGACCAGCACGTCCCATGCCTTCGGCAGCAGCACCAGCAGAGCCGCCACGCCGGCGGCCACCCCGAGGGTGTCGGTCAGATAGGGCAGCAGCAGCAGACCCGGCACGGTGCCGAAGGCCCCGGTCGCCAGCGAGCCGAGCGCATAGCCGGCGTGCACGCCCCTGGGCAGCGTGCCCGGTGGGCCTGGGCTCTGCGCGGGCTGTCCGGGGGTGGGCGGTGGGCCGGAGCCACCCGGCGGCGCGGTCATGGGGCCGAATATTACTCACGTTATGGCGGGGGTCACATCCCCTACCCGGGCCACCACACGGCCGTCCGCATGTCCACCCCGGTACCGCGCAGCGGCGTCCCCTCGGCGAGCCAACGCGCCCGCGCCTCCCGGGCCAGCCGGGGCGGCAGCCCGCCGGACGCGTTCACCACCCGGTGCCACGGGGCCCCACCACCGTGGCGGGCCATGATCGCCCCAACCAGCCGCGCCGACGTCCGCCCGGAGCGGTCGGCCAGCGCCTCGGCCACCGCTCCGTACGACATCACCCGGCCGGGTGGGATCCGGTCGACCAGTTCCAGCACGGCCTCGACGTACTCGTCAGGTGTCACAAGCGGCCAGACTATGGGAACGGCGACAGGCCACGCCGCGACGACAGCGCAGAATGGGCGGGTGCGCGACGCAGTCACGGCGGCCCGGCGGGTCGTTGTAAAGATCGGGTCCTCCTCGTTGACCACCGCCAGCGGCGGTCTGGACGACGGGCGGGTCGACGCGTTGGTCGACGCCCTCGGCCTACGGGCCACTGACGGCCGCGAGGTGGTGCTGGTCTCGTCCGGCGCGATCGCCGCCGGCCTCGCCCCGCTCGGTCTGCCCCGGCGACCGCGAGACCTGGCCACCCAGCAGGCCGCCGCCAGCGTCGGCCAGGGCCTGCTGATCGGGCGGTACGCGGCCGCCTTCGCCCGGCACGGCCGTACCGTCGGCCAGGTGCTGCTCACCGTCGACGACGTGACCCGACGGGCCCACTACCGCAACGCGTACCGCACCCTGCGCAAGCTGCTCGACCTGCGGGCGGTGCCGATCGTGAACGAGAACGACACGGTCGCCACCGAGGAGATCCGGTTCGGCGACAACGACCGGCTGGCCGCGCTGGTGGCCGCGCTGGTCGACGCCGACCTGCTGGTACTCCTCTCCGACGTCGACGCGCTCTGGACCGGGAACCCGACCCGACCCGGCTCCCGCCGCATCCCCGAGGTACGCGACGAGGCGGACCTGGTAGGTGTCGAGATCGGCGGCAGCGGCCGCGCGGGGGTCGGCACCGGCGGCATGGTGACCAAGGTGGAAGCGGCCCGGATCGCCACCGGCTTCGGCATCCCGGTGGTGCTCACCTCCGCCGCCCAGGCGGTCGCCGCGCTGGCCGGTGAGCCGGTCGGCACCTTCTTCCACCCCAGCCTCCGGCGACCCGCGGCCCGGCTGTTCTGGCTCGCCCACGCCACCGCGCCCCGGGGCCGGCTGCACCTCGACCCGGGCGCGGTCGCCGCGGTGGTGGGGCGACGCAAGTCGCTGCTGCCCGCGGGGATCACCGCCGTGGACGGCGCCTTCACCGCCGGCGACCCGGTCGACCTCGTCGACACCTCCGGCGCACCGGTGGCCCGAGGGCTTGTCAATTACGACGCGATCGAGCTGCCCGGCCTGCTCGGGCGGTCGACCGCCGACCTCGCCGCGGCGCTCGGCCCGGCGTACGAACGGGAGGTCGTCCACCGCGACGACCTGGTGCTGCTGTAAGAGACC
The DNA here is from genome assembly GCF_016863575.1 of Micromonospora sediminimaris. NCBI lineage: Bacteria > Bacillati > Actinomycetota > Actinomycetes > Micromonosporales > Micromonosporaceae > Micromonospora > Micromonospora sediminimaris. The sequence goes on from NZ_BOPD01000008.1 coordinate 103,493, forward strand.
GTCCAACCTGAGGAGTTGTGCAATGAGCGTGAGCGAGCAGGGCCGCCGGGCGCGAACGGCGGCGGAGACGCTGGCCGTGACGACGCGTACCGCCAAGGACGCCACGCTGCACGCGATGGCCGACGCGCTGGTGGCGCGTACGCCGGAGATCCTGGCCGCGAACGCCGCGGACCTGGCGGCCGGACGCGACGCCGGGCTGAGCGCGGCCGTGCTGGACCGGCTCGCCCTCGACGAGAAGCGGGTGGCCGGCATCGCCGACGCGCTGCGCCAGATGGCCGCGCTGCCCGACCCGGTGGGCGAGGTGGTCCGGGGCTCGACCCTGCCCAACGGGCTGGAGCTGCGGCAGATCCGGGTGCCGTTCGGGGTGGTCGGCGTCATCTACGAAGGGCGACCCAACGTGACCGTGGACGCGGCCGGGATCTGCCTGAAGGCCGGCAACGCGGCGCTGCTGCGCGGCTCCTCCTCGGCCGCGCACTCCAACGCGGCGCTGGTGACTGTGCTGCGGGACGCCATCGACGGTGCCGGACTGCCCGCGGACGCGGTGCAACTGGTGGACGCCAGCTCCCGCGATTCGGTAAAGGAGCTGATGCGGGCCCGGGGCCTGGTCGACGTGCTGATCCCGCGCGGCGGGGCGTCGCTGATCCGCACCGTGGTCGAGGAGTCGACCGTGCCGGTGATCGAGACCGGGGTGGGCAACTGTCACGTCTACGTGGACGCCGCCGCCGACGTGTCGATGGCGGTCGCGATCACCCTCAACGCGAAGACGCAGCGCCTGTCCACCTGCAACACCGCAGAGTCGCTGCTGGTGCACGCCGACGTCGCCGACGCCTTCCTGCCGGCGATGCTTGCCGCGTTCGCCGAGGCCGGGGTGACCGTGCACGGCGACGCACGGGTAGCGGCCTACTCCGACGCCGTGGTTGCGGCCACCGACGAGGACTTCGGCACCGAATACCTCGCCGCCGACATCTCCGCCGCCGTCGTGGACTCGCTGGACGCGGCGGTCGCACACATCAGGCGGTACGGCAGCGGACACACCGAGGCGATCGTCACCGACTCTCAGGCGGCCGCCCGGGAGTTCGTGGCCCGGGTCGACTCGGCGGCCGTGATGGTCAACGCCTCGACCCGGTTCACCGACGGCGGCGAGTTCGGCTTCGGTGCCGAGATCGGCATCTCCACCCAGAAGCTGCACGCCCGCGGCCCCATGGGCCTCCCCGAACTGACCAGCACCAAGTACGTGGTCACCGGCACCGGCCACCTCCGCCCCTGACCCGCACCCGCGCCGCCCTCCTCACAGATCTTGCACTTTCGGTCGCCGATACGGACCTGTTGCCCCACTTTGTAGAGGCAATAACTGCAAGATCGCGGGGAGCGGGGGTAACGGGGTCAGCGGAAGGCGCGGATCACGGCGAGGGTGGCGTGTACGTCGAACTGGTGGCCGTCGTCGCTGCTCCAGCCGCCGTCACTGCGCTGGGTCTCGGTGAGGCGGCGTCGGGCGGCGACAAGCGTCCACTCCTGATGATCGACGCCCACCCGGCGCAGCGTCACGGCGAGCCAGGCGGCATCGGCCGCCGACGCCTGCGGCAACCGCTCCGCCAACACCGCCTTGATCTGCGCCGACTCGTAGAACATCTGCTGCCGATGCAGGACGGCCGCGCTGAGCCACCCGGCGGCCAGGAAGGACGGCCAGCTGCCGTCGGGGCGCAGTTGGGCGGCGAGCGCCTGGCTGGCTGCCTGCACCACCCCGGCGTACGCCCCGCCGACCCGGTGGTCCAACGGACCGGCGGCCCGCGCGTCCAGGCCCGCCACCGTCAGCCAGAAGGCGGCGTTGGCGGTCAGGTACAACCGCGCCTCCGGGTCACCCGGCCGGGCCCACTCGGGCGCGGAGTCCGCGAGGGCCGGGTCCTCTTCCCAGCTGCCGTCGCGCTGCTGGCCGGCGGCGAGCCAGTCCAGGGCCCGGCGGGCGCTCGGGCGGCCCAGCGCGCCCAGGTCGTCCAGCTCCGCGAGGCGGAAACAGGTCGCGTCGACCGAGGCGACCTCGTCACCCCAGGACGCCGGCCAGCCGCCGCCAAGTGTCTGCCCGACCTCGGCGCTGTCGAGCACCTCCGGCGGTGGCTGCGTGCCGGTACGCAGCCAGGACAGGCGGGCACGTTCCACCGCATCTCCGTGAGCCACCACGAACCCGATCGCGGCGTCGATGTCGACCACGGCGGCCACGCTACCGGCGCAAACGTGATCTCGCCTCAGGAGGACGGATAGGTGAGATCCGACCGACGGCAGGGTAGCGGCGAGGGGCCCCTCCCCCATTGGACACGGCGGAGAGGCCCCTCGGCTGCGGATCAGTAAACGGGCAGCGACGGATCGATCTGCTTGATCCAGGAGAGCACGCCGCCCTGCACGTGCACCGCGTCGCGGAAACCGGCCGCCTTCAACGCGGCCAACGCCTCGGCGGAGCGGACGCCGGACTTGCAGTGCAGCACGATCTGCCGGTCCTGCGGAAGCTTGGACAGCGCCTCACCGGAGAGGATCTCCCCCTTGGGGATCAGGGTGGCCCCGGGGATGCGGACGATCTCGTACTCGGCCGGCTCCCGGACGTCGACGAGGAAGATGTCCTTGCCGGCGTCCTGCCACTCCTTCAGCTCGGATGCGGTGATGGTCGCGTCGACCACCGCCTCCTGGGCCTCCACCGACACCGCGCCGCAGAAGTCCTCGTAGTCCTCCATGAGATCCGTGAGCGTCGGATTCTCACCGCAGAGCACGCAGTTCGGATCCTTGCGGACCTTGATCTTGCGGTAGCTCATCTCCAGCGCGTCGTAGACCATCAACCGGCCGACCAGCGGCTCACCGATGCCGGCGAGCAGCTTGATCGCCTCGTTGACCTGGATCGAGCCGATCGAGGCGCAGAGCACGCCCAGCACACCACCCTCGGCGCAGGAGGGGACCATGCCCGGCGGCGGGGGCTCCGGGTAGAGGCAGCGGTAGCAGGGGCCGTGCTCGGCCCAGAACACCGACGCCTGGCCGTCGAAGCGGTAGATCGACCCCCAGACGTACGGCTTGCCGAGCAGCACCGCCGCGTCGTTGACCATGTAGCGGGTGGCGAAGTTGTCGGTGCCGTCGACGATCAGGTCGTACTGGGCGAAGATGTCGCGGACGTTGTCCCGGTCCAGCGCGGTGTTGTGGATCTCGACGTTCACCAGCGGGTTGATCTCGCGGATGCTTGCCGCGGCCGACTCGGCCTTCGAGCGTCCGACGTCGGAGACCCCGTGGATGATCTGGCGCTGGAGGTTGGACTCGTCGACGGTGTCGAAGTCGATGATGCCCAGCGTGCCGACACCGGCGGCGGCCAGGTACATCAGGGCGGGCGAACCGAGGCCACCCGCGCCGACACAGAGCACCCGGGCGTTCTTCAGCCGCTTCTGCCCCTCCACCCCGACGTCCGGGATGATCAGGTGGCGCGAGTAGCGGCGGATCTCGTCAACGGTCAGCTCGGCGGCGGGTTCGACGAGCGGGGGCAGCGACACGGTGGACTCCCCGGGATCGATGGTGGGCAACCGGGCCATTGTCGCTCGGCGACGCGCCCATCGACCATGAGCAGGGACACGTCGCCCGCTATGCGGGAGCGGGAATACCGTCGGGCCGCCGGCGCTTGCCGCCGCCGTGGTCAGCCGATCAGCTCGCCGGCGTACCGGCGCCCGTCAAGGATCGGCCAGGCGTTCGGCAGGCAGCCGTCCAGGCCGTACGTCTGCTGCTGCATGACCGGCGCCGGGTCACCCGGTGCCGGACACGCCTCGTGCCCCTCCCCGAATTCGTGCCCGACCTCATGGTTGATGACGTACGCCCGGTAGACCTCCAGCGGTGCGCCGTAGTCCGGCACCGCCTCCAGCCAGCGGGCCAGATTGATGATGACCTGCCCGGGCAGCCGGCACGAGGTGTAGCCCTCGGTGCTCAATCCCCCCTCGGCGCACATCGCCTCCGAGGTGCGCGGGGTGGCCAGGTAGACGGTGAAGTCGGCCGATTCCGCCTCGGCGATCCGCTGCACGCGCAACTGGCCGGTGCCGATCCAGCTACGCGGGTCGGCCAGCACCCCGTCGACCGCGGCGGCGAAGGCAGCCGGGTCCTGGCCGGTGCCCCGTTCGACGGCGACCCGGTAGCGGGCCACCGGACCGTCCTCGCCGTGCACCGGCGAGTGGTCACCGGCCACCGTGAAACTGCCGACGCCCGCCCATGGATACCGGCTCGGCCCGATTCGCTCGTCGCCTCCCGCGCCGGACGCGATCCGGTTGCCGAAGCCCTGCTCCGGGGCGGCCACCCGCTGACCGGTCCGGGCCAGCAGCACCACCGCGGTGGCGGCCAGGACGAGCACCATGCCCAGCGTCACGATCACCCGGTACGGGACCAGCGGCCCGCAGTGCCGATCGTCGGGCTCCGGCGGGCCGCCCGAGCGCCGACAATCGCGCCAAAGGGGTGAAGAGGGCATGACGTCATCGTCGCACCTTATTCCGGCGCATCACCACATTTTGATCGACTGGGTGCGCTCCGCATGGATCCGCTCAGAGCGGCGGGCCCGCGTACCGCCGGCCGTCCAGATACGGCCACGGGTTCGCGACGCACCCCTTGAGGAAGAGCGTCTGCTGCATCATCACCGGCGCCGGCTTGCCACGCCCCGGGCAGCGCTCGTGCCGGTTGCCCAACTCGTGCCCGACCTCGTGATTGACCACGTACGTCCGGTACAGCGACAGCGGCACGTCGGCCTCGACGAAGTGCGGCACCGACAGCCGCCACCGGTCCAGGTTGATGATCACTTTCCCCGGCGCGCGGCAGGAGGTGTACGGCCGGCCACCGACCCGGATGTCCACACCTCCGGCCGCGCACATCCGGCCCGCCGTCCCGGCCGTGGCCAGATAGACGGTGAAGTCGTGACGAGCGCTGCGCTCGACCTGCCGCAGCCGCAGCCGGCCGCCGTCCACCCAGCTGCCCGGGCCGGCCAGCGCCGTCCGCACCGCCAGGGCGAACTCGCCCGTGTCCACGCCGGCACCGGACTCCACCGCCACCCGGTAACGCCGGAGGTCGCCGGCCGTACCCAGCACCGGGCCGGTCCGGTCGTCATAGCCGAACCGACCCGGGCCGGTCGACGGGATCGAACCGGGCTCCTGCAGAACCGGTGGCGCGGGCGACGGGGACACCGCCACCGACGACGGCGTCTCCACAGGTGCCACGGACGACGGGGCCACGGGCGGCCCGGACCCCACCGGGTCGACCTCGTCGGCCGCCCCCGAGCCCACACCGGTGCCGCCGGCCACCATCGTCACCACGGCACCGACGGCGGCCACCAGCACCGCCAGCCGGATCAGCGCACCCGTCCCGGGCCGCCGACGACGCCGCCCGCCCCCGTCGGACACGGTCCGGTCCGCCGTCTGACCAGCGCGGCCCCGCCGGACGGCATGACGGCCAGCGGAATGCGCCGATCGAAGACGGCTACCAGGGCTGTGCACCCGGTCATCCTGCCAGGTCGGCCCGGCGGGCGGGTTCCCCAGTCTCGGCGAGCAGCCCGAGCACGGCCCGGGCCACCAGGCGCGGCACCTCAAGTTGAGCCACGTGACCGACACCGTTGATCATCAGGAGGCGGCTGTCCGGGATCACCCGGGCGGCCTGCGGCGCCACCCGCACGTCGACCAGCCGGTCCTGCCGTCCCCCGATGACCAGCGACGGTGCCCGCACCGTACCGGCCATCCGCCACAGCGAGCCCGACCCGGGCAGGTACGACCGCACGAAGCTGGACACCAGGCCACGAAAGGTCCGCACGTACGCCGCCGCGTAGTGCTCCGCCTCGTAGCGGACCCGGATCTCTTCCAGCGCCTCGCGCCTACGCTGGTCGCTGATCCGGCTGAGATCGGCCACGCACGCCTCCATGACCTGCTGGGCCATCACCTCGGGCGCGAGCTGGGCCAGCCGCCAGGCGGCCACCCGTTCGCCCCGGGGGATCGCCAGCAGCGGCAGCATCCGTCCCTGCAACGACCGGCGAAAGTCGAGGAACGGCAGGGCCGGCGACACCAGGGTCAGTGTCCGGACCAGATCCGGCCGGAGGGCGGCCACCCGCACCGAGATCGCACCGCCCAGCGAGTTGCCGAGCAGGTGCACCGGCCCACGGTCGGAGTGCTCGATCCAACGGATCACCCGGTCTGCGAAGACCGGCACCGTGTAGCGCCGGCCCGGCTCGCTGCGGCCGAAGCCGGGCAGGTCGATCGCCTGACCGTCGAGCCGCTCGGCGAGCAGGCCGGCCAGGTCGGTCCAGTTCTGCGAGGAGCCGCCCAGACCGTGCACGTACAACGCTGGTTCGGCGTCCGGCCCGGTGGCCGGCGTCTCCCGGACGTAGGTGACCGCTCCGTCGAGTCGCACCTCGCGCCCCGGCCAGGGCGGCGGAACCGAGTGGGCGGGCAGCAGCCCTTCGGGCCAGAGGGTGGCAGGCTTCACCGTTCCAGTCTGCCTGGAACGGCTCACGCCAGCAGCGCCTCCAGCCGACGATTGACGGCGGCCAGGGTGGCGCGTACCACCGCCTGCCGGGGATCGCCGGCCACCAGCGCGGAACCGGCCAACTGCTCGACCCAGCCGTCGCAGACCAGCAGCACCACCACGGTGGCCACCTCGCAGTTGCCGAACGGCACCACCGCGGCGTGCTCCACGAAGCACCGTCCACGTTCCGCAGTGGGAACGGCGGCACAGAGCAGCTCGTCGATCGCCGCCGCCGCCGCGACGCCGCACAACCGCAGCACGAAGCCGTCCACGGCGGGTCCGGTGGCGTACCCCGAGGCGTTGTGATCGCCCGCGACCAGCCGGACCTCGACGTTGGCGTCCAGCCCGAACGTGCTCACCTGGACGTGGTCGAGTACCACCCGGGGGCCCGGCACCCCGCCGGTGTCCAGCGGCCGCGACGGCGCGGACTCGGTCGTGGTGAGTTGCCCGCCGGAGTAGGAGGCAGCGAGGGTCGCCGGACTGCCCGGCGCACCCGGCTCGTCCACTACGGCCCGGCCCCGGTGCGGAGCCGGGGACTGCCGGCGCCGCCGGGTCGTCTCCGGCACGGTCTCCGGCCGGCTCGGCGGAGCCTCCGTCCGGGTGCCACCGGGTCGGGCGGACGGACGCCGTGGCTCGGCGACCGGGCGCGTCTCACCCGACTCGCTCCGGCTCTCCGCAGCGCGTCGCCGCACCGGCGCGGCGGGCACTCCGGGCAGGCCGCGCGGTGCCGCGGCCAGCCCCATCCGCTCCTGCAACAGGCGAGCGACGTGTCGGCTCACCTCGGCCGGGTCGGCCCCGTCGGCGAGGTCGAGGCGCAGGCTGTGCGCCCCGGCGGGGGTACGCCGCAGGGCGGCGTCGCGGACGCCCTCGACTCCTCGGACAGCGGCGAGGATCGCGTTGACGTCGAAGCCCTCCGGCCGGTCCCGCAGCGTGGCCGGCTCGTCGTCACGGCGGAGATGAGTGGCGTTCCGGGCGAGTTCCGGGGTTTCGGCGGGTGGCTCCACAGCTGGCGGCTCCGGCACGACGGGCACGTCCGGTTCGGCAGGGACGCGCTGCGGCAACACCGCCGTGGTGCTCTCCTGCGATCGGTCGCCGGCCGACTCGGTCGACGGCACCGGATCGGGCGCGGACCGGCGTGCCGCATAGGGGGCTGCACTCGTCGGGACGGGCGCAGAGGGGGTGCGCTCGCGGCGGCCGGGCTCACCCGGAACCTGGTCGGTCGCGGCCGGCCCGGTGATCGGATCCGGCGGGGCGGGAGCAGAGACGGGCGTGGGTGTCGGCTCGTCCGGAACCGACCGCAGCCGGAACGGACGATACCCGGGCGGATCGGCGGCTGACCGGGCCTCGGCGACCGGTGGCGTCGAGCCGGGATCGAGGGTTTCCCGCCGACTCGGCGGGTCGGGCTGCGGCGCGCTGCCGATGGGGGCGGTCGACCGGGTTCCGGCCGGTGGAGCGCTGGTCGGATCGACCGCACCGGATGGCGTGCCGGCCGGCGGGGAACTGGCCGGATGCAGCGCCCACGGCAGACGCTCGTCGGTCGGCTGGCCGCCGGACCGGTTGCCCCAGGACGGGGCCTCCTCGTTCCGCGTACCCCAGGGCAGGCCCTCGTTCGCCGGTGCGCCGCTGACCGGCGGCAGCGCCCAGGACGGACGCTGCTCCGCCGGCGGCGACTCCGGCGCACGCGCCCACGACGGCCGCTGGGGGGCCGGCGGGGCGCTTGTCGGATCGCCGCTGGCCGGGGGCAGCGCCCAGGACGGACGCTCCTCGGCCGGCGGCACCTCGGGCGCACGCGCCCACGAGGGCGGTTGCGGGAACGGGGGTGCGCTGGTCGGGTCGACGGCGGCCGACGTGTCCCCGGGCTCGGGCGCGGTGGACGACTCGCCCTCCGCAGGCTCGGCATCCCGGCGGGTCTCGTACGGCCGGGGCCGCTCCGCACGGACCGGCTCGTACGGGCGGGTCGGCTCGGCGCGGACCGGCTCGTACGGGCGGTTGGGCTCGCTGGCCCAGTTCCGGGTCGGCGCCTCACGGGACCGACGGTCGGCGGACTCACCGTCGTCGCGCGCCCACGGCGGCGCCCAGTCGCGAGCCGGGCCGGGCTGGGCCCAGCTGGGTCGGTCCGCATCACCGGCGGGCTGGTCGGCGGGCGACCAGCGGGCAGGCTGGTCGGTGCCGCCCGAAGGGTGGTCGGCCGGCCCGCCGGCCTGATCGGCGACCGGCGCGGTCGACCAGGGCTCGCCGACCGGCTCCGGCGGGAATCCGTCGTCCCAGCTCTGCTGCCGGGCACCCGTCGGGCCCTCACCGGACCGTTCGGCGGTGGGCGCGTGCAGGCCGGGTGGCATCTCGAAGCCGGAGGGAGCGGTGCCGACGGGCGGCACCTGCACGGCCGGGGGCGACGAGGTCGGCAGGCCGGTGCCGGTGGTCACCGGCAACTCGCCGGACGGCACCGGGCGTGGGGCCGGTACGACAAGCCGGTCCTTGCCGGGATCCTGACCCGGCCCGTGCGGGCCGGGCGGGGCGCTGACCGGGGCATGCCGGTTGGCCGGCGTCTGGTCCGCGACCGGCGTGCCGTTCGTCCGGTGGCCGTTGACGTGGTTTCCGTTGACCCGCACGGGCCGCTCCGGCTCCGCCTGCTCACCGACAGGAGCGGGCAGGTCGGCATGGCGTGACGAGGCGGTGGCCCAACCGGACGGGGACTCCGGCCGCGGCCTGGTCGCTTCGGAACCGGGCACGACCTCGGGCCCCCACGACCAGTCGACCGGTGGCGGCCCCCACCCGTTGCCGGAACGGGCCAGGTCATCGCGCTGACCCGTCCCGTCGCCGTGCTCTCCCGGGGTGGCGGCACCGGGTTGCCCTGTTTCACTCACCGCGCGCTCCTTGGTCGCCCCCGCTGAGGCTACCGTGTGGCGACAGTGGCGATAAGTTACAGCGGCGGGCCAATTCCGCGAGGGGCCGAGGGGCCCCGACCGGGTTCGGGTGATATGCCGGCCCGTACGACAACCTCGGAGGTTCCCATGACCGCTGTGGGGAACGGCGCCCAGACCGCCGGCCGACCCACGCGCCTGCCCCGTTCGGCGCGCCGCAAGCAGCTACTTGCCGCTGCTCAGGAGGTGTTCGTCGCGCAGGGTTACCACGCTGCGGCCATGGACGACATCGCCGAGCGGGCCGGGGTCTCCAAGCCGGTGCTGTACCAACACTTCCCCGGCAAGATGGAGCTCTATCTCGCGTTGCTCGACACGCATTGTGACGCGATCGTCGCCAAGGTGCACGACGCCATGGCGAGCACCACCGACAACAAGGAGCGGGTCAGCGCGTCGGTGCGGGCGTACTTCGACTTCGTCGATCACGAGAGCGAAGCCTTCCGGCTGGTCTTCGAGTCGGATCTGCGCAACGATCCGGCCGTGCGGCAACGCGTGGAGCGGGTTGAGCAGGGCTGCATCGCGGCGATCACCGACACGATCATCTCCGACACCGGGGTCAGCCGGGCGCACGCCGAACTGCTCGCCTCGGGCCTGGTGGGCGCGGCCGAGACCGCCGCGCAGTTCTGGCTGGCCGGCGGCCGCCAGGTACCCAAGGCCGAGGCCGAGGCGTTGGTCGCGGCGCTGTCCTGGCGGGGCATCGCCAGCTTCCCGCTGCAAGGTGAGTCAGCCTGACCTTCGACCTTGTGATCGGATAGCCTTCGCAGGGCGGCCATTTCGCCCGATGGAGGAGGCACAGTGGAGGTCAAGATCGGCGTGCAGTACGCGCCGCGCGAGCTGGTCCTGGAGAGCGCACAGTCGCCGGCCGAGATCGAGCGGATCGTGACCGACGCCGTCGCCAGGGGCGAGGGCACTCTCTCCCTGACCGACGAGAAGGGGCGGCGGGTGATCGTGCCGGTCGGCAAGGTCGCCTACGTCGAGATCGCCGAGGCATCCCCTCGGGCGGTCGGTTTCACCGTCCGCTGACGTTCTGACCGACCGGCGACAGGACCGGCGGGGCGGGCTGTCCCGCCGCACCGCCCTGTTGCCGGTCTCTGCTCAGTCGTTGCGCCCAACTCAGTTGTTGAGCCCGACGGCGGCCATCCGCGCGGTGTGCGCAGCGGTCAGCCGCCGGAACAATTCCGCCACGTCGACGTCACCACCCGCGGCGATCAGCATGGTGAGGGCCCCATGGTCGGCGGTGGCGACCCGCCCCGCCTGGGACAGCGCCTCGCCGACCAGACGTCGCGCCCACATCGACAGCCGGCCCGCCACGGTCGGATCGGCCGCCACGGCCAGCCGGATCTCGGCGGCGGCGAACTCCGCGTACCGCGACTCGTGCAGCACGTCGAGGACCAGCTGACGGTCGGGCTCTCCCAGCGCGACCGCGATCCCCCGAAGGAAGTCATCGGTGATCGCGTCACCGACGTACGCCTTGGTGACCGCCTCCGCCCAGTCGCGGGGCTCGGTCGAGTCGTGGTACGCCTGCAACGGCATGACGTACGCCGCCATCGCGTCGTCGGGCGGCACGCCGAGCGCGGTGAGCCGGTCGGCCACCCGCCGGTAGTTGGCGATCTCGGCAGCTGCCATCTCACTCAAAGCTGCCCGGCGGCGCAGGTCGGGAGCGAGCCGGGCGTCGGCCGCCATCCGGTCGAAAGCGAGCAGTTCACCGAGGGCCACCAGACCGAGCAGGTCGGCGACGGCGTGGCCGGGCGGGGTGGGGGCGGACACGTGCGCAGGCTACCGTCCGGCCGGGGTACCGGCAGGCCCGAGCGAAACCCGCCACCCCGACAATATGTGATACAGGTCACTTACAAACCTTTGCGCCGCCACCGGCCCCCGCGGAATCGGGACGCTGTTTGGCCCGTTCAGGTAGCATGGAGGAGTTGCCGTAGGTGCCGATCCGGCTGGAGTCAACTCCGATCCGGTCGAAGTCCGACCCACGGCGCGCGTGCGGCCCGGTCCGCCCGGCTCTCTGCCGCCGACCGTGTGGCCCGCGCCATACCGAACGCGCCCTGAGGACATGACGGGGCGCACCCACGAGAGGGCACCCCCAAATCCACATGAGTGAGCCGATTCAAGACATTATCGACGGCCAGGAACTGGCCCCGACCGCCCCGGTCCGACCGGAGGCACCGACCTTCGCCGAGCTCGGCGCGCGCGCCGAGACCGTCGACGCGCTGGCCGCGGCCGGCATCACCCGCGCCTTCGCCATCCAGGAGTACGCACTGCCGATCGCGCTGCGCGGAGCTGACCTGATCGGGCAGGCGCCGACCGGCACCGGCAAGACCCTGGGCTTCGGCGTACCGCTGCTGGAGCGGGTCTTCGCACCCGACGAGGGCGGCGACGGGCTGCCGCAGGCCCTGGTCGTCGTACCAACCCGCGAGCTGGGCATCCAGGTTGCCAAGGACATCGCCGCCGCCAGCCGCACCCGGGGCGTACGGGTGCTGCCGATCTACGGCGGCGTCGCGTACGAGCCGCAGATCGAGGCGTTGCGCAAGGGCGTGGAGATCCTCGTCGGCACTCCGGGACGCCTGCTGGATCTCGCCAAGCAGAAGCATCTGCGCCTGCACGGGGTACGCGCACTGGTGCTGGACGAGGCCGACCGGATGCTCGACCTCGGCTTCCTCGACGACGTCGAGCGGATCCTGGCGATGCTGCCGGAGGACCGGCAGACCATGCTCTTCTCCGCGACCATGCCGGATCCGATCGTGACGTTGTCCCGACGCTTCCTGCGCCACCCGATCACCATCCACGCCGGGCACACCGCCGAGACCGGCCCGTCGCCGCAGACGGAACAGCTTGTCTACCGCACCCACTCGATGAACAAGATCGAGATCGTGGCCCGGATCCTCCAGGCGGAGAGCCGCGGCCTGACCATCATCTTCACCCGGACCAAGCGGGCCGCCGACCGCGTCGCCGAGGACCTGGACTTCCGTGGCTTCGCGGTCGCGGCGGTGCACGGCGACCTCGGTCAGGGCGCCCGCGAGCGGGCCCTGCGGGCGTTCCGGGCCGGAAAGATCGACACTCTGGTCGCCACCGACGTGGCAGCCCGGGGCATCGACGTCAGCGGCGTCACCCACGTGATCAACTACGACTGTCCGGAAGACCAGGACACGTACACCCACCGGATCGGCCGGACCGGTCGGGCCGGCGCGACCGGTGTCGCGGTGACCTTCGTCGACTGGGACGACATGCCCCGCTGGCGGATCATCGACAAGACGCTCGGCCTGGATATGCCCGAGCCACCGGAGACGTACCACACCTCGCCGCATCTCTACACCGACCTGCACATCTCCACCGAGATCACCGGCACCCTGCCGACCGCGGAACGCACCCGTGCGGGACTGGCCGCCGAGGTCGAGGAGGACCTGGGTGGTGGCCGCTCCCGGCGGGGCGAGCCGCGTGGCACCCGCCGCCGCAGTCGCGGCGACGGCGGTCGCGGTGAGGGCGGTCGTGGTGAGGGCGGTCGTGGACGCGGCGGCAGCGGTCGCCGGCAGGACGGTGCCGACACCACGCCGACCGACGCCACCGCGAGTGACGCCGAGGAAGGCACCCGTACTCCCCGGCGTCGTCGGCGTCGCCGGGCCGGCGAGGCGGTGGCGGGCGCCGAGACCGTGTCGACGGCCGTCGACGGCGCCCCTGCCGAGGCGACCACCGACCGCAACGAGGACGCCGCCGGTGAGGCCAATCCGCGCCCGCGCCGCCGCCGACGCCGCCGTGGTGCCGCAGCCGACAGCGGTACGCCGGCCGAGGCGACCACGGACTGACCACGTACCGCCCGAGGCGGCGGAGAGCGGCCAGCGCCACTGGCCGACCCGTCGCCGCCCGGGCGGTGCTTGCTGTCCGGCCCCTTTGCTCTGCTTCACTCCACGCACCGGCCAAGCGCCGGAACCTGTGCGTCGGTTGAAGCAGAGCTGGCGGATGGGCAGCGCAGGGGTCGTGGACCGCCTGCCAGCTGACGAATGCCGCCGAATCCTCCCCGAAAGATGGAGCGATGCCCGAACCACTGGACTCCGCCCTGGCCGAGGTCCGCTCGATGCTGCTCGGACCGGCCCTGACCCGGGCCGTGGCGGCCGGACGGCGGCGCGGCCAGCGTCCCTCGGTGATCCGGGCCGAACTGCGGCCCGTCGCCCTCAAGGCCGGTCAGCGGTTGCAGATCTCCACCTCGGACGGAGCCCGGCCACACACCCGAAACCTGAGCCCGGGGCCGGAGGCGGACGCCGCGGTGGAGGCGCTGCTGGCCGAGCCGTTCGGCAACTGGCATGTGGAGACCGCCGACGCCACCCTGCAACTGCGGGTCACCAAGTCGGGTGAGGCCCAGGTGCACCGCAGCACGGCGAGCCGGTCGGCCGCTCCAGCGGCAGCGACCGGGCACGACCGGACCAAGGAGTACCTGCTCGATCCGGGCGATCCGCTCTTCGCCGAGATCGGCGGCTCGGCGGCCAAGCGACGACAGGTGGACGCGTTCCTGCGGGCGCTGACCGCCACCCTTCCGGACGGGCTGGCCGGGCAGTTGGACCGACCGCTGCGGGTGGTGGACCTGGGTTGCGGCAACGCGTACCTGACCTTCGCCGCGTACCGCTACCTGTCCCGGTCGGGCCTGGACGTCGAACTGGTCGGCGTGGACGTGCGCGACGACCAGCGTCGCCGCAACACCGAACTGGCCGAGCGGCTGGGCTGGGCCGGACGGGTGCGGTTCGTCGCCGGCACGATCGCCGACGCGGCTGTCGAACCACCGCCCGACCTGGTGCTCGCACTGCACGCCTGCGACACCGCCACCGATGAGGCGCTGGCCCGGGCGGTGGGCTGGCACGCCCGCTGGGTGCTCGCCGCGCCGTGCTGCCACCACGACGTCGCGACGCAGCTGCGTAACCGGCCGGCACCGGGGCCGTACGACCTGCTCACCCGGCAGGGCATCCTGCGGGAGCGCTTCGCGGACGTCCTCACCGACGCGCTGCGTGCCGGGCTGCTCCGGTTGCACGGCTACCGGGCCGAGGTGGTCGAGTTCGTCGACTCCGCACACACCCCCCGGAACCTGCTCATCCGGGCCCGGCGAACCGGTGCCGACCCGACCGCCGCCCAGCGCACGGAGTACCGGGACCTGGTCTCCCAGTGGCAGGTCACGCCCCGGCTGGAGACGCTGCTCACGCAGGCTTCGCCCACGGTGTGACGGATCAGCGGCTCGCCACCGGAATCGTCTGGTCGATCAGTCAGTTGTCGAGCGCCCTTCCCGTACTACTCTCGAAGAGCGCACCGTCGGGTGCCGGTCGGGAGGGAAGACCCACCGGATGGGTTCGGCAGAGGTTTCGCCGCAGATGGCCTTCGCGCGTTTCGTACGCCGCGCCATCGACGATGCCCGCGAGGAGCGCGGCTGGACCGTCACCGACCTGGCCGCCCACACCGGCATCGGTCGCTCGACCGTCTTCCGCTGGCTCGCCGGTGACTGGCAGGACTATCCCGAACTGGCCAAGGTCCGAGGCTTCTGCGCCGCGCTCGATCTGCCGGTGGCGGCTGCCTTCCGCGCTCTCGGTCTGCCCGACGCGGGCCCCGGGTCCTGGCGACGCGGCGACGACGGCCCGGTGGAGGCCGATGTGCGGGTGATCCTGCAACGGTTGGCGGATCCGGCGGTGCCGGCCGAAGAGAAACACCACATCCGCGACCTGCTGCGCTACCTCGCCCGCCGGCCGGTCCGCCGGCCGACGGACCCCACCGCCGCACCGATGCGCCGGACGGCGGGCTGACCCAGGGCCTAAGGCACCGACACCGTGAACTCTGCCGTGCGTACCTCTCCCCCCGTGGCGAAGTCCAGGTAGAGGCGGTACCGCCCGGGCCCCGGTGTGGTCAGCCAGAACCGGATCGCCCCGTCGACCAACTCCGCCTCCGGGTGCACGTGCAGATAGCCGAGGTCGCCCTCGCGCAACGCGACGAGGTGACCGAACGCGCCGAGGTAACGCTCCAGCGCCGGGCCGGCGCCGTCCGCCCCCGTGATCCGGAAGTCGACCGGCACGGTGAGCCCCGGCTGGGGAACCCTCTGGTACGTGACGGTGAAGTCGTCGGCCCTGGCCGTGGTCGCCGGTGTGGGCAGGTCACGAGGCGTGTAGCTGCCGGGCGCGACCAGATCCACCCCGAGCGTCGTCGCCGTCTGCCGGCCGTCGTCGGCGACGGCGGTGAAATCGGCGTACGCGCGCCAGACGCCGGGCGACGGCAGCGTGAGCGGCACCGACCAGGTGCCGTCCACCGCCATGGTCGGATGCAGGTGCTGATAGCCGGACAGGTCCCGACGCACCACGATCACGTGCATCGGCTTGTCGTGCACCACCGCGAACCGGGTGACCGTCCGCCGCTGCCCGTCCCGGATCTGGAAGCGCAGCTCAGCTGCCTGACCGGGGGTGAACTCGGCGGTCATCGGGGCCAGGGTGTAGCCGTCGCGGCTGACGGCCAGACCGCCGGCCTCGGCCGCCGCGTCCTGGTCGGCACCGTGCGAGTGTGCGCCGGCGCCGGGGGCGTGGGGGTGATCGGCCAGCGCGCTGTCGGTGCCGCCGGCCGCCGTGGGGCCACCGCGCCCGTTGATCCGCCCGAGCCCGAATCCGAGCAGCACCGCCAGCACGAGCCCGCCCACCACCAGCGCCAGCCGCAGCGTGGCGCGATCCGGTACGGCCGAGGCCGCGGCAGGCGCCCGGCGGGCCGACGTCGCGCCGGAGTCCTGACCGGCGACTGGTCGCTCGGTGGTGCGTACCGACCCGAGCGCGGGCGCATCGGGTGCCTGGTCAGCCATGCGCCCACCGTACCGCCGGGCGAATCGGACACCCGGCGGGCCGACCGGATCGTGGTTCCGGTCGCATCCTCAGGCGGCGACGGCGAGTGCGAGCGGCAGCACGCCGGTGGCGCCGGCGCGGCGCAGTTCCCGGGCCGCCATCGTCATGGTCCAGCCGGAGTCGACCAGGTCGTCCACCAGCAGCACCGGGCCGTCCAGGTCGGCGACGGCCTCGGCGAGACGGTCGGGGACGGTGAGGGTGCCGTGCAGGGCGCGTACCCGCTGCGCGCTGTTGCCGCGCGGACCGTCGGCGGCCACCGACCCGGTGGGGATCACCTGGCCGAGCAGCGGCAGCCGGCCGACGGCGGCGATCCGCTCGGCCAGCGAACCGACAAGCGCCGGACGGGTCCGGGAGCCGACCGCGACCACCCCGGCCGGGCGGTCCGGCCAGGGGTCGTCACCGTGCGCCCACGCCTTGAGCACCTCGACGACCGCGGCGGCCACGTCGTCGGGCACCGGGCCGTCCGGCGCGTCCGGGCCGACCAGCCCGCGCAGCCGACCGCCCCAGCCGAGATCCGACAGCCGGCCGACGGCGCGGCCCGGCAGCGCCTGTTCCGTCGGGGCGATGCGCCCCTTCAGGGGTACGCCGACCGACTCCAGCCCGGTCGGCCAGAGCTTCTTCGGCGCGACCTGCACCCCGGGGCGGCCGAGGAAGGTCTGCGCGGCGGTCAGCGCGGCCGCCGACACCTCGGGCGGGAACAGCGGCTCGGCGCAGCGGTCACACCGGCCGCAGTCGACCGCCTCCGCATCGTCCAGACATTCGCGCAGGTAGCGCATCCGGCAGCCGGTCGTCGCCGCGTACTCGACCATGGCTTGTTGTTCGGCGGTGCGGGCGGCGGCGACGCGACGCAACCGGGCCTCGTCGTAGGTCCAGGGCTCCCCGGTGGCGAGCCAGCCGCCCCGTACCCGGCGGACCGCGCCGTCCACGTCGAGCACCTTGAGCATCAGTTCCAACCGGGCCCGGCGCAGATCCACAAGCGGCTCCAGGGCCTGCGTGGACAGCGGCCGGTCGGTGTGCAGCGCGGCCAGCACCGCGCGGACCTGCTCCTCGGGCGGGAAGGCCAGTGAGGCGAAGTACCGCCAGATGGCCGCGTCCTCGGCACCGGGCAACAGCAGCACCTCGGCATGTTCGACGGCCCGCCCGGCCCGGCCGACCTGCTGGTAGTACGCGATCGGCGACGGCGGCGCGCCGAGATGCACGACGAAGCCGAGATCCGGCTTGTCGAAACCCATGCCGAGCGCGCTGGTGGCCACCAGGGCTTTGATCTTGTTGTCCAGCAGGTCCTGCTCGGCGGCGCGGCGGTCGGCGTCCTCGGCCTGCCCGGTGTACGCGGCCACCGCCCAACCGCGCGAGCGGAGGAACTCGGCGGTCTCGGTCGCCGAGGCCACCGTCAACGTGTAGACGATGCCGGAACCGGGGAGCCGGTCCAGGTGGTCGGCGAGCCAACCGAGCCGGTGCGCCGGGCTGGGCAGGTCGAGCACGCCCAACCGCAGCGACTCCCGGTCCAGGCTGCCGCGCAGCACCAGGACGTCCGGTCGCGGCCCGGCCGCCGCTATCGGTTCGGTGCCCAGTTGCTCGGCCACGTCCCGGGTCACCCGGGCGTTGGCGGTGGCGGTGGTCGCGAGCACCGGGGTGCGCTCGGGCAGGTTACCGAGGAAGGTGCGCAGCCGGCGGTAGTCCGGCCGGAAGTCGTGCCCCCAGTCCGACACGCAGTGCGCCTCGTCGACCACCAGCAGACCGGTGGTGGCGGCCAGCTTCGGCAGTACGGCGTCCCGGAAGTCCGGGTTGTTGAGCCGTTCCGGGCTGATCAGCAGCACGTCCACCGTGCCGGCGTGGATCTCGGCGGTGATGGCATCCCACTCGTCCAGGTTCGCCGAGTTGATGGTGCGGGCCCGGATGCCGGCCCGGGCCGCCGCGTCGACCTGGTTCCGCATCAGGGCCAGCAACGGCGAGACGATCACGGTCGGGCCGGTGGGTCCGGCCCCGGTGCCCTGGCCGTCGCGGTCGCGCAACAGCGCCGTCGCCACGAAGTACACAGCCGACTTGCCCCACCCGGTGCGCTGCACGCAGAGCACCCGACGCCGGTCCACCACCAGCGCCTCGATTGCCCGCCACTGGTCCTCGCGGAGCCGGGCCTGCGCGCCGGCCAGCCGCCGCAGCACCGCCTCGGCCCGCTCCCGTACCACCGTCCGTTCCTGGCCCATCCGACGTTTCTACCAGCGTCGCGGCGGCAGAGCCGGGCCGCGTCCGGGAGTGTGTTCTACCATTCCCGTTCGATACCGGAGAGAGAGACGAGATGACTCAGCGAACCGGCACCACCGCCACGACCCGCCGTCTCGCGGCCGTGGCCGCCGCCCTGCTGGCCGCGACAGTGGTGGCCGGCTGCGACGACGAGGCCACTCCGGCGGCGGCGCCACCGCCACCGGACCCGAAGCAGGAGCTGCTGGCGGCCGTGCCGGGTGAGCAGGACCCGGCCTTCCGCTTCACCACCAGCGACTCGTCCGGGGACGTCTCCGGCGTGGTCGACCCGGTGAACCGGGGCATGGACATCGACACGGTCACCAAGGACAAGGACTTCACGCTTGAGATGTCCTACCGGATGGTCGAGTCACGCACCTGGATGAAGGTCAACTTCAAGGGTGCCAAGGACATCCAGAAGCTGATGAAGCTGCCCACCAAGTGGATGGAGTTGGACCCGGCGGAGATCGAGGGACCGAACCCGCTGCTCAGCTACCAGAGCACCGACCCGGGCAACGCCGCCGCGATCATCCGCGCGGCCTCCGATGTCCAGGCCGGTGAGCCCGGGACGTACACCGGTGTGGTGGACCTGTCCGTGGTGCCGGAGCTGGCTGACGCCCTGGAGGGCGTGGCCGCGCTCGACGACACCGACGGGCAGCTTCCGCTCAGCGCGGTGGTCGGCGCGGACGGCAACCTCTCCTCGCTGACGCTGGAGATCCCGCCGGCCGGCAAGAAGAAGGCGTCCGAGTACGTGGTCGAGTACTTCGACTTCGGTGCCGCCCCCGCCGTCGTCGCGTTCACCGAGGAGCAGGCCCAGCAGGCCCCGAACGCCGCGTACGACCTGCTCAACCGCTTACCGGTTAGCGGCCGAGCACCGACCCCCCGTTGACGCCGAGCACCTGCCCGGTGACGTAGCCGGCGGCGGGGCTGGCCAGGTAGCGCACCGACTCGGCGACGTCGTCCGGTACCCCGGCCCGGCCGACCAGGGTCGCGGCCACCCGCTGCGCGTGGCCCTCGGGGGTCATCCGGCCGTCGAAGAACTCGGTCTCCGCGACGTAGCCCGGGCTGACCACGTTGACCGTGATCTGATCCGGCCCGAGTTGGGCCGCGAGGCTGTACGCCCAGCCGTGCAGCGCCGCCTTCGCCGCCGAGTACGCGTCACCGCCACCGCGCTGTGCGGCGATGGAGCTGATCAGGATCACCCGACCGCCGGGCCGGCGCAGTGCCGGCCGCAGCGCCTCGGTGAGCAGCACCGCGGTGAGCACGTTGGTGTCCAGGGTCGCCCGCCAGTTCGCGGCGATCCCGGCAAGCGTGTCACTTTCCGCGCTGTGGTAGCCGCCGGCGTTGTTGACAAGCACGTCGACCGGCCGACCACCCACCGCCTCGACCACCTTCGCCGCCTGGTCCGGGTCGGTGAGGTCCGCCGTCACGGCACGGATCGCCTCGGGACGGCCACATTCGGCGCCGATCCGCTCGACCGTCGCACTGAGCACCTCCGCGCGCCGGCCCAGAACCAGCACCGAGCACCCGTCCAGGACGAGCGACCGTGCCACCGCCGCCCCGATCCCCGTACCGCCGCCACTGACCACGGCCAACCGCTCGCTCATGCCGTCCTCCCCGTCGCTGCTTTTCCCGCACGCGCCCGGCCGGACCCGCCACCGCCGTGCCGCAGCGCGACGGTGACCAGCCGGATGCCCGGCTGGCCGGACCGAAGCACGGTCCGGCCACCGATCATGAGGCTAGCGCGGCGGGACGGCACGCCGTCCGTGCCGTCCCGCCGACCTCGTAATCAACCTCGCTGGCGGGAGCCGGGACGCAGGGAGTCACGGAGCAGGGCCAGGCGAGGAGCGAGGCTGGCCAGGCCACCGGGGAAGAAGTAGACGGCCAGGATGAAGACCGTGCCGAGCACGAACAGCGGCTGGGACAGCGGCCGGCTGAGGAACGCCGGCAACGCGTTCACCGCGTCGGAGGTGCCGAACGACACCAGTCGGTGGTCCAGGTACATGTAGAGGATGCCGCCCAGCACCGGGCCCCACCGGGTACCCGGCCCGCCGAGGACCACCATCACCAGCAGCGACAGGGTCAGCTCGCTGCTGGTGATGTGCGGCGAGGCACCGCCGACGATCAGGCAGTAGACCGCCCCGCCGGCCGCCGCCAAGCCGCCGGCCAGCGTGAAGGCGACCAGCTTGAAGCGGTACGGATCCAGCCCGAGCACGCCGATGCGGCGCTCGTCGTCGCGCAACCCGGCCAGCACCCGCCCGGTCGGCGAGCCACTGACCCGGTGCACCACGAAGACCACCACCACGAGATACGCCAGCGCCAACCAGTACAGGTTTACCGTGTTGGTGACCCCGACCAGCCCGTCCGGCAGCCCGGCGACGTCAAGCGGCAGCCCCTCCTCACCACCGGTGAGGCCACCGAAGTCCCGGGCCACCAGGATCGCCCCGACCTGCGCGAACGCCAGCGTCACCATGGCGAAGGCGATGCCGACCGTACGCAGCGCCACGGCACCGAGCAGCCCGGCGAGGATGGTTCCGCCCACGATGGCCAGCGGTGCGGCCTGCCACAGCGGCAGCCCGGCCCGGGTGATCAGGATGTCGGTGCCGTAGACGCCGGCGGCGAAGTAGAGGGCGTGGCCGAAGGAGAGCATTCCGGTGCGCCCGAAAAGCAGGTCGTAACCGGCCGCCAGACCGCCGAAGACCAGACACACGGCGAGCAGTTGCAGGGTGCCCGGCGAGTTCAGCGCGCCCTCGAAGATGCCCGGCAGGTGCAGCGTCGAGTACGGCAGGATCAGCGCCACCACCAGCGCGACCAGCGGCAGGAACGGGCGGAGCCGGCCCCAGCGGCCTGGTTGCTCGGTCAACTCGTCGGGCACCGCCGCCGGTGGTGCCGAAACCTCGGGGCTCTTGACCTCGGTCATGCCGTAACCGCCTTCCCGGCGATGCCCTGCGGACGCAGCAGCAGCACCACGGCCAGCAACGCCACCACGCAGATGTCACCCAGTCCGGAGGTGCCGTAGTAGTTGACGAACTGTTGCAGCAGCCCGACCGCGACCGCCGCGTACGCGGACCCGACCACCGAGCCCATGCCGCCGATGACCACCACGATGAACGCGAAGATCAGCAGCGAGCCGCCCTGCTGCGGCGAGACGGTGCCGAAGTAGACGCTGCCCAGCGCCCCGGCCAACGCTGCCGCCGCCCCGCCGATGGCGAAGACCAGGGTGAACGCCTTGCGTACGTCGATGCCCAGCGCGGTCACCATCTCCCGGTTCTCCACGCCGGCCCGGATGATCAGGCCGTAGCGGGTCCAGCGGAGGAAGGCGAGGATCGCGCCGAGCACCAGCGCCGCAGCGACGATCAGCAGGAGACCTCCGTTGGGCACCTGCGCGCCGAAGATCGAGGTCACCTCGCGGGTCCATGCCGGACGGGGGAAGGGTCGGGCGTCGGCGCCCCAGGTGGCCTGCAACAACGCCACGCCGGCCAGCGAGAGGCCGACGGTGACCAGCACCTGCTCGATGGTGCGCGAGTAGAGCGGCCGGATCAGCACCAGCTCGACAAGCACCGCCATCAGCGTGCCGGCGGCCACCCCGAAGGCGACCGCGACCACGAAACCGAGGCCGTCGGGGCCGGCGCCGGGCAGGTTCCCCGCCGCCCACCAGGTGGCGTACGCGCCGACGCCGAGGAACAGCCCGTGCGCGAAGTTGAGCACGTCGGCCAGGCCGAAGACCAGCGACAGCCCGGAGGCGACCAGGAAGTAGAGGGCGGCCAGGCCGAGCCCGGTAAGCGTCAGCAGAATGATCGCGTCCATCAGTTGCCGTCCTCCGGGGCCGACGCGGCGGCGGCCGGCTGGCTGGCGGGCTGGTGGCCCTCTACCGAGCCGACGCCGAGCAGGGACCGGGTCAGCGCGGTTTCCAACAGCAACTCCTGGGCGTCGCCGGCCCAGGCGACCCGTCCGGCGGCGAGCACCACCGCGTCGCGGGCCAGCCGCCGGACCACCGCCAGGTTCTGCTCGACCAGCAGCACCGGCACGGACTCCGCGACCCGTTCCAGCACCTCGGCCACCTCGGTCACCACCTTCGGCGCCAACCCCTTGGTCGGCTCGTCGACCAGCAGCAGCCGGTTGTCGTTGAGCAGCACCCGGCCGATGGCGAGCATCTGCTGCTGCCCGCCGGAGAGCGATCCGGCCCGCTGCCGGGAACGCCGGTCCAGCTCGGGAAAGAGTGCGAACACCCGGTCGTACGCTGCGGTGGTGCCGCGCCGCTCGGCGAGCCGCAGGTTCTCCGCGACGGTGAGTCCGGCGAAGACGCAGCGGTCCTCGGGCACGTAGCCGAGCCCATCGCGGACCAGGCGGTGGGTCCGCTGGGAAAGCAGGCTCCGGGCGCCCATCCGGACCGTGCCGCGTACCTCGCCGCTGCGCGGAGTCAGCCCGACGACGGCGCGCAGCGTGGTGGTCTTGCCGACCCCGTTGCGGCCGAGCAGCACGGTGACCCCGGTCGGCGCGACCGTGAACGACACTCCCTGGAGGATGTGCAGCCCGGCGATCCGGACCGACAGATCCTCCACGGTCAATACGGGTTCGCTCACAGCGACTCCCCGAGGTAGGCCTCTTGTACGGTCGGGTTGGCCATCACTGTCTCCGGCGTGTCGCACGCCAGCAACGCGCCGTGGTGCATCACGGCGATCCGGTCGGCCAGTTCGAGGATCACGTCCATGTGGTGCTCCACCATCAGCACCGCTCGACCGCTGTCCCCGGTCAACGCACGGATCACCTGGACCAGTTCCGGCACGTCCTCGGCGCTGACCCCGGCCATCGGCTCGTCGAGCAGCATCACCCGTGGCTCGCCGGCCAGCAGCAGGGCGATCTCCAGCTTCCGCTTCTCGCCGTGGGCGAGGGTGCCGGCCAACGCCGTACCCCGGTGGGCCAGGCCGACCCGGTCGAGCGCCGCGTCGGCGGCGGCGGCGACCTCCCGGTCGGCCGCCGCCCGCCGCCACAGCTTCAGCGAACCCCCGCGGTGTGCCTGCACGGCGAGCCGGACGTTCTCCCGCACGCTCAACGAACCGAACACCGAGGACGCCTGGAACGTACGGCCCAGGCCCAGCCGGGCCCGCCGGTACGGCGGCAGGGCGGAGATGTCCTGCCCGTCCAGGGTCACCCGGCCTTCGGTGGCTCGGCGCAGGCCGGTGATCAGGTTGAACAGTGAGGTCTTGCCGGCGCCGTTGGGACCGATCACGCCGAGGAACTCCCCGGGTGCCAGGTCCAGATAGACGGAGTCGACGATGGAGACCTCACCGATCCGCCAGGTCAGACCGCGGGTGGCGAGCATCTCGCGTCAGCCCTTCATTGCCTGGACCGGCGGCGCGGTCTCGTCACCGGTGAGCGCCTTCTGAGCGGTCGCGGTGAACGTGTCGCCGCTTCCGGTCAGGCTCGCCTGGTACATCGGCTGGAGCAGCGCGTGGTCCTCGGCACGGATGGTCATGCTGCCCTTGACGCTCTCGAAGCTCCAGCCCTCCAGCGCGGTGACCATCTTCTCGACGTCGTCGCCACCCTCGGTCACGGCGCGGACCACCATCTGCGCGGCGGCGAACCCGTCCGGGTGGAACAGGTCGAGCGTGCCGCCGGGGACCTTCGCCTTCGCGGCCTTGGCCGCCTCGGTGTCGCTGGCCCCGTCGAAGTAGTGCGACAGGAAGGAGATCTTGCTGCCGGCGGCACCGAAGGTCGGCCAGGAGGTGCGGATGTCCAGGCCCGTGACGACCGTGGTGGAGGTGAGCACGCCCTGCTGGTCCAGGGTCTGCCACATGGCCGGGGCGGTGGTACCGGCCCAGGCCACGAAGAGCAGGTCCGGCTTGGCGGACTTGATCTGGCTGGCGAACGGGGTGAACTCGGTCGCGCTGGCCGGCGCCCGGACGGCGCTGACGCTCGCGCCGGCTCCACCGATGACGGCCTTGACCGCGGCCTCGTTGGCGTCGCCGAAGGCGCCGTCCTGGGCGAAAACCACCACCTTCTTGCCGGCCGGGTCGCCGATGAACGACTTCGCGGTCACCACGTCCTGGTACGACTGCCGGCCGGAGCGGAACGTGTACTTGTTCGCGCCGGTCACCGCGTCGGTGGCGGCCGGGCCGGAGATGAACAGCACCTTGTTCTGCGCGGCGATCGGGGCGACCTGGAGCGCCACGCCCGAGGCCGTCGAACCAGCGATGATCTTGTTGCCCTTGCCGATCAGATCCTTGGCCGCGGAGACCGCCTTCGCCGGATCACCGGCGTCGTCGACCTCGGTGATCTCGATCGTGCGGTCGCCGACCTTGTTGGTGCCGTCGGTGGCGAAGTCCAGGCCGGCCCTGAACCCCTCGATGTACTGCTTTCCGTAACTGGCCAGCGCTCCCGACTGGGAGTAGACCAGACCAACCTTCACCGGGGCGGCGCTGTCGCCGCCGCCGTTGGCGGTGTCCTGAGGGCTGCCACAGGCCGTGGCGGCGATCGCCGCGGCCATCATCGTGGCGGCGGAGATGAACACCCGCCGTGTCGTCCGGACCGTCATTGCGACTCCACGTGAGGACTCAGAGGGAGGAACCTTATGTGTCGGCTCACGCTAGAAGTGACGTCACCCACGGGCCATGTGGTCGAAACACACAAGTAACCGGGCCGAGGTGGCCGGCACTTACAAGCCCGGAGCCCGGGCGCACCGGCCCAGCACAACGGCGGTCGCCCGCTGCCACGGTTCGCGGCCGTCATGTGTCGCCCCCCGCCACGGTCCGCCGCCCACTCGCGAACGCTCTCCGGCGACGACGAGTTGCGGCATGTCGGGGCGTCCGGGCCAGCCGAAGGCACAGGTTGCGGTGTCTCGTGGGACGGCGGCCTGTTTCCTACCCGGCGGTCAGCTGCTCGGCCAGTCGGTCCAGGCCACTCTTGATCAACCGGCCGTAGTCGTCGTCAGCGAGCTCGGCCATCCCCGCCTCCGCGCGGTGGAGGTGGGCGCGGGCCAGGTCGAGATCACCCAGTCTGCGGTAGCAGTCACCGAGGTTGAGGTGCAGTGACGGATACAGGCCGGCCACGGTCATCGGCACGCCGGCCTCCGCGACCCGGGCGTCGGTGATCTGGTCGGCCAGGGTCGCCAGCGCCCGAGGCCGCAGTATCCCCGAAGTTGCCGGCTAGACCGGGACGGGGCAGAGCAAGGGCGGGCCCGGGGTGCGGGGCGTCGGGATGTCGGTTCAGGCCCGGAACCGCGCGCAGAATCGGAAGATTGTCTGGTGCGTCGGTTTCTTCGTCACCCGGTGCGGCTCGTGCCGCTGGTCTTCCTGGTGGCGATCCTGATCGGCACCGGCCTGTTGATGCTGCGGCCGATGACCATCGAGTACCAGCACACCTCGTTCATGACCGCGCTGTTCACCGCCACGTCGGCCATCTCGGTGACCGGCCTTACCGTCACCGACACCCCGAACTACTGGTCCGGCTCCGGGCTGGCGCTCATCACCGTGCTCACCCAGTTGGGTGGGCTCGGCATCCTGACCGGTGCCGCGCTGGTGATCCTCACCGTGTCCCGGCGGCTCGGGCTGCACAACCGGCTGCTGTTGCGGGCCGAGACCGCGGAGTACGGGATCGGCGACGTACGCCGACTGCTGCTGCGCATCGCCACCACGGTCTTCGCCTGCGAGCTGGCGATGACCGTCGTCGTCACCGGGCGGCTCTGGCTGGGCTACGACCAGCCATTCCGGCAGTCCCTCTGGTCCGCCGCGTTCCACTCCATCCAGGCCTTCAACAACTGCGGATTCTCGCTCTACCCCGACGGGCTGTTGGCCTTCTCCCGTGACCCGTGGATCAGCCTGCCGTTGGCCCTCGGCGCGATCGTCGGCGGTCTCGGCTTCCCGGCCCTGTTCGAAGCGGTCCGCGAGTGGCGGCAGCCGGCGCGCTGGGCGGTCGCCACCAAGCTGACCATCTGGGGCAGCGCGGCGCTTGTCGTGTTCGGTGCGGTCGCGTTCCTGTCCGCCGAGTGGGCCAACCCGTGGACCGTCGGCCAGTACGACGTACCCGGCAAGGTGGTGGCCGCGTTCACGCAGATCGCGTTGGCCCGCACCGGCGGCTTCGAGGTGGTGCCGACCGGCCTGCTCCGCGAGGAGAGCCACGTCCTGCTGATCGGGCTGATGTTCATTGGCGGCGGCAGCGCCAGCACCGCCGGTGGGATCAAGGTCTCCACCTTCTTCCTGCTCGCCTTCGTCATCTGGGCGGAGGTCCGCGGCGAGCCGGACGTCACGGTCGGTCACCGTCGGATCGCCACCGCCAGTCAGCGGCAGGCCCTCACCGTCGCGCTGCTCAGCGTCGCGATCGTGGCCGGCGGGACCGCCACGCTGATCGCGATGACCGACAAGCTTCCGTTCTACGCCGCGTTGTTCGAGGTCACGTCGGCGTTCAGCACCACCGGGCTCTCGGTGGGCGTCCTGTCCTCCCTGTCCGACGGTGGCCAGTTCCTGCTGACCGTGCTCATGTACGTCGGCCGGGTCGGGCCGCTCACCTTCGGCTCGGCGATCGCGCTGAACACCCGACGTCGGCTGTACCGATACCCAGAGGAGCAACCCATTGTCGGATAGGAAATCGGACCCGGGCGGCATCGCCGTGATCGGCCTCGGCCGGTTCGGCAGCCATCTGGCCGAATCGCTCTCCGCCCTCGGCCGCGAGGTGCTGGCCATCGACCGGGACGCTCAGCAGGTGCAGAAGTGGTCGTCGATGCTCGACCAGGTGGCGCAGGCCGACGCCACCGACGAGGGCGCGCTGCGCCAGCTCGGCCTGACCGACCTGCCCCGGGTGGTGGTGGCCATCGGCGCCTCCGTCGAGGCCAGCGTGCTCACCGTGCTCGCGCTTGTGGAATTGGGCATTCCGCAGATCTGGGCCCGGGCGACATCGGGGCAGCACGCGAAGATCCTCTCCTCGGTCGGCGCGCACCGCGTGATCTTTCCCGAGGCGGAGACCGGCGAGCGGCTCGCCCATTTGATCATCAGCCGGACGCTCGACTTCGTGGAGTTCGATGAGGCCTTCGCAGTGGCACGGGTCCGCGTTCCGCGGTCGCTCGCCGGTCGCCCGACCAGCGAGATTCAACTGCTGGACCGCTACGGCGTACGGGTGATCGGGGTGAAGCGGCCGGGCGAGAACCGGTACCGGTACGCCTCGCACGTCCTGGACCTCACCGAGGACACCATCCTCATCGTGGAGGGAACCATCGAACAGATCCAGCGTTTCGCCGCGCTGTCCTGACCGCTCAACTCACCGGCTGGAGCCCTTGCCAGGCTTGTCCGGCTGCGGCTTCCCTCCACCCTTGCCCTTCGCCTTGCCGTCGTCCGGCTTGGCCTTCTCGGCCTTGGGCTTCTTCGCCTTGGGTTTCGAGTCACCGGACCCGGCCTTGCCGGCCGTCGCCTTCACCGTCTTGGCCGTGGCCGACTTGGTGGGTGCCGGTTTGGTGGTGGGCGCGGTGCCAGCGACCCCGGAGACCTGAACCCCGCACACCGCCGTGCCGATCCGGAACTCCACCGGCAGCGGGTTCGTCCCGGAGTACCGCCCGGTCAGGTTCACCTTCTCGGTGGCACCCGGTGCCAGCGCCGGCCGCTGCGGGACCGGTTGCACCGCCACCGACCGGCCCTGTTGCCGCACCGGCACCGGTGTCGCGTCGGTCACCTGCTGCTCGCCGGGGAACGCGAAGCTCATGGTCCAGTCGCGCAGTTCACGATCGCCGGTGTTGGTCAGGCTCAGTTCCGCGGTGAAGTCCTTGCCGGAATCCTTGCGCAGCGCGTACGTCACCTGGCAGGGAATCTCCTGTTCGCCGCCGATGCGTGCCTGGGTCGGCTGATCGATTCCACCGCTGGCGGAGCTGTGCGACGTGACCCCCCAGACCGCCGCCGTGACGGCCATCAGCCCGGCGGCGGCCGTCACCGCCTCGATCCGGCGCCTGCGGTTCAGCCGGCGCCGGGTGCGCAGGCCGGCCAGGGGCAGCGCGTCGGTCGCCGCGGACCAGGGCAGGATCGTGGTACCGGCGTCGGCCAGCGACGACGGACCGATGTCACCCACGCCGGTGCCCACCGGCACCGTCGGCACCTTGCCGGCCGCCTCCGCGAGGACCCGGGCCAGCTCTGCGGTGGCCGGACGATCCGCCGGCCGCTTCGCCAGGCAGCGCTGCACGAGGTCGGCGACGGCACCGGGCAGGCCCGGCACGTCGGGCATCGGCTCCGGCTCGCGGTACATGTGGGCGCGCAGCATCTGGGTGGTGGTGTCGGCCTGCCAGGGCAGCCGACCGGTGAGCATCCGGTACAGCAGCAGCCCGACCGCGTACACGTCGGTGGCCGGGCTGACCTGGCCGTTGTCGAGCCGTTCCGGCGCGAGATACGCCGGGGTGCCGAGCAGGTTGCCGTCGGGCCCCTTCTCGCTCTCACCGACCAGCGCGGAGATGCCGAAGTCGACCACCTTCACCCCGGTCGCGGTGAGCATCACGTTGCCGGGGGTCACGTCGCGGTGCACCACGCCCCGGGCGTGCGCGGTGGCCAGCGCGGAGGCGACCTCGGCCGCCACCGCCACCGCCTCCCGCCACGGCAGGCGTCCGTCCCGGGCCAACCTCGCGGTCAGCGGACCGCCGTCGATCAGTTCCATCACCACGTACGGCACGGTCAACCCGACCTGCACGGACTCGCCGTAGTCGTACACGTTTGTGATGTTGGGGTGGCAGAGCCGGGCGGCGGCCTGGGCCTCGATCCGGATCCGGTGCCGAAACGCGCGGTCGCTGGCCAGCCGGGACGCGAGCACCTTGACCGCCACCTGCCGGCCGAGCACCTCGTCGTAGCCGCGCCAGACCACCGACATGCCGCCCGCGCCGAGCTGTTCGATGAGCCGGTACCGCTCACCGAGCAGTTGCGCGCCTCTGCTCACCGCACCACCCATGGTCGGCGTTGTTGCCCGACGTGAGGCCGCCTACACCTTTCTGGTCTGATTCGGTCACGGATGTCACCCGATCAGGCGGTGGCGAGCAGTTGGTCCACCGGAGCGTAGTCGTCGGTGAGCACCAGCGCGTCGCCGACGAAGTCCGTCAGGTCACCGCCGCTGAGCAGACTGGCCGGCTCGTTGGCGTCGTCGAGCCGGGCCCGTACCGCGGCCAGTGGCAGTGGCGCGTCGGAGGCCATGATGAGGAAGTTCGCACCCCGCTCGCCGGCCAGCGCCTCGGGCGGGGCGATCAGCGCGACATGCCCGAACTCGGCAGCGACGGTGGCCACCTCACTGCGGATGAACCGCAGCGGCGGGTAGTCGATGACATTCTGCACGTACACGCCAGCTGGGCGGGTCACCCGGCGGATCTCGGCGGCCATCTCCCGGGTGGCCAGGTGCCAGGGCACCACCAGGTGCCCGAAGGCGTCGCCCACCACGAAGTCGCGGCTGTCGGTCGCCTCGTCGGCCACCAGCATCCGGGCGTCGCCCACCACCGCCCGCAGGTCCGGTCCCTGGCGTACGCCGAGTCGCCGCTCCCCCAGCTCGACGAGCCCGCCGTCGATCTCGAACACCAGGTTGTCGGTGCCGGGCCGGGTGGCGGTCAGGTAACGCGGCACGGTGAACCCGCCCCCGCCCAGGTGCAGCGAGTCGAGCCGCTGGCCCGACGGGGCGAGCACGTCGGCCACCGCGCCGATCCACCGGGTGTACGCGTACTCCAGGTGGGTCGGGTCGTTCAGGTCCACGTACGAGTGCTGGGCCGAGTTGAGCAGCAGCGTCCGCCCGCTGGACCGACCCGGGTCGGCCTGTACCCGGGCACAGTGGTACGCCGTCTCGACGTCGCACGGGTTCGGGGCGACCATGGTCAGCCCGGCCCCGGCCAGGCCGAGCACCGCCAGGGCGGCCTTGACCCGGGCCGGCCCGGGAAGGGCGGCCCGGTCCTGCCGGTGCAGGTACACCCCCAGCGCGATACCGGTGATGCCCAGGGAGGCGGCCAGCCCGAACAGGATGACGGTGCTGGGCAGGGCCGCCACCAGCACGAAGCCGGTGACCAGGGTGGCCGTGACGGCGCCGAGGGTGCCGATGCCGGAGAGCCGGCCGACGACCTGGCCGGTGCGGCGCAGGTCGGCGAGCTGGAGTTTGATCACCAGTGGGCTGACCGCCGAGAGCAGCATCGCGGGCGCGAACACGGCGACCGCGACAAGCAGCAGAACCGCGCTTGCCGCACCGCCCCGCAGCACCTCACCGGCGTACCGCACCGCCGGCAGGGTGATCGCGGTGGCGATGCCGGAGAGCACCAGCGCCGGGGCCAGCAGCGTACGCGGGTTGCGCCGGTCGGCCAGCCAGCCACCCGCCCACGCCCCGTACGCGATCGCCGCCAACGCGATGCCGATGACCGAACTGGTCACCTGGAGGGTGACCCCGACGTACGGCCCGACCAGGCGCAGCGCGGCGGTCTCCAGGACCAGGACGGCACCACTGGAGTAGAAGACCAGGAACGCGGCGAGCCCGTTGGGCAGGGCCCGGGGCACCTCCGGCGAGGACGGCACGGATGGGGCCGCCACCTCAGGCGATGGAGAGTTCATCGTGGCGATGGTACGCAGCGGCCCCGGGCCGGCGGGTCAGTACATCGAGAGATGAACGTGGTTCGTGTGGTCGGCGGCCGGGCTGCCGCTACCGCTGTACGCCCGCCAACCGGTGCCCGGGTGCCAGATCTGGCGGTACCAGATGACGTAGAGCACGCCGAGCCGGTCGGCGTTGCGGACGTGCCAGGAGGCCAGGCTGTCACCGTACGACTTGTCGCCACCGGTAGCCGTGCGGTCCTCGAAGCCGTTCGTGGCGGCGGAGAAGTCGCAGGCCCGACCCTTGGGGTGCTCGCCGGAGCCGCCGCTGCGGTAGCAGGAGACGTGCCGCTTGTATCCGGCGGCCTGGGTCTGCTTCAGCGCGTGCAGCGTGCGGGGCGTGATGCAGCCCGAGGTGGTCGGGTCGTCCACCGAGCACGACTCGCCGGGCCAGGAACCGTCGGAGTTACGCGGTGCCGGCTTCGCCGAGGTGGAACTGCCACCGCTGAACCCGCCGCCGCTACCTGAGCTGACCGCGGCCAGGGCCGCCTCGGCCTCCTTCTTCTTCTTCGCCATCACGGCCAACTGCTTGGTCTGCTCGCGCACCTCGGCGTTGATCGCCAGCTTGGCCTGCCGGGCCTGCTCACGCGCCTCGGTCAGCTCCCGGATCCGGCGGCTGTCCCGCTGGGCCATCATGTCGAGGTTGGCGGCGCGCTGCACGAACGCCTCCGGCGTCGCGCTGTCCAGCAGTACGGCTGCCGGGCTGAGCCGCCCGACCCGGTAGGACTGTGCGGCCACCTCGCCGACCATGGCGGTCAGCTCGTTGAGCCGGCCCTCCATCGCGGACAACTCCTTGGCCATCTGCTTCTGCCGCTTCTTGGAGCCGTCCAGCTTGCGCTTGGCGTCGATGTGCGCCTTGGCGGTGGCTTCCAGGGCGTCCCGCAGCTTCTTGCTGCCACCCTCGTTGGGCTCGGCGTACGCCGGCACTGCACCCACCCCGAGCAGCAGCGCCACGGCGGCGAGCAGGGCGATCAGCGGCCGGTGGGCGTACCGCCGGACGGGCATGGACCTGCGCACGAAAGCATCCTTTCGTCGGCCGCCGGCCCCCGATGAGTTCCACTGCGCGGCGGCGGCCCCCGCCGGCGCCGGTCGGCGGCCTGCTGGCGGTAGGCCGCCGGTCAGGATACCGGAACCATCCCTCCCGACCAGCCCGCCGACCCTTGAACCCGTCCAATCCCAACCCCCCGCAACCACCCCCTCACCCTCCGCACCCCTACCCCGTGTTGATCATGAGGTTGGCGGCACTTTCGGATCGAACTCGCCGTCAACCTCATGATCAACACGGGTGGGCGCAGGGGATCAGGTGGGGAGGAGGGTGGTGTGGACTTTGGTCCAGACCTCCTGGTTGGCGGCTACCAGTAGGCCGTGTTCGGTGTCGGCGGGGTGGTAGTCCGTGCCGTCGAGCCGGCGGGCGACTCCGCCTGCGGCCCGCACCAGCAGGGTGCCTGGGCCGTGGTCCCAGGGCAGGGTCCGCCAGAACAGCACGAACTGCTGCTGGCCGGTGAGCACGTCGAGATACTCGCGACCGGCGCAATGCTGCCCCGGTAGCAGCTCGCCGAGCCGCGCACCGCCCGCCTCCACCGTGCGTCGGGAAGGCCCCGGCAGGAACTTCGTCATCGCGGTGCCCCGCAGCTCACCCGTTGGCGGTGCCCCGTCGGGCAGGTGCAACGGCCGACCGTCCAGGTACGTGCCCTCGCCGTTACGGCCGGTCGCCAGCGCGTCGGCCAACGGGTCGAACACCCAGGCGGCCACCGGCTCGCCATCGGTGAGCAGGGAGACCATCAAGGCGAACGGGCGGCGGCCCGCTGCGAAGTTCGCAGTGCCGTCGACCGGGTCGACCAGCCAGACGTCCCCCGAGGCACGCAGGTGACGCAGCAGGTCGGGATCGTCGGCCACCGCCTCCTCGCCGACCACCACCGAGCCGGGGCGCAGCCGGAGCAACCGGGCGCTGATCATTTCCTCGGCCCGCCGGTCGGCGACCGTGACAAGCTCACCGGGGGCCTTCTCGCTCACGTCGGCGGCGTCGAGATGGCGGAACAAGGGCAGCACGACGCGGTCGGCAGTCTCCCGCAGCAGCCCGCCGACGTCGTCGAGCAGGGTGTCAACCACGCGGCGGCAGCTTCACCACGCTGACGAAGAACTCGTCGATCTGCCGGACCACCGCGATGAACTGCTCGAAGTCGACCGGCTTGGTCACGTACGCGTTCGCATGCAGCTGGTAGCTGCGCAGGATGTCCTCGTCGGCCTGGGAGGTGGTAAGCACCACCACCGGGATCCGGCGGAGCTGCTCGTCCTTCTTGATCTCCTCCAGCACCTCCCGACCGTCCCGCCGGGGCAGGTTCAGGTCGAGCAGGATCAGGTCCGGCAGCTCCGCGTCCGCGTACTGGCCCTCGCGGCGCAGGTAGGCAAGCGCCTCGGCACCGTCGGACACGACGTTGAGCCGGTTGCGCAGCTTGTGCTCCTCGAACGCTTCCTGGGTCATCAACACGTCGCCCGGGTCGTCCTCGACCAGAAGCACCTCGATCGGGCTGTTACCGTCCGCCGGCGCGGTCATCCCACCGCCTCCTTCATGCCACCTGTCCCACCGCCGGCCTGTGGCAGGCCAGCGACGGCCGAGGGGCGTTGCGAGTCGCCGCCGGCCTCGGCGCCGACGGTACCGTCACCCACCGGGACCTCGTCATCGGCCCGGCCTGCCGCCGCGTCCGTCCCCACAGTCGCCGGAGCGGACCCGTCCGCAGCCTCCCCGTCCGCCGCGGACCCGTCCGCGCCGGTGGCGCTCTGCGCAGCCTCCGTGTCGGCGGGCAGCGCGGGCAGGGTGAAACGGATCGCCGTCCCCTCGGGCACGTCGGTGTCCACCCAGACCCGACCGCCGTGGTACTCC
Organism: Micromonospora sediminimaris; assembly: GCF_016863575.1. Lineage (NCBI taxonomy): Bacteria > Bacillati > Actinomycetota > Actinomycetes > Micromonosporales > Micromonosporaceae > Micromonospora > Micromonospora sediminimaris. The sequence goes on from NZ_BOPD01000008.1 coordinate 137,463, forward strand.
ACGATCTTCTTGACGATCGCCAGCCCGATTCCGGTACCCGGGTACGCGTCCTTGGCGTGCAGTCGCTGGAAGATGACGAAGATCTTGTCGGCGAACTCCGGCTCGATCCCGATGCCGTTGTCCTGGCAGGTGATCTCCCAATCCTCGCCGATCAGCCGGGCCGAGACGTGCACCTTCGGCGGAACATCCGCCCGACGGAACTTCACGGAGTTGCTGACCAGGTTGACCAGCAGGTTGGTCAGCAGCGGCTCCTCGCCGCGGATCACCGGCAGCTCGCCCCAGGTCAGCTCGGCGTCGGCGTACTGCCGGGCCGGCTCGGTCTGTGCCGCCACCTCGGCCATCAGGCGGTTCAGGTCGACATCGGTGAAGCCCGTGGTGAGCCGGCCGATCCGGGAGAAGGCCAGCAGGTCGTTGATCAGCCGCTGCATCCGCTGCGCGCCGTCCACCGCGAAGGCGATGTACTGGTCGGCCCGCTCGTCGAGCCGCCCGGCATAACGCCGCTGGAGCAGCTGGCAGAAACTCGCCACCTTGCGCAACGGCTCCTGCAGGTCGTGCGAGGCGACGTAGGCGAACTGCTCCAGGTCACGGTTGGACCGGGTCAGCTCCTCGGCCTGCTTCTGCAACTGGGTGTTGACCCACTCGATGCGCTCCCGGGCCTCACGCACCTCGGCCAGGTCCGCGGCGATCTTCTGGCGCATGGCGTCCACGTCCTCGCCGAGGCGCTGGAACTCCGGCGGACCGGTGCCGGTGATGCGGTGGCCGTAGTCGCCGACGGCGACCTCCCGAACCTGCCCGGCCAGGCTGGTCAGCGGACGGATCACCATCCGCTCCAGCGAGGTGAGCAGCACCACCCCGGTGACCAGCACCACGAGCGCCGCGATGACCAGCAGCAGCACCAGCAGGTTGCTCGTGCTGCGTACGTTCGCCGCGGCCTCGTCGCGAACCTCGAGGATGCCGTTCTGCAACACGTCGACGGCGACCCGGATCTGGTCGAACTGCTGCCGCGACTGGTCGGTGAGCAACTGCTGGCCGGCGGTGGCGCCACCGGTCTCGATGGCGGCGATGACCGGCAGGGCAACCGCCTGCCGCCACTGCTCCGCCCGCTGCTGCACCGTGCCGAACTCGTCACGCAGCTCCGGGTAGCTGGCCAACAGCCGGTCCATCGAGGCGGCCAGCTCCTGCTCCCGCTGCCGGCCGGTGTCGAACGGGGCGAGATCCTCCCGCTCGCCGGTCAGCGCGTACCCCCGGATCGCGGTCTCCTGGTCGACCAGGACCGCGAGCAGTTCCTGGGACTGGGCCCGCAACGGACCTGTCTCGTTGAGCACCGCGTCGATGTGCGCCCGGCTACGGGTGGCGACCACCGCCTCCGCGACGGCCACCCCGAGCAACAGCAACCCGACGACGGCGACGAGCAGGGCCAGCCGACCGCGCAGGCTCCAGCCGGCACCCGTGGCCGTCACCGGCCACCACCCCGCGTGACCAGCAGCATCGCCACATCGTCGGCGAACGGGCCGTCGTTGAGCTGCTCGGCCCGCCCGACCAGCCAGGCCGGCAGATCGGGCAGCGCAACCGCCCGACTGGCCGGCTCGGTCAGCAGGCGGGTCAGGCCGGGCACGTCGAGACGTTCGTCGCCCGCGCCCACCCGGCCCTCGATCAGACCATCGGTGTACATCAGCAGAGACCAGTCCTCGGTGTCGAACTTCAGGTCGAAGGCGACGGGCCGGCGCGGCCGTACGCCGAGCAGCAGACCACCCGGGGCAGGCACCGGAGTCACCCGCCCACCGGCGAGCAGCACCGGTGGCGGGTGGCCGGCCAGCCGCACCGTCGCCCGGCCGGCATTGAGGTCCAGCCGGGCCGTCGCCACGGTCGCGAAGATCTCCTGAAGCCGACGCTCGCTCATCAGCACCTGTTCCAGCGCGGGGAGCACCTCGTCGTCCGGTACCCCGGCGAGGATCAGCGCCCGCCAGGCCACCCGCAGCTCGACGCCGAGGGCCGCCTCGTCCACGCCGTGCCCACAGACATCGCCGATGATCAGATCCACCCGGTCGGGACGGGTCTGCACCACGTCGTAGAAGTCCCCGCCGATCAGTGCGGCGTGCCGGCCGGGCCGGTAGAAGGTGTGTACGGCGATCTGATCGGTCGACATCAGCGGCTGGGGCAGCAGGCCGCGCTCCAACCGGGCCGACTCGGCCTGGCGCAGCTCCACCTCACGCAGCCGGCGGGCGTTCTCGTCGGCCCGTTTGCGCTCCACCGCGTAGCGCAGTGCCCGGGTCAGCAGCACCCCGTCTACCTGGCCCTTGACCAGGTAGTCCTGAGCCCCCTCGGCAACCGCCACGATGCCCAGGTGCTCGTCGGTTCGACCGGTGAGCACGCAGACGGCCGCGCTGCCGGACATCTCCAGCACCTGCCGCAGCCCGTCCAGCCCCTGCGCGTCGGGCAGCCCCAGGTCGAGCAGTACGCAGTCGACCCCCGCGATCCGTTGGCGGGCCTCGCTCAGGCTGGTCGCCACCAGCAGGTCGATTCCGGAGTTCGTCTCGGCCAGCAACTCGCCGACCAGGAAGGCGTCACCCTCGTCGTCCTCCACCAGCAGCACGCTCAGCCGCTCCCCGGGTGGCAGGTTCGGGTTGCCACCCAGCCCTCCCTGCGGGTACGGCCACGACACGACGGAGGGACCGGTCATCCCGGTCCCCCGGGCCGGCCGGGTCACCGCCGCGATTGGCGGCTGATCGCTGGTGATGTCGGGCTCCTTCCGAGTGCCCTGCTGATCCTGTATTAGACAACGTTCGCACACAACACGACGGGGCACCCTCAGGTGGCATGGAGGATGATGTCCACCCCAGGACCCCCCTCGCAAGGAGCCACCCGTGGGCGCACCCCCCACCCCCGCCGCCGACCGCGCCCTCACCCGGCCGCGTCGACGTCCCCTCGCCGCGCTGGCCGCACTCGTCGCGCTCGTCGCCGTCGGCGCGGGCGCGCTGCTCGACCTGCGTCCTCCGGCACCCCGGCCGGCCGACGCGCCGACGGACGAGTTCAGCGCCGGGCGCGCGTACCCACACGTGACGCAGGTCGCCGGGCGGCCACACGTCGCAGGCAGCCCAGCCAACGAGGAGGTCCGCGGCTACCTGGAAGGCGCGCTGCGTGGCCTCGGGTTGGAGACGCAGGTGCAGGACACCGTCGCCGAGGAGGCCGGGCAGCTCAGCGGCGCGGCGGGCGGCGCCACCCTGGCCCGGGTCCGCAACGTGGTGGCGCGGCTGCCCGGCACCGCCCCCACCGGCACGGTGTTCCTGGTCGCGCACTACGACGCGGTGCAGACCGGGCCGGGCGGCAACGACGACGCCGCAGGGGTGGCGGCGATCCTGGAGGTGGCCCGTGCGCTGACCGACGGCCCAGCGCCCCGCAACGACGTCGTCTTCGTGCTCACCGACGCCGAGGAGGCGTGCCTCTGCGGAGCCTCGACGTTCGCCTCCGAGCACCCGCTCACCGCCGACAAGGGTGTGGTGCTCAACCTGGAGGCAAGGGGTCGAACCGGCCCGGTGATCATGTTCGAGACGTCGCCGGAGAACGCGCGTCTGGTCGAGGTCTTCGGCCGGGCCGCACCGCACCCGGTGGGAACCTCGTTCGCGGTGGAGGTGTACCGCGCGTTGCCCAACGACACCGACTTCACCGCCTTCCTCGACGAGGGGTTCCTCGGGCTGAACTCGGCGTACCTGGATGGCGGTGCGATCTACCACACGCCGTTGGACACCCCCGCCTCGATGGACCAGGCCAGCCTCCAGCACCACGGTGACAACACCCTCGGTCTCGCCCGGGAGTTCGGCCGGATCGACCTCGGCGACCTGCGCGCCGGTCACGACGCCACCTACTTCCCCGTGCCCGGCGGGCTCGCCCGCTACCCCGGCTGGCTGGTGCTGCCGTTGGCGCTGCTGGCGCTGAGCGGCGTGGTCGGGCTCGGCTGGCTGGCCCGACGCCGGGATCGGGTCACCACCGGTCGGCTGGCCGCCGGCTTCGGCCTGGCCCTGGTGCCGATCATGGTGGCCCCGCTGGGCGCCCAGTTGCTCTGGGCTGCGATCGTCGCGCTCCGGCCGGGCTACGCCGAACTGCTCGACCCGTACCGGCCGACCTGGTACCGGCTGGCCGTACTGTCGCTCGCCGCCGCCGTCGTGTTCGCCTGGTACGCGCTGAGCCGACGCCGGATCGGCCCAGCCGCCCTGGCGATCGGCGGACTCGGCTGGCTGGCGCTGCTCGGCGTGCTGCTCGCCTTCCTGGCGCCCGGCGGGGCGTACCTGGCGACCCTGCCCGCCCTGGCCGGGGCGCTCGGCGGACTGGTGGCGCTGGCCACCCGGCTCGACGGCCCGGTACCGGTGATCGCGGTGACCGTCGCGGCCGCGGTCGCGGTGCTCCTGCTGCTCCCCACCGTCGTGCTGCTCTTCCCGGCGCTGGGCATGGCGATGGGCGGCGTCGCGGCGCTCTTCGCGGTGCTGCTCGGTCTCGCCGCGCTGCCCGTGATCGACCTGCTGCATCCACAGGCCGGCGGCCAGCGGGGCATGATCGCGCTGCGGGCCCGCCGACTCGGCGCCCTGCCGGCCGGGGCCGCCGCACTGGCCGCGGTGATCCTCGCCGGGATCGGCCTCGCCGTCGACCGGTTCGACGCCACGCACCCCGCACCCACCCACCTGATGTACGCGCTGGACGCCGGCACCGGCCAGGCCCGCTGGCTCAGCCACGAGAGCGATCCGCAGCCCTGGACCGACGAGTACGTGGACGGCCCGGTCGAGGTCGCCGACGAGTTCCCCGGAATCGGCGGCGACGAGTTGCTCGGCGGCCCGGCACAGCCGGCGGACCTACCCGCGCCCCGGTTGGACGTGCTGACCGACACCACCACCGCAGGCGAACGCACACTGACGCTCCGGCTCACCCCGCAGCGCCAGGTACGCCTGACCACCCTGCACGTCGACACGAACACCGCTGACGTGCGGCGGGTCGAGGTCGCCGGCCGCCCGGTTCCGGTGGAGACCCGCGACGGCCGCTGGGGATTCGGGGTGGTCTTCCACGCCCCACCGCCCGACGGGATCGAGGTCACGCTTACCGTCACGCCGAAGACGGACCGGATCGCGTTGCGCGCGATGGACGCCAGCGACGGCCTCGACACGCTGCCCGGCTTCCGCCCCCGCCCACCGGACGTCGGCGTCGCCGGCTCGCACAGCTCCGAGATGCTCGCCGTCGCCCGCACCTACCCGCTGTAGGGCAGCTACTTCCAGCGGAAGTGGACGAAGAGGCGGCCGAAGTTCTTGGAGTCCTTCTCGACCCGGTGGTAGAGCTGCTTGACGTCCTTCTGGTCGAGGAAGCGCAGCACCCGCTTCTTGAGCTGGCCGGAGCCCTTGCCCGGGATGATCTCGACGAGGGTGGCCTTCTTGGCCACCGCCTCGTCCATGATCCCGCGCAGTGCCCGGTCGATGTCGTGGCCCTTGTTGAAGATGTCGTGCAGGTCCAGCTTCAGCTTCATGCCACGTCCACCGTCCGGTCGGCTGTCATGCGGCTCATGGTAGGCACGCCGGACGCCGGCCAGGCCATCGTGGGCACGGCGGCTGCCGGGTCCCCAGACGTCGAGAGGGCAGCCCACCCGGGCTGCCCTCTCGACACGTGTCCGGGATCAGCGACCGCCGACCCGGGTCTCGACCCGGCGCAGGGCGGTCGTGTAGTCGTCGTTGGACGAGTGCATGGCCGCCGCGATGCGCAGGTGACGCAGCGCGTCGGTGTAGCGGTTGAGCCGCTCCAGCGTCCGGCCCAGCACGTGGTGGGCGTAGTGGTCGCTGGGGTTGCGGTCGACCAGTTCCCGCAGCTGCTCCTCGGCCCGGTTGAGCTGTGCCGACTGGAAGTAGGCCCGGGCCAGCAACTGGCGCACGGAGGCGTTGTCCGGCTCCGCCTCGATGATCGGTTCGAGCAGCCGGGCCGCGCTGCTGGGGTCGCCCGCCTCGAAGAACAGGGTCGCCCGTCGGTACTCGGCCAGAAGATCCATGCCGCCACCCCCTCCGTGTCGCACCACTGCTCCGACGCTGGCACAACACCGGCCGTACCGCGACTGTTCCCGGTGGCTTTTCCTGCCTGCCTTACACGGTGGCGAGGTCCCAGGCGCGGACGCCACCGACTATGCCGGCGCTGTTCGGGACCACCACCACGTCGTCACCCATCCGGGTGAGCTGCTCGGGGCGGATCCGCCGCGAGTTCCCGCCGCCCAGGTAGAGCCGGTCCCAGCGGAACACCGGACGCAGCCCCTCCACCACCTGCCGGATCCGTCGGGACCAGAAGGCGTCGCCCAGCCGGCGGCGCTCAGGCTCACCGACGTACGTGTCGTAGGTGGTGCCCCAACGCACCGGGGCATGTGACAGTTCGAGGTGCGGGGCGAGCACCCCACCGTCGAAGAGGGCGCTGCCCAACCCGGTGCCGAGGGTCAGCACGAGTTCGCAACCGGTGCCGGCGACCACCCCGGCACCGTGCACCTCGGCGTCATTGAGCACCAGCGCCGGCAGGCCGAACGCGGCCGAGAGCGCGCTGCGGGCGTCGAACCCGGACCACTCGGCGAGCAGCGCCGGGTCGACCCGGCTACGTGGGCCCGAACGGGTCACGTAGTGCGGGGTGGCCACCACCACGCCGTGCCGGATCATGCCAGGCATCCCGACCGTCACCCGGCCGGCCGCCGGCAACCGACCGCCGAGTTCCACGAGCGTGCGGACGAACAGGTCCGGCGGCAGGGGGTACGGCGTCGGCACCCGCATCGGCTGGGCCCGCATCGTGCCCGCGCCGTCGAGGACGGAGGCCTTGATTCCGCCGCCCCCGCAGTCGATCGCCAGAGTGGTCAACACGCACGTGAGTCTGCCTCGTCGCAGGGTCCGCCGCGCGGCGACGGGTAGGCTCGGCTGTTTGTGAGCGCCACGCTGATCGCCCGGGACCTCGCCGCCGGGCACGGGGAACGCACCCTCTTCGCCGGCCTGGACCTCGTGGTCGCGCCCGGCGACGTGGTCGGCCTGGTCGGGGCCAACGGGGCCGGCAAGTCGACGCTGCTGCGTACGCTCGCCGGTCTGTTGCCGGTCGAGGCCGGCAGCGTCGCGGTGAGCCCGCCCGGCGCGAGCATCGGGCACCTGCCCCAGGAGCCGGAGCGCCGCCCCGGGGAGACGGTCCGGGCGTTCCTGGCCCGCCGCACCGGCGTGACCGGGGCGCAAGCTGCGCTCGACGCGGCGACGGAGGCGCTGACCGCCGGCACCCCGGGCGCGGACGACGCGTACGCCGCCGCGCTGGAGAGCTGGCTCGGGCTCGGCGGCGCCGACCTGGACGAGCGGGCCGAGGAGGTGGCGGCCGAGCTGGGCCTCGCCGTCGATCTCGACCAGGAGATGACCAGTCTCTCCGGCGGCCAGGCCGCCCGGGCCGGCCTGGCGTCGCTGCTGCTCAGCCGGTACGACATCTTCCTGCTCGACGAGCCCACGAACGATCTCGACCTGGCCGGGCTGGACCGGCTGGAGACCTTCGTGACCGGGCTGCGCGCCGGCACGGTCCTGGTCAGCCACGACCGGGAGTTCCTGGCCCGCACGGTCACCTCGGTGCTGGAGTTGGACCTGCACCAGCAGCAGGTGAACCACTTCGGCGGTGGTTACGCGGCGTACCTGGAGGAGCGGGAGGTGGCCCGCCGCCAGGCGCGCGCCGACTACGAGGAGTACGCCGACACGCGGGCCGGACTCCAGGCACGGGCGCGTACCCAGCGGGCCTGGATGGAGAAGGGGGTCCGCAACGCCCGGCGTAAGGCCACCGACAACGACAAGATCGGCCGCAAGTTCCGGTCCGAGGCGTCCGAGAAGCAGGCGGCGAAGGCCCGGCAGACCGAGCGGCTGATCGAACGTCTGGATGTGGTGGAGGAGCCACGCAAGGAGTGGGAGCTGCGGATGGAGATCGCCGCCGCGCCGCGCGCCGGCGCCGTCGTGGCCACGCTCCGCGACGCCGTGGTACGCCGGGGCGATTTCACCCTCGGCCCGGTGAACCTTCAGATCGACTGGGCGGACCGGGTGGCGGTGACCGGGGCGAACGGCTCCGGCAAGTCGACCCTGCTGGCCGCCCTGCTCGGCCGGTTGCCGCTGGACGCCGGCCAGGCCGCGCTGGGGCCGGGCGTGGTGGTCGGCGAGGTGGACCAGGCCCGGGGACTGTTCCTGGGTGACGTACCGCTGCTTGACGCGTTCCGGGCCGCGGTGCCGGACGTGTCTCCGGCGGACGCGCGTACGCTGCTGGCCAAGTTCGGCCTGCGCGCGCAGCACGTGCTGCGACCGGCCGCGACGCTCTCTCCGGGCGAACGGACCCGGGCCGCGTTGGCCCTGTTGCAGGGGCGCGGCGTCAATCTGCTGGTGCTGGACGAGCCGACGAACCACCTCGATCTGCCGGCGATCGAGCAACTGGAGTCCGCGCTTGCCAGCTTCCCGGGCACCCTGCTGCTGGTGACCCATGACCGGCGAATGCTGGAGGCGGTACGCCTCGACCGGCGGTTGCGGGTGGACGCCGGGCGGATCACCGAGTTTTGATCCGGCGGAATCCGGACGGTGGGGCGACAATGACCCCATGCTCAGGTGGGAGTACGCCCTACTGGTGCGCCGCCGCCAGGCCGCCACCAACGACCTCGGCTTCGAGGTCATCTTCTCCTGGTACGGCCCCGACGGTTCGATGATCGACGTCACGCCGTACGGCGACACCGCGCTGGCTCATCTCAACCGGGCCGGCGACCAGGGCTGGGAGTTGGTCGCGATGAGCGAGGACCCGTCCCTGCCGGGGAACAACGAGTTGCACCGCTATCACCTGAAGCGGCCCCGGACGGCGGCCGCACCGCGGCAGCGGATGCGTACCGGACGTCCTCGACGGCCCATCGCGCGTTGACCTGGCGCGAATTTCAGGGACAACCGGCGCATACCGGGCAACTATCCGGGTAACGGGCCGGCCGGAGGTGGCCGGTATGGTCGCGTTGGCACACACCCCGTCCTCCGCCGAGCGGCTGCGGGCGATGGACGGGTTCCTCACCGAGGCGTGGCTGGACCAGGTCCGCCACGACGAGCGATTGCGCCCGCTCGGTGTCGAGGTCCGTTTCGACCGGGGCGTCGCCCACCTGACCGGCGAGGTCGACGAGCCGGCACAGCTGCGACTGGTACGCGAGCAGGTCGGCCGGCTGGCCGGCGTCTTCGGCGTCTGGTGCCGGGTACGGGTCGGCGGACGCGACCCGGTGGTGGTCGATCTGGGCTGCGGCGCCACCAAGCAGTGGCCCGGCAATCTTGGCCTGGACATCTTCCCCGCCCCCGGAGTGGACGCGGTCGCCGATCTCTCCGGCTCCCTGCCACTGGCCGACGACTCGGTCGACGTGCTGTTCGCGGTACACATCCTGGAGCACCTGATCGACTTTCTGCCGCTGCTGGACGAGTGCCACCGGGTGCTCCGCCCCGGGGGTGTGCTGCACGTGATGAGCCCCTGGTGGGGTCATGTGAACGCGGTTGCCGACCCGACCCACGTGCGGCTGCTGGACGTGCAGACGGTCAAGGGCATCTGCGTCATGCGACCCCCGGGCACGCCGCGCTGGTACCCCCTGCACGCCGGCAGCGACGGTGCGTCCATCTTCGCCGACCTCACTCCGCTGGGACCGGAGGACGACGGCCCTACCGCCACCCACCTGGCCCGCTTCTTCGACTAGGCAGGTCCGCTCGACGAATGTCCTGGACACCGGCGGTGTCCAGGACATTCGTCTGTTTCGGCACAGGTCACCAATATTTCTCGCGGGTAACACCGGCAGGCCGCGTCATCGATCGACACTGATCTAACCCCGGTGACTCGCCGGTAACAACTGGCCCCACCGCACACCCCCGCGGAGGTACGACCATGCCCAGACGTCTCGCCACCATCCTCACCTCCGGCGTACTCGCGCTGCTCACCGCCTTCGCCGTGGCCTCCCCCGCCACGGCGGCCGTCACTCCACAGCAGAAGTTGTCGGTCCTGTCCAGCTGGACCCAGACCAGCGCCAGCAGCCACAACGCCTGGTACTCCGCCCGCCAGAACCGCGCGCCCTGGGCCGAGTACAACTTCGACTGGTCCACCGACTACTGCTCGTCCAGCCCGGACAACCCGCTCGGATTCAAGTTCAGCCTCTCCTGCGCCCGCCACGACTTCGGCTACCGCAACTACAAGGCGGTCGGCCAGTTCAGTGCCACCAAGCCGCGCCTCGACAGCGCCTTCTACGCGGATCTGAAGCGGTCCTGCGCCACCTACAACTCCGTCGTCCGGCCGGCCTGCCTGAGCCTGGCGTGGACCTACTACCAGGCCGTCGCCATCTTCGGCTCGGTAGCCGCCGTCCAGCAGTCCGACATCGACCGGGCCGCCCGGATGAAGGCCGACGCCGAGCGCCGCGCTCGCGCCTGACGAACAGTGTGGACGGCCCGGCAGCAACCGTGGTCGGGCGTCCCGCCGCTCAGGGACCGTCGGGAATCCGCGCGCGGATTCCCGACGGTCTCAGGCGTGCTCGGTGTGCCGGTTGACAGCGCTGGGCCGAGGTGGAGCGGAGCGACCCGCTCCCGAGGCGAACCGCCCCGAATCGGCCGCCAGGTCGGGATGCTCGACACCGAGCGCCAACGCGACCGCCTCATCCAGCCCCAGTTCGGCGCCCTCGCCGTACGCCTCGTCGAAGGCCGTGTCGCCCAACATCCGCCGCAGCGCCGCCTGCCGCTCCGTCCAGTACGCCTCGAAGATGCCCGGCGTCGACCGCAGACCCGCCCGGGTCGCCTGGGCGGCGCCGAAGAGCCGAGCCCCGGTCAGCGGCTGGCCACCGACCGCGCAACGCACCGCGACCGCGTTCAACGTGTCGCAGGCCCGCCCGTGGAAGCCGTGATTCATCCGCGACCGCAGCGCCACCAGCAGGTGCTCGTGTGCGGCCACCAGGTCACCCCGCGCCAGCGCGACCATGCCGAGCAGCATGTCCACCGAGCGGCGTCCCCGGTCGACCGGGCGGGACGCCTCCACCGGACGAGCCGCACCGAGCAGCTCCGCCGCCTCGCCCAGCGCGCCCCGCCGCCACAGCAGCTCGGCCAGGCGGAAGACGGCGAACAACGCCTCCGACTCGACCCCCTGGTCCTGCGCCCAGTCGATGACCTCCCGGCAGACCCGCTCCGCCTCGGCGAACTGTCCCATGTCGACGAGCGGGGCGGCGCGGCCGGCGAGCACCCGGGCCAGCAGACCGGCGTCCCCGGCCTGGCGGGCCGCCGCCTCGGCCCGCTGCGAGTAGCGCAGCTCCTCGCCGAACTCGCCGTCGCCACCGGCGTGCAGCGAATGCATGTGGTAGGCCGCCGCCAGCTCGTCCTCCGGGATCACCTCACCGGTCTCGGCCAGGCGGCCGTAGAGCCGGAACAGCCAGAGCCGGCCTTCCCGGGCCAGTCCGCGCTCACGCCACCACTGGTCCAGCCCGCCAGCCAGCCGCAGTCCGATCCGGGCACTGCCACCTGTGGCGCACCAGCGCAGCGCGGCACGCAGCTCACCGGCGAGTGGATCCAGCGCGTACAGCGACAGCGTCACCGCCTGCCCGTCCGGGCCGAGGTGTGCCCGCTCCAGGGCGTGCGCCGACCAGGCCACATGCCGGTCACGGGCCGCCTGTTCCTCGCCGGCTTCGGCGAGCCGGCGTGCCGCGTACGCCCGGATCGGGTCGAGCATCCGGTAGGTGCAGCCGGCCGCATGCGGCTCCGCCAGCACCATGGACTTGTCGACAAGCACCGACAGCGGGTCGAGCGGGTCGTCGTCGAGCAGCCACTCCACCGTCGGCAGGTCGACCGGGCCGGCGAAGACGGCCAGCCAGCGCAGCAGTCGCGCGGCCCGCGGCCCGAGGGTCCGGTAGGACCAGGTCACCGTCGCCTGCATGGTCAGGTGCCGTTCGACAGCCGAGCGGGCCGCAGCGCGGGTCGCCGGGGCCGAGGGGTTGACGCCGGTGGCCGCCGCGGCCAGGTCGACCGTGTCCCGCTGGTTGCCGGTGTTGCCCCGATCGGCCGGTGCCGGCAGCGGATCCTCGCGGCCGGCGTCGAGCGTGCCGAGCACGTCGTCGAGACGCTCGGCGAGCTGACCGACCGAGAGCACCCGCAGCCGGGCCGCGGCCAGCTCGATGGCGAGCGGCAACCCGTCCAGGCGGCGCACCACCCGGCGGATGTCGGCCGACTCGGACGGGTCGGGCTGCCGCCCGCCTCGGGCCGCCGCCGTACGGTCCAGCAGCAGCGCAACCGCGTCGCTCTCGGTGCCGTCGGGTGCCGGGTCGACGGACAACGGCGGGATTCGCCACACCACCTCGCCCGGCAGCCCGAGCGGTTCCCGGGTCGTCGCCAGCACCCGCACGCCACCGCCACCGGCCAGCAACCGGGACACCGCCTCGGCGCAGGACGCCGGCTGGGCGTCGCAGGTGTCGAGCACGATCAGCATCCGGCGGGCAGCGGCGTACTCCACAAGCGTGTCGACCATCGGGCGGCCCGGCTCCGGACGCAGCCCGAGCACGGCGGCGACCGCGAAGGCGACCAGCCCGGGATCGGTGACCGCGGCGATGTCGACGAACCAGACGCCGTCCGGGTACTCGTCCACCAGGTCGGTGGCGAACTCCACGGCCAGCCGCGTCTTGCCGCTGCCACCCGCGCCCAGCACGGTGACCAGCCGGTGTCGGGCCACGAGTCGCCTCAGCTCGGCGCGTTCGGTCTGCCGGCCGACGAACGTGGTGACCTGGATCGGCAGGTTGTGCGCCACCGCGTCGGCGGTACGCGGTCGCGGAAACTGCCGTTCCAGGCCGGGTGCGACGAGCTGGAAGAGCCGTTCCCGGTCATCGAAGCCGCGTAGCCGGTGCAGCCCGAGGTCTAGTAGCGAGGCGCCGGCCGGCAGTGGACGGGCCCGCCGCGCCGTGGCACCGGAGCAGAGGATCTGCCCGCCGTGCGCCGCAGCGGCGACGCGGGCCGCCCGGTGCACCTCGGGACTGGCGTACTCGCCGTCGCGTGGCTCCGCCCAACCGGTGTGCAGTCCCATCCGGACCCGGGGGGCCGCCTCGGGGGTCGGCCAGTCGTGTTCACCGAGCGCCCGCTGGGCGGTCAGACAGGCGGTCAACGCCGCTCCGGCGTCATCGAAGGCGAGAAAGAACGAGTCGCCCTCGGTCAGCAACTCCGCGCCCTCGGTCGCCGCGATCGTGCGGCGGAGCAGCCGTCGATGCTCGGCCAGCACCGGCCGATAGCCCGACCCGAGCAGCTGCGCCAGTCGGGTGGAGCCCTCGATGTCGGTGAAAACGAAGGTCACCCAGCCGGTCGGGAGGTGGATCCGTGGCGGCATGCGTGGAACCTCCCCCCTGGTCTCGGCACCATACTTCCCGAGACCAGATCATCACGCATCGTGAGAACGGCCGGCCAAGACTCCGACCCAAGGTGCCATCGGACCCGGCATCCGGGCAAGGCCGGCATCACCCGTACCACCCATCCACGAAGATTGCCGGCGCGGTCAGCAGCCGCAGCCGCCACCACAGCAACCGCCGCCGCCGGCAACGGACGCGGCACCGGAGCCGCCACCGCCGCGACCGGTGACCGCGACCGTGGAGAGCAGTTTCACCGTGTCGGCGTGCCCCTGCGGGCAGGGCGCCGGCTCACCGGCCTGCGCCATCGGACGGTTGACCTCGAAGGTGGCGCCGCAGGCGCGGCAACGGAACTCGTACCGGGGCATGCCATCAGCCTACGACCGGACCTGACGTCGGCGTGGACATGGGTGATACTCGACGGGTGGCAGACGGCGAAGAGCGCAGCACCCTTCGACCCCTCCGACCGGCCACGCCGCGCGCCGACTCCGGTGCCGGCCCGGACGGGCCGGCGACCAGGCTGCCCCGGCCCCGCCGACCCTGGCTGAGTTCCGGCAAGCCGGCCGACGACGCGGCATTGGACTCACCAACCACCGAGTCGGTTCCGGCAGCGGCCATCGACAGCGCCGCAGGCGCCTCGACCGGCGCTGCGGCTCCCGGATCGACGCCGAAGACCACTGTCGAGCAGTCCACTCCGGACTCCGGCGCACCGGCAGCCCGGCGTCGCCGGGTGCGCTTCGTGCACGCCGTACGTCTGCCGGGGCCGCGGGTCGCGGCCCGGGCGACCCGCGACTGGTCGCGCCGCCCGAGTGGCCGGCTGACCCTGCCCGGCGTGTTCCTGCTGGCCTTGATCGCTGCGACCGCCACGGCCGGCGCACTGCTCGTGCCGGCCACCCTCGGCGCCCCGCGTCCGGTGGCGGTCGACGCCACCGCCGAGGTGCCCGACGCGCTGCCCAGCGACCTGCCGCCGTCCGGTGCGGTGCCGCCGCCGGGGCAGTTTCCGCCACCCACCGCGACCCTTCCGCCGGGCGTGACCCCACCGGGCACCGCCGCGCCGGCCGGTGGACGCCCGTCCGACGCCCTGGCCGGCTGGGCCCGCGACACGGGCGCCAAGGTCGGCATCGACCCGATCGCCATGCAGGCGTACGGCTACGCCGAGCTGGTGCTCGCCGAGACCGATCGCGCCTGCGGCCTGAGCTGGACCACGTTGGCCGCGATCGGTCTGGTCGAGTCCCGCCACGGCCAGGCCAACAACGCCCAGCTCGGCGCGGACGGCCGGGCGGTCCCGGAAATCATCGGTCTGCCGCTGGACGGTCAGGGCAACCGGATGCGCATCGCCGACACCGACCGGGGCGAGTTGGACCGCGACACCACCTACGACCGGGCGATCGGGCCGATGCAGTTCATTCCGACCACCTGGGCGGAGATCGGTGCCGACGCGGACAACGACGGCCGCAAGGACCCGCACAACATCCACGACGCCGCGCTCGCCGCCGGCATGTACCTGTGCAAGGGCGGTCGGAACCTCACCATTCCGGGTGACTGGTGGAACGCGATTCTGTCGTACAACGACGTCCGAAGGTACGCCCAGGATGTCTTCGACGCCGCCAACCGGTACGGACAGGCCAGTCGCACGTGAAGTGATCGTCCGCATACATTGGAGAACTGGACACTTCCCCCCGGCTGCGGTTAACGGCAAGCTAGACGGGTGATGGTGCGCGAGTGGGACCCCAGGACCGCGTCGTCCGCCGAGATCGCGTCGCTGCTGGACACGCTGAACGCGGTCCTGGCGGCCGATCTCCCGCAGGATCCGCCGTGGCGGGAGAGTTCCCTGCGGGAGTACCTCGCCGAGGTGATGCCGGGCGAACGGCGGATCTCCTGGATCGCCGAGGAGGATCCGGCTGCTGACGGCAGCCCGGGGGCCATCCTCGGCCAGGTGCACGTGCTGCTGCTCGGCAACATCGGCGTGCTTGAGGTCCTGGTCCACCCGAGCGCACGGCGCAGCGGGTTGGGCCGTGATCTCGTCCTGCGCGCGGCCCGTCGCGTCTACCAGGAGGGCTTCGAGTCGATCGGGGTGGAGGTGGTCGGCGACACTCCTGCCGTCGCCTTCTACGAATCGCTCGGCTTCAGCCGGGAGTACGTCGAGACCCGAAGCGTCCTGGACCTCTCCAGCGTGGACTGGGCCGAGTTGGCGGAGATGTCGACCGGGCTCGGTGCGGGCTACCAGGTCCAGTTCCACCCCGGCGGCCCGCCGGACGAACTGATCGAGGCGTACGCGCGGGCCAAGGCCGAGATCCGGGACATCGAGGACGGCGAGCTACGACCCAGCTCGTACGATCCGCAGCGGCTCCGGGACAGCCTCGACTGCCTGCACCGACGGGGCATGAAGCCGTACATCGTGCTCGCGCTGCACGAGCAGACCGGTGAGGTGGCCGGCCTGACCGAGGTGGTCGTGCCGGCTCAGCATCCGACCCGCGCCGACCAGTACGACACGATCGTGGTGCAGGATCACCAGGGCTACGGCATCGACCGCGCGATCAAGGCTCGGATGCTGTTGGAGCTGCGTTCGGCCGAGCCGCAGCTGACCGAGGTGCAAACCTGGAACGCGCAGGCCAACGAGGCCATGCTCAAGGTCAACGCCGAGTTGGGTTACCGCACCGACCGGGACTGGTGCGAATACAGCATCGACGTCGCCGAGCTGGTCCACCGGATCGACACCACGCGCTGACCCGGTCGGCTGTCCGGCGGTCAGTCCCGGTACCAGGTCCGTGGGTCGGGCGGAGGCGGCACGTTCCGGTATTTGGCCACCCGCACCTCCCACTGACTGCGGCGTCGCCGCGCCTCCCGATCGGCTCCGTCCCGGGTGTCGTCCCAGACCTCCATCGGCAGCACGACCCGCCCCTCCTGGTCGACGGCCACGAGGTATAGCCCGGCCGCAGCCAGCAGCCGCTCCAGCACCGCCAGGCTCGGCGTGAGGCTGCCCGCCTCGACCCGCGCGACGGTCGACGGGGCGACCTTGGCGAACCGGGCCATCCGCAACTGGCTGAGCCCGACGATCCGGCGGGCACGTCGCACCAGACCGGCGATGGGAAAGGGACCGACGGTGGGGCCGAGGTCCGGCGGCTCGAAGACGGTGGACATGCCCCGACCTTGCCGCTGCACGAACCAGGGCAGCAACCCTGTGGAAAAACCTGTGGATATCAAGCCCCGCGGCATCCACTGACCCCGCACCAGGCAGACGATCGCCACCGTGAGCGACGATCACCTTGAGTGACCGAAAGGGCTCCTCCCTCCGATCTTCCTACTAGCACCTCCACGCCCTTTGCTCTGCTTCAACCCACGCAACCCTCTCTGACCAGCAGCTGAGCGAGGCCGAGTCCTCAACGCGCCATCCGCCGACGACTACACTCCGCAAGCTATGCGTGGGTTGAAGCAGAGCAAAGGATGGGCGAGTGCATCGGTGGGGTTGGACGAGCAACACTCAGAGTGACAGCTGCGGCTGAGGTGCCGCTGGCCGACCAGTGCTGACGGGTGTCGTGGGAGAGGCGAGCAGGGCCGTCGAGCAGGTCAGTAGCGCTGGCGGAGCAGTTGGGCAGCCTCGACGGCCCAGTAGGTGAGGATGATCTGGGCACCGGCGCGGCGGATCGAGGTGAGGGTCTCCAACATCACCCGCTCCCGGTCGATCCAGCCGTTCGCGGCAGCCGCCTCGACCATCGCGTACTCGCCGGAGACCTGGTAGGCCGCCACGGGCACGTCCACGGCGGCGCGGACCGCCGACACCACGTCGAGGTACGGCAGCGCAGGCTTGACCATCACCATGTCGGCGCCTTCGGCGACGTCCAGCGCGACCTCGCGCAGCGACTCGCGCAGGTTGGCCGGATCCTGCTGGTAGGCCCGTCGGTCCCCCTCCAGCGCCGACTCCACCGCGTCACGGAAGGGGCCGAAGAAGGCCGAGGCGTACTTCACGGCGTACGCGAGCACGGCCACGTCGGTGTGACCGGCCGCGTCGAGTGCCCGGCGTACCACCCCGACCTGGCCGTCCATCATCCCGGACGGCCCGACCACCCCGACCCCGGCGGCGGCCTGGGCCACCGCCATCTCGGCGTACGCGCCAAGGGTGGCGTCGTTGTCCACCTCACCGGCCGGGGTGAGCAGCCCGCAGTGGCCGTGCGAGGTGAACTCGTCCAGGCAGAGGTCGCTCATCACCACCGTGGCGTCGCCCACCTCGGCGACCACGTCACGGATGGCGACGTTGAGGATGCCGTCCGGGTCGATACCGCCGGAGCCGCGTTCGTCGCGCGACGCCGGCACGCCGAACAGCATGATCCCGCCGACGCCGGCCTGCACCGCCTCCACCGCCGCCTTGCGCAGCGAGTCGCGCGAGTGCTGGAGCACACCCGGCAGCGAAGCGATGGCGCGCGGCTCGGTCAGCCCCTCCTTGACGAACATCGGCACGACCAGCTCGGCCGGGTCGACGCGGGTCTCGGAGACCAGCCGACGCATCGCCGCGGTGCGGCGCAGCCGGCGGGGCCGGATCTCTGGGTACGGCACGAACCCTCCCTGACGACCAGCCGGAGCCGGCGACGGCTACCGGAACCTCAGCGCGGTCGGCCCCTGGACCTTCGAACCACGGCGCTGCTTCGCCGGCATCGCGGCGAGCTTCTCCCGCAGCTCGACGGCGTAGCCGGCGAGCGCCTCCACCAGATCGGGCACCGAGGCGTGCGGGGGCTGGACGTCGACCCGCAGGCCGAACTCCGTCGCGGTCTCCGCCGTCTTGGGCCCGATGACAGCAACAACGGTACGCGTGTGCGGCTTGCCGGCGATGCCGACCAGGTTCCGCACCGTGGAGGACGAGGTGAACAGCACCGCGTCGAACCCACCCGACTTGATCGCGTCCCGGATCTCGGCGGGCGGCGGAGCGGCCCGGACCGTCCGGTACGCGGTCACGTCGTCGACCTCCCAGCCGCGCTCGGTGAGCCCGGCGGCGAGCGTCTCGGTGGCGATGTCGGCACGCGGCAGCAGCACCCGGCCGACCGGATCGAGCACCTCGTCGTGCGGCGAGAACTCGGCCAGCAGCCCCTCGGAGGACTGCTCACCGGAGGGGATCAGCTCCGGCTGGATACCGAAGGCGCGGACGGCGTCGGCGGTGGCGTCGCCGATGCAGGCGATCTTGACGCCGCCGAAGTGCCGGGCGTCCAGGCCGTGCTCGGCGAACTTCTCCCAGACCGCCCGTACCGCGTTGACCGACGTGAAGATCACCCAGGCGTACCTGCCGTCGACCAGGCCCTTGACCGCCCGCTCCATCTGGGCGGGGGTACGCGGCGGCTCGACCGCGATGGTCGGCACCTCACAGGGAATCGCCCCGTACGCACGCAGCCGGGCGCTCATCGCGCCGGCCTGCTCCTTGGTGCGGGGCACCAGCACCTTCCACCCGTACAGCGGACGGTTCTCCCACCAGCTGAGCTTGTCCCGCTGGCCCACGCCGTCACCGACGGTCAGCACGACCCGGCCGGTGAAGCCGAGTGCCGCCGCGACGAAGGAGTCCACGGTCGACGTGGTGGTGTACTGCGTCTCCCCGGTGCCGTCCCCGGTCACCCCGACGTCGGTGCCGCCGTCCACGCCGGCGGCGAGCAGCCCGTCCCGGATCGCGGCCAGGTCGCCGGCGTCGACCGCCAGCGCCAGCGAACCGCGCTGCACGGCCGCTGCCAGCGCGTCGAAGTCCAGCGCACTGACGTCCTCGACGTCGGCGGCGGTGCGTACGCCCGGCAGCGGCACGCCCGCGTAGGTGGCCACCCCCTCGGCCTGGCCGACGCCGGGAACCACCTCGAAGTGCGCGGCGGTACGTGCCACCGCCTGCACCTCCTTGACCACCGAGTCGTGGCCGAACGGGTCGCCGGCCACCAGGTGCACCGCGTTCTGCCCGGAACGGGCCGCCGAGATCAGGATCTTGGCCACGTCGCCCGGCGCGCCCTCGGCCGGGGTGAACTGGGCGTCAGAGCTGGCCTCGGCCCGGACGACGTCGAGCAGCGACTCGGGGACTCCCCGGTCGTACACCACCTGGTCGGCGTCGACCAGGGCGTCGTGCGCCCGGCGGGTCAGCAGGCCCGGGTCGCCGGGTCCTGCCCCGACGAACGCGATGCGGCCTACGGGCTTACGGGTGCGGGTCATTCTGTGCTCCCAAATTGCTGGGTCCCCGGGCCGTCGTGTCCTTGCGGGCCGAGGATCGAGTCGGCGCCGAGGTCGAGGAGTTCGGCGGCGAGTGCCTTACCGATCTCCGCCGCGTCGGCGGGCGTACCGGTGCGGGACAGCCGGACCTCGTGGGTACCGTCCGGGCTGATCACCGCTCCGCGCAGGTAGATCTCATCGCCGTTCTCGCCTTCGGCGAGTTCGGCGTAGGCGGCGACCGGAGCGGAGCATCCGGCCTCCAGGGTGGCCAGCATCGCCCGTTCCGCGGTGACCGCGGCACGGGACGGCGCATGGTCGAGCAGGGCGAGCAGTTCGACCAGATCCGGGTCGTCGACCCGACATTCGACCGCCAGGGCACCCTGCGCGGGTGCCGGCAGCATCAGCATCGGGTCGAGCGTCTCGGTGATGACGTCGCTCCGGTCGATGCGGGCCAGGCCCGCTCGGGCCAGGACGACGGCGTCGAGGTCGGCGTCCGGGCCCAGCACCCGGGCAAGCCGGGTGTCGATGTTGCCCCGGATCGGGGTGACCGACAGGGGCATGCCCAACGCGTGCAGCTGGGCGATCCGGCGCAGCGCACCGGTGCCGACAACCGCGCCGGGTGGAAGTTCGGCGAGAGTCCTGCCGTCGCGGGCGATCAGCGCGTCGCGCGGATCCTGTCGTGGCGGCACCGCAGCGATGTGCAGCCCCGCCGCGGTCGCGGTGGGCAGGTCCTTGTACGAGTGCACCGCGAAGTCGATCGTCCCGGCGACCAGTGCGTCACGCAGCGCGGAGACGAAGACGCCGACCCCGAGCCGGTGCACCGGCGCGCTGGACCGGTCACCGGCGGTGACCACCTCGACCAGCTCGACGGGGCGTCCGGTACGGGCCGTCAGCGCCTCGGCGACGTGGCCCGACTGGGCCATCGCCAGCTTGCTGCCCCGGGTACCGAGGCGCAGCGGGGCCTCGTTCATCGCTCGCCTCCGGTCGGTGGGGTGATGTCGGGCACGGTGTCCACCGGCGAGGTCTGCGGAACCTCGAGATCGAACAGTTCCCGCAGCAGGGCGGTGTACTGGTCACCGCCGGGTTCGGCGGCGAGCTGACGGACCCGGACGGTCGGCTGGTGCAGCAGCCGCTGGACCACTCGGTGCACGGTACGCGCCACCTCGGCGCGCTGGTCGTCGCTGAGGTCGGGACGGCGTTGCGCGAGCCGGCGCAGTTCGGCGGTGACCACGTCGTCGGCCCGCCCGCGCAGGGCCGCGACGGTCGGGGCGACGTCGGCGCCGCGCAGCCAACTGAGGAAGGACTCGACCTCGCCGGCCACGATCCGCTCGACGGCGGCGGCGTCCGCGGCGACCGGACCGTCGGCGAGCAGTGCCGCCATCCGGTCGATGTCGATCACCTCGACGCCGGGCAGCTCGGCGACGCCGGGGCCGACGTCTCGCGGTACCGCGAGGTCGAGCAGGACCAGCGGGCCACGCCCGGGGTCGCGGTCGGCCGCCGCGGCGGCGACCACCTCGCGGGTGAGGACCGGCTCGGTGGAGGCGGTGGCGGCCACCACGATGTCCACAGTGGAAAGCGTCTCGGCCAGCTCCGCCATCGGTCGCGCACCGGCACCGTACGACTCGGCCAGCCGGACGGCGCGGTCGGTGCTTCGGTTCGCCACGGTCAGCGGCCCGGCACCGAGCCGGGACAGTGTCGCCACGCCCAGCGAGCCCATCGCCCCGGCTCCGACGATCAGCGCGGGTCGGCCGGTGAGGTCGTCGTCGAGGTGTCCGGCGGCGAGCCCCAGCGCGGCGGTGACCACACTCTGGCCGGCGCGGTCGATGCCGGTCTCCGAGTGAGCCCGCTTGCCGACTCGCAGGGCCTGCTGCATCAGCTCGTGCAGCAGCCGCCCGGCGGTGTCGGCCGCACTTGCCCAGTGGTACGCGTCCCGGAGCTGCCCGAGAATCTGCGCCTCGCCGATCACCATCGAGTCCAGCCCGGCGGCGACCCGGAAGACGTGATCCACCGCGGCCGAGTCGAAGTGCACGTAGAGGTGGTTGGCCAGCGCGGCCGGCTGGCAGCCCGCCTGCTCGGCGAGGATGGCACAGATGTCGCCGAGGCCGCCGTGGAAGCCGGACACCGCCGCGTAGACCTCCACCCGGTTGCAGGTGGAGACGAGGACGGCCTCGCTCACGTACGGCTGCGCGACCAGGCGCCCCAGGGTGCGGTCGAGCCCGCTGGGTGACACCGCGAGTCGTTCCAGGGTGGCGACCGGTGCGGTGCGGTACGACGCGCCCACGACGAGGAGTTTCACGTGCCGATCGCCTCCTGGCTCTCGGTGACCGCGAGACCACCCGGCAGGGCGGTGAGGGCGGACCCACCGGCGGCGGGAAGCGCGGTCAGGGATGCCTTGCGGTGCTCGTGGAACGACAGGATCTGCAACTCGATGGCCAGGTCGACCTTGCGCACGTCGACCCCCTCGGGGACCGAGAGTACGCACGGGGCGAAATTCAGGATGCTCGTCACGCCGACCGCGACCAACTGATCCGCCACCCGTTGCGCGGCGGTTGCCGGGGTGGCGATGACACCGATCGCGATGGATTCCTCGGCGGCGACCCGGGGCAGCTCGTCGATGTGCTGCACGACCAGACCGTTGATCTCCTCGCCGACCCGCTCCTGATCGGCGTCGAAGAGGGCGGCGATCCGGAACCCGCGGCTGGCGAAGCCGTCGTAGCCGGCCAGGGCGTGACCGAGGTTACCCACCCCTACCAGGGCGACGGCCCGACGCTGGGTGAGCCCGAGCACGTACTCGATCTGGTCGATCAGCAGCCCGACGTCGTAGCCGACGCCCCGGGTGCCGTACGAGCCGAGTTGGGAGAGGTCCTTGCGAAGCTTGGCCGAGTTGACGCCGGCGGCGTTGGCCAATCCTTCACTGGAAACCGTCTCGTGACCGGTTTCGGCGAGGTTGTGCAGGGCACGAAGATATTCGGGGAGCCGGGCCACCGTCGCCTCCGGCAGATCCGGGAGCGCCGGTACGGCACCTGCGCGACCGGGCGCGCCAGGGTGACGGTGCTGACTCATGAGACTCCGTGCGGTGCGATCCTCGACCAACTCCACCGGCCGGCCGTTTCGGGACTCCCGCTGGCGACCGATGTTGCCGGCTGTGCTAGCAGGGCGCGTCGGAATTACAGAGTAGGCGCTTGTGAAGACGTGCACAAATCGCGATCTTGCTGGCACGGCCCGCGCCCCCACCGGCCCCTCCATCCCGCAAGATCGATCACCACCTCGCCATAGGCGCCCGCGCGATTATCGCTCAATCCCGACTTCTCTGACCAATCACACGCAGCCCCTGGCTCCCATTCCAATTGGCCGATGATGAGGTTATCGCCCCGACACGCCGATTTGGGGGGCCACAAACTTCATGATCAGCGCGGTTTGGCGGTGGGATCGGTGGCGAGGGTCACGGCCTCGGTGAGGCTGTCGGCGACCGGATGGCCGGAGGCGAGCAGTCGGGCGCGGTCGGTGAATCCGCCGGTGTAGAGGACGGCGCGGCCACCGACGGAGCGGGCCGCGTCGGCGTCGTCGAGCGAGTCGCCGATCAGCACCACCGACCGGCCGTCGACGCCCAACGCGTCCAGATGCCGTGCCAGTGACTCTGCCTTGCGGTCGCCGCCCACCTGCGCCCGCAGCCCGTCGACCCGGGCGAACCGGCCGGTCAGACCGTACGTCTCGACGGTGGGTACCAACTCGTCGTGGAACCACATCGACAACAAAGACTGGCTGCCCGACCAGGCCGCCATCGCCGCCACGGCGTCGTGCGCCAGCTCACAGGTGGTCAGACCCACCCGGTACGCGTCGTGGAAGATCTTGTCCAGCCGGCCGAAGGCGTCGTCGTCCACCGCGCGACCGAGCACCTCCGCGTAGTAGTCGGCGATCGGCCGGCGGAACCGGACCCGGTGCTCGTCGGGGGTGACGCTCGGCCCGCCCTCGCTGGCGAACACCGCATTGGTGCAGGCCACCACGAGGCTGAGATCGTTGAGCAGGGTGCCGTTCCAGTCCCACACCAGATGGGGGCTCGCAGGGGTCATCGCCGCACCCTATCCGGCCGCGGGAGGGCGCGAGGGGCTCAGAGCTGCGGGGTGGTCAGGTCGCGCAGCAGCCGTTCCTCCTCGACCCGCCAGTAGCCGTGCTCCCGGCCGTCGAGGAGCACCACCGGCAGCCGGTCGCCGTACTCACGTTCCAGCTCCACGTCACCGCTGACGTCCCGTTCGGTCCACCGGTCGCCGGTGACCGCGACCACCCGATCGAGCGCCGCCTTGGCGTCCTCGCAGAGGTGACAGCCGGGGCGGGTGATCAGCGTCAGGCGGGGTTCACGCATCGGTCTCCTCCGTCGTACCGAGCAGGGTCTTGCGTACCTTCCCGATCACCGAGCGCGGCAGCACATCGACGAACTCGACCTCGGTCGGGCACTTGAATCTGGCCAGATTACGCGTGCAGTGGGCGATCAGCTCGGTACCGGCCACCGTGGCCTGCGGCACCGGCACCACGTACGCCCGGACAGTCTCTCCGGTCCTCGGGTGCGGCACGCCCACTACGGCGGACTCCGCCACCGCCGGATGCGCCGACAACACCAGTTCCACCTCGTGCGGGTACACGTTGAAGCCGTTGACCAGGATCAGCTCACCGACCCGGTCGACCAGGTAGAGATCGCCATCGGCATCGGCGTACGCGACGTCGCCGGTCGCCCACCAACCGTCGGCATCCGGTCCGCCCGCGCCGTCCGGCCAGTATCCCGAGAACAGATTCGCGCCGCGGACCACGAGTTGACCCGGATCGGTGCCCGTAGCCGGATCGGTGAGATCCATCTCGTCCGGGTCATCGTCGGGCGCGGCGACCCCGTCGCGCCACAACTCCGTACCGTCCGCCCCGACCAGCCGCACCTGCACGCCGGGCAAGGGACGGCCGATCGATCCGGGCCGGGGTTCGCCGCCGACCAGGGTCGAGGTGAGCACCGGCGCGGTCTCGGTCAGGCCGTACCCGACGTGCACCGGACGGCCGGCGGCCTCGGTGAAGCGGGCCGCGTCGGCCGGCTCCAGCGGCGCCGCGCCGCAGACCACGATCCGCACCGCGGTCATCGCCGCGGCGAGGCTTTCGGCGTCCGCCCGGGACCAGGTCTGCACCATCGACGGTACGCCCACCAGCACGCTCACCTGGTGCCGGGCGATCTCGGTGAGCGCCGCGTCGGCGCCTGGATCGTCGACGAGCACCCCGGTCGCACCGTGGTGGATCACCGCGCCCAGCCCGGCATTCAGCCCGTAGGCGTGAAAGAGCGGCAGGGCCAGCAGCACCCTGTCGTCGGGGCCGACCACCGGCGGCTCGATCCGGTCGACCTGCTCGTGGTTGGCCGCCAACGCCCCGTGCGAGAGCATGGCCCCCTTTGGCCACCCCGAGGTCCCCGAGGTGTAGAGCAGCACCGCCAGGTCGTCGGCGCCCCGGACCGGAAACCTCTGGTCGCCTCCGGCGGTCGGCGCGCTGGTGTGTACCGCCACCAACGCGGGCAGATCCAGCTCCCCGACCAGAGCCCGGATTCGCTCGGTAGCGATCAGCACCGACGCTCCCGAGTCCGCCAGGACGTGTTGCAGCTCGCGGGCGGTCAGGCCGGGGTTCACGGGTACCGCCGTCATGCCGGCCCGCAACGCACCGAGCAGGCTGATCACGAAATCCGGCACGTTGGGGAGCGCCACGGCGACTCGCGCGCCGGGCCTGGTCGCATCGGCCCCCGGCAGCGCGTCGGCAAGCGCCCGGGCCGTACCACTCACCGCCTCGTCCAGTTCGGACCAGGTGATCGTCCGATCCTGCCAGTGCAGTGCGGGCTTGCCGGCGTACAGCTCCGCCGCCCGGCGGAGACGGTCGGCGAGGTTGGGACCGGAAACCGAGTCAGGATCCTGCACGGTGGCTGAGTCTGGCACAGCCGGGTCCGCACGGCCACGCCCGCGAACCACCGGCCGCACCCGGAGGAACGCGCCAGCCGTCCCGCAGGGTCCGGTGAGTCCCGTGCACGGAACCGGACCACGTCACCGACGGTGCGGCACGGCCGCGACGACAACGCACCGCAGGTGTCCCGCTCCGGTTCCGGCACCAGCCTCCACCGGCCCGGGACGCCGACCGTCGATCCGCCCCCTCACCAGCACGAACAGCGGCTCCACTGGGGATCAGCCGGACCGCCGGTTGTCAACCACACCCGACGGACAACCGGTCCGCCAGGTCGGCGACACGTCGGGAAATACTTCGGCCCTGTGTAACGGACTTGCCACGCGCGGGTGACGTTGGCCCTATCATCACTCGGGTCGGCTCACCCCATTTGCCGTGAGTCGACACCCCTCAGCCCGAGGAGGCCCCCGTGCCGTTGAGCGCATTGGACCAGCACCTCAAGGGGATCTGCCGCCCGCCGGCACACCCCGGAGCCAACCTGCCCGACGGGGCGACGACCGGGCGACCGGCCGTCGCCAGCCCGCCGGCCACCGGCGGAACGGAGGCGGCGCGATGACCACCTTCGGCTTCGCCGAACGTCCGGTCGGCCTGACCGGTCCGGCCGCCCGCACTCCGATCAACGAACGCGGCGGTGCCCACAGTGCCCCGGACGCGTCGGCCAACCTCGCCGTCCGGGGCGACGGTACCGCGCGTCGGGTGGGCAGCCGGCCCCATCAGAACGAGCCGCCGCATCGACCACCCGTGCCCGGGGGAAACGCCAAACCCGCTGGCGGCCGGGTCGCCTCCCCGAACCGGCCGACGATGCCGGCCCAGGCCCGGCGCAGCGGGGATGCACCGGTCACCGAGGTGTCCACCACCGAGACGGCGATCCTTCCGGCGGTGCCCGAGACCACCGGCACCTCGACCGGGTTCCCGAGCCGTCCGGATCCCTCCGACCCGGCGACCGAGGTCTGGGCCCTCGTCGAACGCGCCCAGGCCGGTGAGGCCGAGGCGTTCGGGCTGATCTACGACCGCTACGTGGACACCGTTTTTCGGTTCGTCTACTTCCGGGTCGGCAATCGACAACTCGCCGAGGATCTCACCTCGGACACCTTCCTACGCGCACTCAAGCGGATCGGCAGCTTCACCTGGCAGGGCCGCGACCTCGGCGCCTGGCTGGTCACCATCGCGCGCAACCTGGTCGCCGACCACTTCAAGTCGGGCCGGTACCGGCTGGAGGTGACCACCGGCGATGTCCTCGACGCCGACCGGGAGGATCGCGGTCCCGAAGGCAGCCCGGAGGCGGCGGTGGTGGAGCACATCACAAACGTCGCCCTGTTGAGTGCGGTGAAACGCCTCAACCCCGAGCAACAGGAGTGCATCGTGCTCCGCTTTCTCCAGGGCTTCTCGGTTGCCGAGACCGCCCGGGCGATGGGCAAGAACGAGGGCGCGATCAAGGCGTTGCAGTACCGGGCGGTGCGGGCCCTGGCCCGGCTGCTCCCGGACGGATTCCAGCCGTGACCTCCCCGGCACCGCGACGAGGGTCGTCCGGCCCGGCCGAATCCCGAGCATTCTCGACCTGACAGCGATCACTTTGCGTAATTTCGGCACCGGCCGGGCCGTAACCCGCCCCCGGCACGGCGCGTTTCTCCGGGTGCGACCGGTGACAGGTCGGGAACCCACGGGGTCCTCGGATGATCTGCGACGGAGCCGACGACGGCCCTCCGCCGTGATGTCACGGGATCATCGGTCGCTGGCGGTGAACACGGCCGACCGGCCGTGACCAGCGAGAGGAGGTGCCACGGTGGACAACGCCCTCTTCTCCCGTCGGCGCGCCGAGCGCTTCGCGCAGCTTCTCGACGAAGCAAACGGCGGCCGACGTCATCACGTGCGATCCAGGGACGACGATCGGCTCGCGCCGCTCGTGACGCTCGGTCGTCACCTCGGCGTCAACCCGCCGGCGGCCGAGGTCGACCCGGAATTCCGCACCGGCCTGCGGGCCATGTTGCTGGCCACCGCTGCTCGCGAGGGCATCGGGACGCCTGCCGCGGCCCGGCCGGCCGAGAAGGCAGCTTCCAGTCGTGGGTCGCTACTGCCCGCGGTGACTGCCCGCCGGGCCCGCGCCCGCGGTGCGATCCTGATCGGCATCGCCGCCGGTGCGGTGGCCGTTTCCGGCATCTCGGCGGCCAGCGAGAACGCGGTGCCCGGTGACGCGCTGTACGGCATGAAGCGAGGCACCGAACGGGCGCAACTCGCGCTCACCAGTTCCGAGATCAGCCGGGGTCAGCTCTTCCTCGACTTCGCCCGCACCCGACTGGCCGAGGCGGCCACGTTGCGGAGCAACCCGAGCGGCTACAGCGCCGTGTTGGACGACATGGACGCGGACACCCGGCAGGGCGTACGCCTGCTCACCGGAGCGGCCGCCCAGCGTTCGGACCCTGCAGCGCTGGCCGCGGTCGACGCCTTCCTCACCGACCAGCGGCGTTCGCTCAACGCGCTGGAAGGCCGGGGCTCCCGGACCGACCGGGCGCGCACCAGCGAATCGCTGGCGCTGCTCGAGTCCGTCGCCGACCGGGCCGACGCCATGCGCGCCGCCATCGCCTGTGGTCAGGAGCTCACCGTCACCAGCGACACGCTCGGCCCGATCCCCGCCATCTGCTCCTGACCGGGCGGGCACCGCGAGCCCGCCGGGAAGTCGGCACGGCGTCGGGCAGCCGGTCACTGTCGCGGTCGGTCAGGGACCGAACGGGTCGGGTCGACGCTTCAGCAGCTGGTGCAGGGTCTGCTGGATGGTCTCCCGTACCTGGTCGGCAAGGTTGAACACGACAAGCGGGTCGTCCGCCGAATCCATCAGGTGCTCAGTCGGGATCGGCGGGCAGAACTCGATCAGCCACTTACTCGGCAACGGCACCATGCCCAGCGGCCCGAGCCAGGGGAAGGTGGGTGTCACGGGAAAGTACGGAAGCTTGAGCAGCCGGGCCAGTGGCTTGATGTCGGCGAGCATCGGGTAGATCTCCTCGCCGCCGACGATCGCCGCCGGAATGATCGGGGTGCCGGTGCGCAGCGCCGCCGAGACAAAACCACCCCGCCCGAAGCGTTGCAGTTTGTACCGTTCCGCGTACAGCTTGCCGATGCCCTTGAAACCCTCCGGGAAGACACCCACCAGTTCGCCGTGGCGCATGAGCCGCTCGGCGTCCGGGTTGCACGCCATCGTGCCGCCGGTCTTACGGGCGATCTCGGAGACCACCGGCATCCGGAAGACCAGATCCGCACCGAGCAGCCGCAGGTAGCGGTGCTCGGGATGCTCGTGGTGCAGCGCAGTGGTGAGCATCAACGCGTCCAGGGCCACGGTGCCGGAGTGGTTGCCGACGATGAGTCCCGCCCCATCCGCCGGCACGTTCTCCAGGCCGGTGACCTCGGTGCGGAACCAGTCACGGTAGAGCCGGCGCAGCAGCGGATGGAAGACCGCCGAGGTCAGGTCACGGTCGAAGCCGAACTCGTCCACCTCGTAGTCGCCGGCCAGCCGTCGCCGCAGGAAGGCCAGTCCGGTGGCGACCCGGCGGTCCCAGACGTCGCCGCCCGCCTGGTCCGGTACGCCCGGGCGGTGCCCGTTGCGCCGCGCCGGGTCCGCATCGGGGCTCACCGGCGCCGGCACCACGTACCGGTCGTCGAGGCCCCCCTCGTCATGCCGTTCCTCGGGCTCGGTCACGACCGCTCCCGGACGGCGGCGCGCACCTGCCGGATGTTGTTCAGCACCAACTGCTCGGCGGCGGCCAACTGGTCCCGGGTCACCACGGCACGCCCGTGGTGCGCCCGGATGAAATCGTCGAAGGCGGCGGCGGTCGAGCGGGGTGTGAAGGCGAACTCCCGTTCCAGCCGGGAGATGTCCACCACCCGGCCGTGCACGAAGAGGTCGACCTGGTCGAGACCGTAACGGCCGAACCCCATCACCCGGGCGAGCGCGACAGCGCCGGACAGGCCCGGCTCCAGCACCGGCACGGCGACCCGCCCGGCTCGGCGGATCGCCTGCGACAACGCGAGCACCCCCGGCCCCGCGACGTTGAAGGTGCCGGAATGATCCTCGACCACTGACCGGTGCAGCACCTCCAGCGCGTCCTCGAAGTGCAGGAACTGCAGTCGAGCGTCCCGGCCGAAGATGGTGGGCACCACCGGTTGCGCGAAGTAGCGGGTGAGCGTGGTGTCCGCCGTCGAGCCGATGAACGGCGCGAAGCGCAGCACGGTGGCGGTGACGTCACCGCGCCGACGACGGAAGCCTCGGACGTACCCCTCGATGTCGAGGATGTCGCGACCGAAGCCGCCCCGCGGCACCTCGCGCGGCTCGGTCTCCTCGGTGAAGACGGCCGGATCACGGAACGAGGCACCATAGGCCGCAGTGGAGGAGCGGATCACGATCTTGCGCAACCGTGGTGCGCGCTGGCATGCGGCGAGCAGTTGCATGGTGCCGATGACGTTCTGCTCTTTCATCGCCGCCCGGCCACCGTGCTGCGGATCGGGGGAGCTGACCAGGGCCAGATGCACCACGGTGTCCACGTCGAGGTCGGCGAGGAGGCCACCGACCGAGCCGGCGTCGACCCGGATCCGCTCCACCCGGTCGAGCAGGACGTCGATGTCGGGCCCCGGCTCCGGCTGGTCGATGCCGATGACCCGGTCGATCCGCGGGTCGTCGGCGAGCCGGGCGGCGACGTGCGCGCCGAGATAGCGGCTGACCCCGGTCACGACGACGACCCCCGGAGGGCTCTGGGAGCCACCGGGGGTCATGTCTGGCACCTACCCCGGCAGGTGGGACCGAGCCGGGGCAGCCACGGCCTGATCACCTGAGCCTCCGAGGGTCGACAGTTGGCGAGGGACGGATGCCGGGACCAGGCCCGGCATCGGTCACTTACCGAGACGGCGACGCTGGACGCGGGTCTTGCGCAGCAGCTTGCGGTGCTTCTTCTTAGCCATGCGCTTGCGGCGCTTCTTGACCACCGAGCCCATACGACAGCCTTTCGATGCAACGTGCGGCGCGACCGGGAGGACACCACGAACCCGTGGCGTCAGCGACCGCTTGCGGACAGGGATCGGACCGGCGGGAAGGGCGGCGGAGCGCACCAGCGGTCACGATCGGAGTCCAGCGTAGCGGGACTGCGTCAGCAGGACCAACGCGCCCCCGCTCGATGCCCCTTCCGCCGGGTCGCCTGGCCCGGCCGCACCAGGGGTCAGGCGGTCTCCTGGAAGGCGCCGCGCAGGTACTCGTGCACCGCGTGCTCCGGCACCCGGAACGACCTGCCCACCCGTACGGCGGTCAGCTCGCCGCTGTGCACCAGGCGGTAGACCGTCATCTTCGACACCCGCATGACCGTCGCCACCTCCGCGACAGTCAGGAACTTGACCTCCGACAGCCGACCGTCGGACTGCGACCCGGCCATGGCTCACCCGACCTATCCCATGCCCGGCGCGTGCCGCCACACGGGTCCTCCCGCGCGGCCGGCGACGCGCGTGTTACCAGTACGGTAGCGGGACGGCTGTGACCGGCGCGATCCCTTCCTGCAACTGATCATGGATCGGGCCCGGGCTGGTGACGAAAAACCCCTGGTCGGGTGCCGTACCCGGGATTTCGGCAACGATCAACCTCGGCCGCGGGTATCGGGGATGTCACTCGGTGCGCAGGGCCACCACCGGGTCGAGCCGACCGGCCCGCTGCGCGGGTACCACCCCGAAGACGATGCCGACAGCTGCCGAGACGCCGAACGCCAGCGCCAGCGACCACCAGGTCACCGCCGCCGGTATGGGTGAGACGGCGGCCACCAGTAGTGCGCCGCCCACCCCGAGGGCCATCCCGGTGAGTCCACCGACGGAGGTCAGCAGCACCGCCTCCAGCAGGAACTGAACGCCGATGTCCCGGGGACGGGCGCCAACCGCCTTGCGCAGCCCGATCTCCCGGGTCCGTTCCCGGACCGAGACCAGCATGATGTTGGAGACGCCGACCCCGCCGACCAGCAGCGAGATGCCCGCGATGGCGGCCAGTACGCCGGTCAGGATGCCGAGGATGTCGCCCAGCACACCGAGGATCTGCTCCTGAGTGACGGCACTGAACTCGGTGCCGGGGTGCCGACCGTTCAGCTCGGCCACGATCCGCTCGCCCAGTTCGTCGATTCGTTCCCGGTCCGGCGCCTTCACCGCGATGGCGTCGACCCGCTGGGTGCCGTAGAGCCGTTGCGCCGCCGTCACCGGTACGTGCACCTCGTCGTCCCGGTCGACGCCGAGGCTCTGCCCGAGCGGGACGAAGACGCCGATCACCCGGAAGCGGACGCCGGCCACGTTGATCTGCTGGCCGACCGCCTCCCGATCCGGGAAGAGGGACCGGGCCACCGAGTCGCCGAGCACCGCGACCCGCCGGCCGGTGTCCACGTCGGATCGGGTCAGGTACCGCCCGCGGGCCAGTTCCCGGGCGAAAACGGTGGGGGTCGTCTCCAACACCCCCTGGACGGTGGTGAAGTCCTCCCGGTTGCCGGCCCGCACGGTCGCACCCGAGGCGACCGTCACGGCCACCCGGTTCGGATCACCGACCACCCGGCCGACCGCGTCCACGTCCTGAAGGGTGAGCGGGGAGAGCGCCGGAGCACTGCCCACGTCCAGCCGCCCCGGCACGACCAGCAGCAGGTTGGAGCCGAGGCCCTCCACCTGCTGTTCCACCCGCTGCTTGGTGCCGGTCCCGATGGCCACCAGCAGCACCACGGAGGCCACCCCGATGACCACCCCGAGCATGGTGAGGGCGCTGCGCATCCGGTTCGCACGCAGCGCGTCCCACGCCACCCGCCACGCCTCGGCCAGCCTCACGCGCCGCCCCCGCCGTCCGTCGCGCTGTCGGTGACGACCACGCCGTCCCGCATCGCGACCCGTCGCCGGGCCCGGGCCGCCACCTCCGCGTCGTGGGTGACCATCACCAGCGCCACCCCGGACTCGACGTTGAGCCGTTCCAGCAGTTCCAGCACGGCGGCGCCGGTGGTGCTGTCCAGGTTGCCGGTCGGCTCGTCGGCCAGCAGCACCGTCGGGTCCGTGACCAGCGCCCGCGCGATGGCGACCCGCTGCTGCTCACCGCCGGAGAGCTGGTTCGGCCGGTGGTGCAACCGGTGCCCCAGGCCGACCCGTCCCAGCATCGCGGCGGCGCGCTCACGCCGCTGGCGCGCGCCCACCCCCCGGTACACCAGCGGTAACGCCACGTTGTCCACGGCTGAGGTACGCGGCAGCAGGTGGAACGCCTGGAACACGAAGCCGATGGTCTCGTTGCGCAGCCGGGCCAGCTCCGGGGCGGAGAGCGTGCCCACCTCCCGGCCACCGATCACCAGCCGGCCGCCGCTGGGCCGGTCCAGACCGCCGAGCAGGTGCATCAGCGTGGACTTCCCGGATCCGGAGGGCCCGGTCAGCGCCACGTAGTCCCCGGCCGCGACGGTCAGCGACACCCCCCGCAGGGCGGGCACGGAGACCCCGTCCAACTCGTACGTCCGGGACACGTCGAAAGCCTCGATCGCCGGTGCCCGGCTCACCCGATCTCCTGGCCCTCGCGGACCTGGTCGGTACCCCGGACGACGATCCGGTCGCCGGCCTGCACCCCGTCGACGATCTGCACCAGGTCCTGGCCCTGCACGCCGACGGTGACCACCGCCCGGTCGGCACGGCCGTCGCGGACCAGCCACACGGTGTCCCGGCCGTCGACAGAGAAGAGTGCCGACGCGGGCACGGTCACCGCGTCCGCCTCCTCCCGGACCCGCAGCCGCAGCACCGCGTTCATCCCGGGCCGCGGCGCGGGCGCCGGCTCGGCCTCGCCGTAGCGGCCGGCGCCGAGGGCGAGTCGCACCCGGTAGCTCACCCCGCCCCGCGCCGACGTGGTGGGCAGCACGTCGATCGAGCGGACCGTCGCCTCGTAGGTGGCACCGGTGACGGCGTCCAGTTCGACGGTCCCGGTGAGCCCGGGCCGGACCAGCAGCACGTCCGTCTCGTCGACCTCGGCGAGCAGGCCCAGGTCGCGGGTGTCCACCACGGTCAGCACCGGGGTGCCGGCGCTGACCCGACCACCCACCGGGATCGCGGTGTCCACGCCGGGCGGCGGGCCGGCCGGCGCGCCGAGGGCCCCCGGGTCGATCCCCGCCGGCACCCCGCCCGACTCCAGCAGCCCGGCGAGC
Source organism: Micromonospora sediminimaris (assembly GCF_016863575.1). Lineage (NCBI taxonomy): Bacteria > Bacillati > Actinomycetota > Actinomycetes > Micromonosporales > Micromonosporaceae > Micromonospora > Micromonospora sediminimaris. Next base: position 171,129 of record NZ_BOPD01000008.1, read on the forward strand.
GCCCCCGCCGAGCCACCGCCGGTGCTGACTCCGCCAGGTTGCACGACCCCGGCGATAGGCGCGCGCAGGGTCAATGCGTCGACGGTCGCCTTGGCCAGGTCGTACGCCTGCTGGGCCTGAAGTCGCTGGGCGGTGGCGAGCGCGCCGACGGCGGAGTTCAGGTTCCGGACACCGCGTTGCACCTCCCGTACCGCCTGGTCGGCGGCTCGGGCCGCCGAGTCGTACCGTCGCTGTGCCGCCTCGACCTGGGTGAGCAACGCCTTCCGGAGTTTTGGATCGCTGATCTTCGCCGCCGCGGCACGGGCGGCGGCGTGCGTCTCGTCGGCGGCGCGGTCGGTGACACGCAGCGAACCGGCGAGGTTGCCGCCGCCACCGCCGGCACCGGCGCGCTTCGCGGCGGCCAGGGCGCTGCGCGCCTGGCGCAGCCGTTCCCGGGCCGACGGTGAGCTGATCACGGCGAGCACCTGGCCCCGCTTGACCCGCTGGCCCGGCTGCACCCGGAGGCGCGCCAACGTGCCGTCGGCCGGGGCGGTCAGGGTGGCCGCCGCCCGCGCGACGACAGTGGCGGGGGCGTCGATCTCCTCCGCCACGGCGGCCCGTGCCGCGGCGGCGAGCGTGATCGACGGTTCGTCGCCACCGCAGGAGGCAGCGGTGGTGAGGGTCAGGACGGTGACGGCGAGCAGGACGGTGAGCAGGCGGAGCCGCGGGGCTGGCAGCCGCGGCGAGTCGGGGCGGCGCACGCGACACATGCTACGAGCCCCTGTCGATGTCGACCCGGCCAGGGCACCAGGTCAGCGCACGGCCTTGCGGATGTACGCGACGCACTCCTTGTGCAGCTCAGACCAGGGCACGCCCAGCAATTCCTCGGAAGTCTGGGCAGGTCGACGGCCTTGGTGCACCACAGCTTTGAAGAAGGGGAGCAACCGCTCAGCACCGAACCGCTCCATGAAGTACCCCACGGCGAGATACGCGATGCCGTACGTTCCGTTCACCTCTTCGTCCGAGAATTCGGCAGTCGGGTAGAGGTCGTCGAACCTGCCGTCCCAGTCGCCGCGCACCAGCCGCCGGGTTTCGGCGAGCGCGGGGTAACGGGCGATCGGTTGACCGTTCGCCGCCGCGTACTCGGCCAACCCGTCAACCAGCCACCAGGCCGAATCCTCCCAGTAGCCGTCGTGCATCGTCGCCGCGTGGGTGAACTCGTGCCGGAGCACCTGGTCGAGGTAGGGGCCGTAGTACAGGCTGTCCGGCCCGAGTACGACCTCGTGGTGGCCGCCGCCGATGCCTATCGCCGTACCGATCCCCCATTCCGGCTGTTCGCCGCCGTACCAGCTCTGCCATTCCTTCTTGCCGGCATAGAAGACCCGATACCGGTCCGGCGGCGTGCCGTCCACCGCGTACCGATCGGCCACCCTGGCTGCCGCCTCGGCCTGCAGCAGCAGGATCGGCAGCAACTCGCGATGCTCCCGTACGGTCGCCACGAGAGTTCGTTTGCCCACCACCACGGTCAACTCGCTGATCTCCCAGGGCACGTTGCCGGGCTGACCGCTGGCTTGGCCGAGCACGTCCGGGAAGGGCTTTGACCTCTCGATCTCCAGCAGCCGCGGCTCCGGCCCGTCGCTCCACCTGGTGTCGACAACCATCGGGCTGAGCTGGCACGAGGCGGTGACGAAGCAGTAGTTCATCGAGACACGCATCCGCCACTCGCCCGCCTCGCCCGCCCTGGTGGGCAGGCCGCTCGGGCTGGCCACCCAACGGGCCACCCGCAGCGCTCTGAGCGAGTCGTACCGGCGGCGCAGCTCGGTGCGCGCGGCTGCGGTTTCGGCGATCGCCAGAAACCCGGCCCGGTCCCCGTCGAGCAGGGCGGCCGCCTGACGGTTCAGCTGCGCGCCGATCCGCTCGGCGAGCTGCCGGGCTGCCGCAGTGGTCGGGTTCTCGGTCGGGTCGGCCGACTCGCTCGATGCGCCGTCGGCGCCCTCGCGACCGGACCCGATCATCAGTACCGTCACCGCCGGCAGGCTGCAAGCCACCAGCAACACGACCACAAGCAGCGCGGCCCACACTCCCCAACGCCGCTGAGGTCGCCCGGGGGCCGGAACCGGCGGATCAGCAGGAACCTCTGAACCTGTCATGCCGGTCACCGCACGGCCTTGCGGATGTACGCGACGCACTCCTTGCGCAGGCTCGCCCAGGACTCATCGAAGATCTCCTCGGTGGTCTGCGCCGGTAGCCGCAGGTCGTGGACCACCGCTTTGAAGAAGGCGAAGGCCCGTTCCTCGCCGAAGCGGTCGACCAGATGCCGGAAGGCGAGGTACGCGATCCCGTAGGTGCCTGCCACCTCCTCGTCGGACGCGTCGTCGGCGGGTAGGAGCTTGTCGAGCTTGCCGTCCCAATCGCCTTTCACCAGCCCTCGGGTGGGTACCAGTCCCTCGTACCGGGTGACCGGCTGGCCATCCGCACCCGCGTGCTCGGCCAACCCTTCGATCAGCCACCACGCCGAGTCGTCCCAGTAGCTCTTGTCGGGCAGCGAGGCGGCGTGGGCCAACTCGTGGCGAAGCACCTCGTCCAGCCCGGGACCATAACCGAGCGTCTCGGGCGCCAGCACCACCTCGTGGTGACCGCCGCCGACGTTCACCGCGTACCCGGCACCCCATTCCGGTTGGTCACCGCCGTACCACCGGTCCCACTCTTTCGGCCCGGCATAGAAGACGCGGTACAGGTCAGGTGGCGCACCGGCCACGACGTAGCTGTCGGCCACCTTCGCCGCCGCCTCGGCCCGCTTCAGCAGTCCCGGCAACCGATCCCGGTGAGCCGGGGTGCTGGCCACCATCACGCGCTTGCCGACCAGGACGGCAAGCTTGCTGACCTCCCAGGGCAGGACGCCCGGCTGACCGTTGTAGCGGCCGTTCACATACGCCGAGGACTTCGACTTCGGAAAGGTCAGCAGCCGGGGTTCCGCGCCGTCACGCCACCGGGTCTCGACCGCCATCGGGCTCGGTTGACAGTTCGGTACGACGAAGCAGTACTGGAACTCGATCGACACCCGCCATTCGCCTGCCCGACCCGCGGAGGTGGGCAGGCCACTCGGGCGTCCCTGCCAGTGCGTGACCCGCAGCGCCCTGAGCGCGTCGAACCGACGGCGCAGATCTGGGCGTACGGCTGAAGACGCGATCGCGGCGAACCCGGACCGGTCGCCGCCGAGCAGCGCGGCGGCTTGTTTGTCGAGTTGCGCGGTGATCCGTTCGGCGACCTGTCGGGCGGCGACGGTGGTCGGGTTCTCCGTCGGTGAGGCGGCGGTCGCCGGCTCACCGACCTCGACATCGGACACTCCGCCGGTCAGCAGCACCACCGGTACGCCGACGCTCAGCGTCAGCACCACCGCGACCACCGCGGCCCACAGTGGCCATCGGCGACGCGGCCGGCTGTCGGGAGTCGGGCCGACGGGCGGCACCCCCACCGCCGGGAGTTGTGCCGGCTGCGCCGTCACCTCGTCCGGTGTCGCACCGGTCGGCGCTGGCTGTTCGTCGCCCTCAGGGCCCCCGTGATTCACCGGCGCAGGGTAAGGCCTGTGGTGGTGCCGACGGAAGAGTGATCATCCGGCCGTTGCCACGGTTCGTACCTTCAGGCAGGGCCGGGCGCGGGCCAGGAACGGAACGCCACGCCCAGCGCGGCGATCATCTGGTCGAAGGAACTGTCGAGTTCGCGCGGCAGCCCGAAGTCGCCGGCCGCCTCCAGCGAGACGAAACCGTGCACGGCTGCCCGGAACATCCGGACCCCGTCCACCGCAGCGTCACCGTCGATGCCGTAACCCCGCAGGATGGCGTAGACGACGCCGACCGCCCGCTCCCCGGCAGCCAGGTGCGCCGGGTCGGCCGGATCCGGTACCCGTTGGGTGGCGGGATAGCGACCGGGGTGCCGCCGGGCGTACGAACGGTAGGCGGCGGCGGCGGCCCGCAGTGCGTCCTCGCCGCTCCGGCCGGCGGCGGCGGTGGTCATCTCCTCGGCGATCTCGGCGGTGGCCAGCGTGGACAGTTGCTGCGCGAGCGCCTCGGCACCCTTGATGTGCTTGTAGAGGCTGGGCAGCGCCACGCCGAGCCGGTTCGCCAGCGCGGCGAGGGTGAGCCGGTGATATCCGACCTCGTCGACCAGCCGGGCCGCCTCGCGCACCACGATCTGCGCGTTGAGCCCGGCCCTAGGCACGGTTGGCCGCCGCCAGGAAGCCGACCAGTTCGTTCGCCATCGCCTCTGGACGGTCGGCGTGCGGGTAGTGCCCGGCGTCGGTGAGCATCCGCGCCTCGGCGACCGGAAAGAGCCGCCGGGCGGCCCGCGCCTCGGCACCCGGGTCGGGGAAGTCGGGGTCCTTCGTGCCCATCAGCACCAGCACCGGCTGACGCACCTGCGGGGCGCGGGCGGTCCAGTGCGGCTGCACCGGGTGGATGACGCCCCGCACGGGCACCATCCGGCCGGGGCGACGCAGTGCCGTCACCAGTTGCCGGCGGTACTCCGCGTCGTCGGCCGGACGGTGCACCGGGAAGAGCGTGCGGTGGAACAGGCCGAACAACCGTGGACTGCGCAGCACCACCGTCTGGGCCAGCCGCAGGAACGGGCTGAGCTTCGGCTGGTTGACGAACGCGCCGACCAGCACGATGCCGTTGACCAGGTCCGGTGCGTCGGCGGCGGCGAAGACCACGGCCGCGCCGCTGGACGAGTTGCCGACCAGGACGGCCGGACCGCCACCGAGGTCGCGAACCACCGCGAGCAGGTCGCCACCCACCTCCGCCGGGGCGTACGACGGCCAGTCGGCGCTGGAGTCGCCGTGCCCGCGTACGTCGATCGAGGCGACCCGGTAGCCCGCCGCCACCAGCAGCGGAATCAGATGCCGGTAGGAGTGCCGGTTCTCTCCCATGCCGTGCGAGAGCACCACAAGCGGCCCCTGCCCGTGCACCTCGTACGCGATCCGGCCGCCGGCACGCTCCACCAAGCTAGCTGTCATAGCCAGAAGGCTAATGGCATTAGCCGACGACGTCAAGGCTGCGCCGCGCACCGCCGACCGGGTCGATCGGCGGTACGGGTGCGGGCGAGGGTTACTTCTTGGAGGCGAGCGCGCGGGCGAAGAAGGCCAGGTTGGCGGGGCGCTCGGCGAGACGGCGCATCAGATAGCCGTACCAGTCGTCGCCGTAGGGCACGTAGGTGCGCACCGTGTAGCCCTCGCCGACCAGGCGGGCCTGCTCCTCCGGCCGGATGCCGTACAGCATCTGGAACTCGAAGCGGTCGGGGCCACGGTCGAACCAGCGCGCCCGGTCCTCGCCGATGGCGATCAGACGCGGATCGTGGGTGGCAAGCATCGGATAGCCGTCGCCGGACATCAGGATGTTGAGGCACCGGACGTACGACTTGTCGACCTCGCGGGCCGACTGGTAAGCCACCGACTCCGGCTCCCGGTACGCGCCCTTGCACAGCCGCACCCGTGACCCGGCCGACGCCAACTCCCGGCAGTCGGACTCGGTACGCCGCAGGTATGCCTGCAACACCGCCCCGGTCGACGGGTGGTCCTTACGGAGCTTGGTCAGGATGTCCAGGGTCGAGTCGGTGGTGGTGTGGTCCTCCATGTCGAGGGTGACCGTGGTGCCCGCCGCCTCGGCGGCGGCGCAGATCGCCCGGGCGTTGTCGTAGGCGAGTTGCTCGTCGAACGCCTGGCCGAGCGCGGAGAGCTTCACACTCACCTCCGCGGCGGGCGTCAGCTTCGCCTCGGCGAGCATTCGCAGCAGTGTGAGGTACTCGTCCCGGGTGGCGTTTGCCTGTTCACCGGTGACGGTGTCCTCGCCGAGATTGTCGAGGGTGACCGCGAGACCGTCGTCGACGAGTTCGCGGGTCGCGCGCAACGCGTCGTCGGTCTTGGCGCCGGCGACGAACCGGCGGACGACGTCCCGGGAGAACGGGGCCGTCGCGACGAGCCGCTCGACCCGGGATGACCGGGAGGCGGCGAGGATGACGGAACGGAACATGAGCCGAGCGTAACGCCCACCCGACCGCCAGGTACGTTCCCCGTCCGCCCCGGGCCCGGGGCGGACGGGATGGCGTTCATCGGTTACAACCATGTCGTGGAACAACGCCCTCGCCGCCGACTCCGATCGGCCTCCGTACAGCTCGGCGCGATCACCGCTCTGGCGCTCGCCCTCTCCGGCTGCAACATGACCTCCGACGACGACGATGACGACTGCGCCCTCGGCCCGACCGGCGGCGGCGAGACGGTGGCTCTGGCCCTGCGGGTGCCTGCCCCCGCCGCCGAGACCAGCGTCGGTCGGGCCGCGCCCGAGCCGGTCGGCGCGGCCGTGCCCGACCGGGGCGGCTTCGGCACCCACCTCGCCTCCTGCGGCGGCTGAACGTGCGTCGCGAACCGACCACACCGCGCCCCGACTGGGACACCACCATCCGTGAGCAGGGCCTGGTCTACGTCGACACGGAACTGCCCGACGGCGGAGTGATGTCGTACTGGGACGAGACCGCCGCGTACGCCTTCAAGCTGGACGAGGTGCTGCGGCTGGAGGAGGCCACCGAGGAACTGCACCGGATGTCGGTGGCCGCCGCCGAACACGTGGTGGCGCGCAACCGGTACGCCGAGTTCGGCATCCCCGAGTGGGCGGCCGAGGCGGTCGCCCGCTCGCTGCGGGAGACGCCACCGACCCTCTACGGCCGTTTCGACCTCTGGTACGACGGCAGTTGGCCGCCGAAGCTGCTGGAGTACAACGCCGACACCCCGACCGCGCTGGTCGAGGCGAGCATCATCCAGTGGTACTGGCTGGAGCACACCCGACCGGACCTGGACCAGTGGAACAGCCTGCACGAACGGCTCGTCGGCAGCTGGGCGAAGATCGGTGCCGGGCTGCACGACCGGCGGGTGCACGTGGTCTGGTCGAACGAGGAGGAGACCGGCGAGGACCACATGACCGCCGGCTACCTGGCCGAGACCGCCCGCCAGGCGGGGCTGGACGTCGAGCTGCTGCCGATTCAGGATCTCGGTTGGGACGGCCGACGTTTCGTCGACACCGCCGACCGCCCGGTCACCACCTGCTTCAAGCTCTATCCGTGGGAGTGGATGCTCGCCGAGCCGTACGGCCCGCTGGCGCTGGAGCCGGGCACCCCGACCACCTGGATCGAGCCGGCCTGGAAGCTGCTGTTGTCCAACAAGGCGCTGCTGGCCGTGCTCTGGGAGCTGTACCCGGGGCACGAGTTGCTGTTGCCGGCGTACCTGGACTCGCCGCGCGGGATGCCCGAGTACGTGGCCAAGCCGCTGCTCGGTCGGGAGGGGGCCGCGGTGCGGATCGTCACCCCCGGCGAGGAGATCAGCAATCCGGGGGACTACGGCGACGAGGGCTTCTGCTACCAGGAGTTCCGGGCGTTGCCCGAATTCGCCGGGAGCCACCTCGTGCTGGGCAGTTGGATCGTCGACGGGGAGTCGGCGGGGGTCGGGCTGCGGGAGAGCGCGAGCCTGATCACCGACGGCTACGCGCGGTTCCTGCCGCACTACATCGATGCGCCACGCCCGGGTTGAGTCGTCTACCGTTGGGGCGTGAACTTCGACGCGTACGCCCGGACCGGGGTTGACCTCGTCAACGCGCGCCTGGACGACCTCGACGATCTGCGCGCCATCTTCTGCGACGACCAGGAGTGGATGCGCCACGAGGTCGCGGAACGGGACCTGCCGACCTTCCGGCGCGCGCAGAAGCGACTGCGCGACGTCTTCGAGTACGGCACCTCGGGGCGGGACGTCGAGGCGGTGGGCGAGTTGAACTCCCTGCTGGAGGCATTCCCGGTGCAGCCGCGCATCTCGGGGCACGACTCCAGCGACTGGCACATGCACGTGACCAGCCGGGGTGCATCGGTCAGTTCGGAGTATCTGGCCGGCGCGGTGTGGGGCCTGTCGGTGTGGCTGTGCGAGTACGGCAGCGCCCGATTCGGCGTCTGCGCCGACGACCGCTGCGGCAACGTCTACCTGGACACCTCATCGAACTGCTGCCGGCGGTTCTGCTCGGAGCGCTGCGCCACCCGCTCGCACGTGGCCGCCCACCGGGCCCGCAAGCGGGCCGCCGTGCCCAGCCAGCCGGACCCGCTGACACCGGTTTCCTGACCTGGCGTGGCCCGGGACGGTCGGAACCGATGCTCAGGCGTCGACCGGGGACGGCGTGCTGAGGTGCTGACGGGCGAACGCCAGCGCCTCGCGCAGATCCGCCTCGCGGACCTGTCGGCTCTTCGCACCCCGGGTGGTCACCTCCACCGCCACCGAGCCGGTGAAGCCCCGCCCGGCCAACGAGCGCAGCAGCTCGGCGCAGGGCTGGTTGCCGCGTCCCGGCACCAGGTGCTCGTCGCGTCCCTCGCCGGTGCCGTCACCGAGGTGCACGTGCGCCAGACCGTCGCCCATCCGGTCGGCCATCGCCAACGCGTCGGTGTGCGAGGCCGCGCAGTGCGACAGGTCGAGGGTGTACGAGGCGTAACCGGCTTCGGTGGGATCCCAACCGGGCACGTACGGGACGAACTGGCGGCCGGCCATCCGTACCGGGTACATGTTCTCCACCGCGAACCGCAGGCCACCGAACTCGCCGGCCACCCGGTCCAGCCCTTCGGCGAAGCCTCGCGCGTAATCCCGCTGCCAGGTGAACGGCGGGTGCACCACGACGGTCGGCGCTTCAAGCGTCTCGGCGAGCACCGCCGCCCGGCGGAGCCGCTCCCACGGATCAGGGCTCCACACCCGCTGCGTGACCAGCAGACACGGAGCGTGCACGGAGAGCACCGGCACCCCGTAGTGATCGGAGAGTCCGCGCAGCGCGCCCGCGTCCTGGCTGACCGCGTCGGTCCACACCATCACCTCAAGGCCGTCGTAGCCGTGGGTCGCGGCCAGCTGAAACGCCGCCGCGGTCCGCTCAGGGAAGACCGAGGAACTGGACAGGAGCACCGGGACGCGGGAAGTCACACCACCGAGGGTAGCCGCCGCGCATTCAGACACCCTGACGAGAGTACGTAAATCGGACAGCGAGGACGACGGGGATCACACCGGAGCCAGTCGATCCATCCGGCTGAGAATCACGCCCTCCCGCAGTGCCCACGGACACACGTCCAGGGAGTCCACGCCGAGTCGACGCATCACCGACTCGGCGACCACGGCACCGGCCAGCAGCTGGTGGGCACGCCCGGCGCTGACCCCCTCCAACTCGACGAGCTGCGCCGGTGGGATGTGCCGGATGAAGCCGAGCACCTGTCGCAGCCCGGACCGGGTGAGTCGGCGTCGGGCCCAGAGCCCGGCACCGCTGGGTGCCGCACCGGCGAGCCGGGCCAGCGTACGGAAGGTCTTGGAGGTGGCCACCGGCCGTTCCCAACCCACCTCGGTCATCCGCTCGACCACCGGATCGAGGTGGGCGTCGACGTACTGCCGCAGTTCCTCCACCGTCTCCGGTGCGGGCGGGACGGTGCTTTCCGGATCCACCCCGAGCCGGTCGCGGGTCAGCCGACCGGCGCCCAGGGGCAGCGACACCGCGACGTCCGGGTCCTCGTCGATGCCGGCCGCGATCTCCAGCGAGCCGCCACCGATGTCCAGCACCAGCAGCCGCCCGGCGGACCAACCGAACCACCGCCGGACCGCGAGGAAGGTCATCCGCGCCTCGTCGGCGCCCGAGAGCACCTCCAGCCGTACGCCGGTGGAGTCCCGCACCCGGGTCAGGACGTCGGCCGCGTTGGTGGCGTCACGCACCGCGGAGGTGGCGAAGGCGATCAGGTCGTCCACCTCCAGGCCGGCAGCCGACGTACGCGCCGCCTCGACCGCCTTGACCAGGGCGTCCGCGCCGGCCTCGCGGAGCGCGCCGTCCGGGCCGATCTGCTCGGCGAGACGCAGCACGGCCTTCTCCGAATGCGCCGGCCACGGGTGCGCGCCGCGGTGGGCGTCGACCACCAGCAGGTGCACCGTGTTGGAACCAACGTCGAGGACACCCAGTCGCATGGAAGAACCCTAGGCCCACCCGGTTCGCGTCACTCGGCGACCTGCCCGCCGCACCGCGCGTACGCTGGCCGGGTGACAGGGCAGATCGAACTCCGCGTGCTGGTGGACGACCCGACCGACCCGCGCAGCCGGGAGGTGCCGCTGGACTTCCCCCGGGAGTGGATCGAGTTCGTCGACCCGGCGGACGAGCGGCATCTGATCCGGGCCGACCTCACCTGGTTGCTGTCCCGGTGGACGTGCATCTTCGGCCGGGGCTGCCACGGCATCATCGCCGGCCGGTCGGCCGACGGTTGTTGCTCGCACGGCGCGTTCTTCACCGACTCCGACGACGAGTCGCGGGTACGGGCCGCGGTGAAGCGGCTGACCCCGCAGACCTGGCAGCACTATCGGCGTGGGTTCAAGAACTGGACCGAGAACGACACCGTCGACGGCAAGAACCCGGCCCGGCGGACCGCCACCCGGGAAGCGGACGGGCCCTGCGTCTTCCTCAACGACGCGGACTTCCCGGGCGGGAGCGGCTGCGCGCTGCACGCCCAGGCGCTGCGCGACGGGGCGCATCCGCTGGAGTACAAGCCGGACGTGTGCTGGCAGCTGCCGATCCGCCGTGATCAGGAGTGGGTGAAGCGGCCGGACAACACGAAGGTGCTGGTGTCCACGCTTGCCGAGTTCGATCGGCGTGGCTGGGGTGCCGGTGGGCACGACCTCGACTGGTGGTGCACCTCCTCCACCGACGCGCACGTCGGGGCCGACCCGATGTATCTGTCGTACGCCCCGGAATTGACCGCGCTCATCGGCGAGCCGGCGTACGCCAGGCTGGCCGAGCTGTGCGCGGCGCGGACCCGGCAGGGCCTCGTCGCCCCGCACCCGGCAGACGGCGCCTGACACGGAGTCCGCCTGCCGGTCGCTGACGGCGCGCCGGAGCAGGTCGTCACACCAGGTAAATATCCGCACCCGACCCGACCAACCCCCTTGCCACCTTTGCTCTGCTTACCTATACGCACAGGTGACTCTCTGTGGTCTGCGTCTCGCCTCTAGCCGCGAGAGCGGCCCGGTCAAGTCCTGTTCAGCGAGTTGTGCGTATACGTAAGCAGAGCAAAGGGGTCGAGTAGGGGGTTGGGTAGGTGGCTGCGGCGTCACCCAAAGCAACCACGCCGAGCCAGTGACAGATCGTCATCAACAATGGCAGTCACGAGCCGGGGCGGCTCAGGGCCGATCAGGGCTCGAACTTGTAGCCGAGACCGCGCACCGTGACGATGTGGCGCGGGGTGGAAGGCTCCGGCTCGATCTTGGAGCGCAGCCGCTTCACGTGCACGTCAAGCGTCTTCGTGTCGCCGACGTAGTCGGCACCCCAGACGCGGTCGATCAACTGCCCTCGGGTGAGCACCCGGCCCGCGTTGCGCAGCAGCAGCTCAAGCAGTTCGAACTCCTTGAGCGGCAACTGCACCGCGCCGCCGTCCACGGTCACCACGTGCCGCTCGATGTCCATCCGGACCGGCCCGGCGGCGAGCGTCGGCGCGCCCGACTCGGGTGCCTCCGGGCTCTGCCGGCGCAGCACCGCGCGGATCCGGGCGACCAGTTCCCGGGGAGAGTACGGCTTGGTCACGTAGTCGTCCGCCCCGATCTCCAGGCCGACCACCTTGTCGATCTCACTGTCCCGAGCGGTGACCATGATGATCGGCACGTGCGAGCGCTGGCGCAGCTGCCGGCAGACCTCGGTACCGGACATCTCCGGCAGCATCAGGTCGAGCAGGACGATGTCGGCACCGGTCCGGTCGAACTCGGTGAGAGCCGACGTCCCCGTGGCGGCCACGGAAACCTCGAACCCCTCCTTGCGGAGCATGTACGACAGTGCGTCCGAGAACGACTCCTCGTCCTCGACCACCAGAACGCGACTCAACGGCGTTTCCCTTCATCGGTCGGACCGGGCTCGATCCCAGCAGGCGGCAGTGTCGCCAGCAGGTCGTCCGGCGGGCGAGCGGGCAGCCGGAGAGTGAACGTCGACCCACCACCAAGAGTGCTCGCCACCTCCACCCGACCGCCATGGTTGCTCGCGATGTGCTTGACGATCGCCAGCCCGAGGCCGGTGCCGCCGGTTGCCCGCGAGCGCGCCTGATCGGCGCGGTAGAACCGCTCGAAGATGCGGTCGACGTCGGTAGGGGCGATGCCGATGCCCTGGTCGGTGACCGCGATCTCCACCTGCTCTCCGGCGGCCCGGGCGGCGATGCGTACCGTCGTGTCCTCGCCGGAGTAGTTGAGGGCGTTCTCCACCAGGTTCGCCACCGCGGTGGCGAGTTGGTTGTCGCTGCCGTACACGGTCAGGCCCCGCTCCGCTTCGACGGTGACCTCGATCCGGCGGGCGGCGGCGGCGGTCCGGGTGCGATCGATCACCTCGGAGATCACCCAGTCCACCCCGACCGGCTCGGGGGCCGGCTGCGGTTCGGCACCCTGGAGTCGGGTCAGCTCCAGCAACTCCTGCACCAACCGCCCCAACCGGGTCGACTCGTGCTGGATACGTTCGGCGAACCGCCGGGCGGCGATCAGGTCCTCGGAGAGATCCGGACGCCCCTCGTCGGCCGGCTCGGTGGCGTCCAGCAGTGCCTCGGCGAGCAGTTGCAACGCGCCGATCGGGGTCTTCAGTTCGTGACTGACGTTGGCCACGAAGTCTCGGCGCACCCTCGCCAACCGGTGCGACTCGGTCACGTCGGCCGCCTCCACCGCGATGTAGCCGTTGCCCAGCCCCATCGCTCGCAGGTGCACGCCGAGCGGGTTCTCCCCGGCGTTGTCGCGGCCTCGGGGCAGGTCGAGCTCGATCTCGCGCCGCACGCCGGTGCGCCGTACCTGCCCCGCCAGGGTACGAATCAGCGGATGCGCCATGATCGAACCCGGCCGCCCACCGGTCCGCAGCAGTCCCATCGCCCGCGCCGCCGGATTGACCAGTACGGGCACATCGTCCGCGTCGAGCACCACGACCCCCGCGCGCAGCGAATCGATCGCGCGGCGGCCGAGCCCGACCTGCACTTCGTCGACGATCGCGAGCCTCCCCTTACCGAACCGGGACAACCACAGGCCGACGGCCACCCCGACCACCAGGGCCGCAGCCACGCCCACCGTCACCGCCCACGTCACTCGGCGATCGTATGGTCATTGTTAACCTGGCTATCGCCCAGAACAGGACGAAGCACTCTCACTTCCGGGAAAGTTCACTCGCGCGTCCGGCGTAGTTCATCGGCGTTCACCTCCGATCCGCCCGGGCGTCATAGCTTGACGGCGCACCTGCGGAAATCCCGCCGGCGGGCTCGCCGGCACCGACGGACAGGACGTGACAATGCGCGACGAGTTCCGGGCCGAACTTGAGGCCGTGAGCCAACTGCTGGTCGAGATGGCCGAGGGAGTTCGGGCGGCACTGCGGCAGGCGACCCGGGCCCTGCTCACCGCCGACCGTCGGGCGGCCGAGTCCGTGATCGAGCGGGACGCGGAGATCGACGGACTGTACCGCCAGGTGGAGGAGCGCGTCTGTGACCTGCTGGCCCGCCAGGCACCGGTCGCCTCCGACCTACGCGCCATGATCACTGCACTGCACGTGGCCGCCGATCTGGAGCGGATGGGCGACCTGGCCGACCACGTGGCCAAGACCGCGCTGCGCCGGCACCCGTCGCCGGCCGTTCCGGCGGAGCTGCGCCCGGTCTTCACCGACATGGCGGGCATCGCCGACCGGATGGCCGAGAAGATCGCCTCGGTGCTGGCTCACCCCGATGCCGACCTCGCCGCGGAACTGGACAGCGACGACGATGCGATGGACGAGCTGCACAAGGGTTTGTTCGGGGTGCTGCTCGGCGCGGACTGGCCGTACGGGGTGGAGACCGCGATCGACGCCACCCTGCTCGGTCGCTTCTACGAGCGCTTCGCCGACCACGCGGTCAACAGCGCCGAACACGTGGTCTACCTGATCACCGGCGAACCCGTAACCTCCCCCTGAGCACGGCGAGGGGCCCCGGCCAGCGCCGGGGCCCCTCGGGTCCGTCTCGAAGTCCTCGGTCGGCTCAGCGGCCCTGGTTGGCGACGGCGGCGGCGGCCGCCTTGGCGGCCTCCGGGTCGAGGTAGGTGCCGCCCAGCGTCTGGGGACGCAGCAGCGGGTCCAGGTCGTAGCGCAGCGGAATTCCGGTGGGGATGTTGAGCTTCGCGATGGCCTCGTCACTGATCTGGTCCAGGTGCTTGACCAGCGCCCGCAACGAGTTGCCGTGCGCGGCCACCAGCACCGTACGGCCGGCCAGGATGTCCGGCACGATCGAGTCGTACCAGTACGGCAGCATCCGCTCGACGACGTCCTTGAGGCACTCGGTACGCGGCATCAGCTCGGTCGGCAGCAGCGCATAACGCGGATCACCCACCTGCGACCACTCGTCGTCGTCCTCGATCGGCGGCGGCGGGGTGTCGTACGACCGGCGCCAGAGCATGAACTGCTCCTCGCCGTACTCATCCAGGGTCTGCTTCTTGTTCTTGCCCTGCAACGCCCCGTAGTGACGCTCGTTCAGCCGCCACGACCGACGCACCGCGATCCAGTGCCGGTCGGCGGCGTTCAGCGCCAACTCGGCGGTCCGGATGGCGCGGCGCATCACGCTCGTGTGCACCACGTCCGGCAGCAGGCCGTGTTCGCGCAGCAGCTCGCCGCCGCGGCGCGCCTCGTCCTCCCCCTTCGCGGTCAGGTCGACGTCGACCCAGCCGGTGAAGAGGTTCTTGGCGTTCCAGTCGCTCTCGCCGTGCCGCAGCAGGACCAGCGTCCCGACGGTGGGCCCCTCGCTAGCTGTCATGCCGATCATCCTGCCGCAACCCGTACTGGCCCGCGCGGGAAGGGTGGTGACGACCACCACGTGGAAATACAGGTGACCTTGATTCCGGCACGCCACTAGGTTGGTAAGGATCCAAAAGAGCAACAGGCATTACGGAAACGGGGGCGCGGGCGTGCGCGCGATGCGGGGTTGGTTCCGGGACACCACAGGTGGGCTACCGAGGACCTTCTGGTACCTCTGGACGGGCACGCTGATCAATCGACTCGGCTCGTTCGTCCTGGTCTTCCTCGCCATCTACCTGACCCAGGAACGCGGCTTCTCCGCCTCGCAGGCCGGGCTGGTGCTCGGCGCCTGGGGCGTCGGCGGCGCGGTCGGCACCACCGCCGGCGGCACCCTGACCGACCGGTGGGGTCGCCGGCCGACCCTGCTCACCGCCCATCTCGGCGCCGCGACCATGATGCTCGCCATGGGCTTCGCCCGTGACCTGTGGACGGTCGCGGCGGGGGCGTTGCTGCTCGGCCTCTTCGCCGAGGCAGCCCGCCCCGCGTTCGGCGCCATGATGATCGACGTGGTGCCGGAGCGGGACCGGCTGCGCGCCTTCTCGCTCAACTACTGGGCGATCAACCTCGGGTTCGCCTGCGCCGCCGTGCTCGCCGGGTTCGCCGCGCAGGCCGGTTACCTGCTGCTCTTCGTGGTCAACGCGGCCACCACGGTGGTCACCGCACTGATCATCTTCGTGAAGGTCAAGGAGACCCGGACGGTCACCGTCGGCATGCCACGCGGCGGCGTGCCGGCCAGAGCCCTGCGGACCATCCTGACCGACCGGGTGTTCCTCGGCTTCGTCGCGCTGAACCTCCTCGGGGCGCTGGTGTTCCTCCAGCACATCTCGATGCTGCCGATCGCGATGGCCGACTCCGGCCTGAGCCCCGCCACGTACGGATCGGTGATCGCGCTCAACGGCGTGCTGATCGTGGCCGGTCAACTCTTCGTGCCCCGGCTGATCAAGGGGCGCAACCGCTCACACGTGCTCGCCCTGGCCGCGGTGGTGATGGGCGTGGGCTTCGGGCTGACCGCGTTCGCCGAGGTCGCCTGGTTCTACGGGCTGACGGTGCTGATCTGGACCCTCGGCGAGATGCTCAACTCGCCGTCCAACGCCACCCTCATCGCCGAACTCTCCCCCACCCAGCTGCGTGGTCGCTACCAGGGCGTCTTCTCGCTCTCCTGGCAGCTCGCCGGAGCGGCGGCGCCGATCCTCGGCGGACTGGTGCGGGAGCAGGCCGGCAACGCGACCCTCTGGGCGGCCTGTGCAGCGATCGGGCTGGTGATGGCGGTGGGCCACCTGCTCTCCGGGCCCGCGCGGGAACGGCGTGCCGTCGCGTTGCGTACCGCTGGCACCGCCCCGGTGGTGACGGTGCAGTCGACCGCCCCGCAGCCCGCCGCCCCGCAGGCGGCCGAGCCGGTGGCCACCTCCCGGGGGTGAACCCCGCCACCCCGCGTCCCACCCGCCGATCAGCCCGGGCAAGATCTGTTAGGTGTCCGAACAGATTGGCAAGGTCGGGGTGCCGGCCGGGGCGCTTCGTCGCTGGCTGACCGACACCGCAGGTGGCCTGCCCGCGACCTTCTGGTACCTCTGGGCCGGCCTGCTGATCAACCGGGCCGGCGCGTTCGCGATGCTCTTTTTGTCGCTCTACCTGACCGCGGCCCGGGGGGCCAGCGAGTCGCTGGCCGGCGTGGTGGTGGGCGCGTACGGCGCGGGTGGTGCGGTCGGGGTGCTGCTCGGTGGGGTCCTCGCCGACCGCTGGGGCCGACGCTCGACCCTGGTGGCAGCTCACCTGGTCACCGCCGCCCTGATGGTCGCGCTGGCGCTCAGCCAGCACCTGGGCGTGATCGCGGCACTCGCCCTGCTGGTCGGGGTCACGCACTCCGTGCCGAGCCCGGCCTTCGTGGCCGCGATCGTCGACGTGGTACCGGAACATCGCCGGTCCCGCGCCTTCAACCTGCAGTTCTGGGCGTTCAACCTCGGCATGGCCGTCGCGTCGCTGCTGGCCGGTCTGCTGGCCGAGGCAAGCTACGTGGCCCTCTTCCTGGTCGACGCGGTCGCCACGGTGGCGACCGCCGCGCTGATCGCCTGGAAGGTTCCGGAGACGCTGGCCCGTCGGCAGATGCGGGCGAGTCCGGCCGCCGGCCCCCGCCGCCCGCGTCGCCCGGGGCTGCACACCGCGCTTACCGATCGGCACTTCCTGGTCTTCGTCGGGCTGACCTTCGTCCTCGCCGTACTGACCATGCAGGCGTCGACGATCATGCCGTTGGCCATGCGGGCCGACGGGTTGGGGCCGTCGTCGTACGGCGCGGTGGTGGCCCTAGGCGGCGTCCTGATCGTGCTCGGGCAGTTGTTCGTACCCCGGCTCATCGACCGGCACCGGAAGGCCCACGTGCTGGCCCTGTCGACGGCGCTGCTCGCCGTCGGCTTCGGCGCGCTCGCCGTCGCCGACGACCTCGTGTTCTACCTGGGCGCCTGCCTGGTCTGGACGGTCGGCTCGATGCTGGCCGCGCCACCCAACGCACAGATCAACGCGGACCTGGCGCCACCGGCGCTGCGGGCCCGCTACCAGTCGGTGTTCTACCTGGCCTTCCCGGCAGCGTCCTTCATCGCGCCGACGCTCGGCGGCTTCAGCCTGCAACGCTGGGGCGACGGGCACTGGCTGCTGGTCGGCGCACTGGGTCTGTTGGCCGCCGGTGCGCACCTGTTCGCCGGGCCGGCGCGGGAGCGACGCGTGGCCACCCTGCGTGGTCAGGGCGAACGGGCCGAGCCGTCGCTGGCCGGGCATTCCTGAGCCCACGCGTAATGCCCGGCACGAAGTCGTGCCGGGCATTTCACGTCGTACGACCGGCGGCGGCGGGCGGCACTCACCCCCGTAAGCGACGCCCGCTCGCGCCGCCGGTCCAAACAGGTGGGCCACCGTCCCCCAACGGTGTCGGTCCACCCGTCCCCCGCGTCTCGCCCGGCTGCACAGATCTGATCGATCCGCCGCTCCCCCGAACGGTACCGAGCGTGACGCGGTGCAATAAAGCTAGTGCGGCCCGACCTCGCGATTCAACCTGAGCGGCTGTCTCGCCCGTCACAGCGCGATCCCCTTGGAGACGGCGCTTAGGCCCTCGGTCAAGGCCAACTGCGGGTACCCGAGTGCTATTCCCGCAAACCTCTCACCCATCCTCACGATCGGGTGATTCGGTCCGGAAGAAATTGCTCTGCCGGCCGTCCCGCATCTGCTCCTGATAGATCAGGTTCAGCCGGCGCAGGTCGAAGGTGTGAAACCACTCGTCCCAGGTGATCTCGCGGATCCGGCTGCTCTCCCGGTAACCCGGAATGTTGAACGTCAGCACCCCGGCCCGACCCGCACGCTCGGTACCGCTGATCGTCGCCGGCTTGGCGCCCCGCTCCCGGGCCCACCGCCGAATGACGTCATGGTTGTTGGTCACCAGGCTGCGGCCGGGGCGCTCCGGCCGGTCCTGAAGCGAGGAGATCAGCTGCGACGACCGGACCGACCGCGACGTCGACCGACCGGTCCGGGCCGCGCCACCACGGGCCGGCCGAGCCTCGGCCGGACGGCGGGTGGGTACCGCCTTACGGGCGCGGGTGGTCGTCGTGCCGCTCAGGGCCGACTTGCGCGGGGCCGATTTCCGCGCTCCGGCCGTGCTCTTCCGCGCCGTACCCGTCTCGGACCTGCGCGCCGCACTTGTCGCCTTGCGGGCGGTGCCGGCGGTCGACCTGGCCGCCGCGCCGGTCGCCTTGCGCGCCGGAGCAGCCCGTTTCGCCGGTGCCGCCTTGGCCCGTTCCGGCGCCGCCTTGGCCCGTCCCGGCGCCGCCTTGGCCCGTCCCGGCGCTGCTTTGGCCCGCCCCGGCGCCGTCCGGCCGGAAGCCGCCTGTTTCGTGCCGGACGCCTTCGTGGCGCCGGCCCGGCCGGCCGGGCCGCTGCTACGGCGCCCGGCACCGCTGGATCGCAGCGTCTTCGCCAACGTCTTCACAAGTTCCGGCTTACGCAGGGCCGAGATGCCGGAGACCCCGTGTCGCCGCAGCTGTCCCCGAATGTCGTCCACCCGCATGCGGGAGATCTCCGACTCGGAGATCCGTGGCGTGTTCGGGGTCTGGTTGCCGCCCTGCCGCCTGGTCCTGGTCGCGGTCCCGCCGCGACCCGAGCTGCTTCGCTGAGCCATGGATGCTCACGCTCCTCGCCACTCGCCGTCTCGGCGCGGCGGGTCCCAACGCCGCACCGCGCGCAGCGGCTTACCCGTCAGGAGCGGTCCGAACCTCCGGCTGCCGTCAAGAGGCGTCCGAGTTCCCGGCTGCCGGCGGAGCCGACCGGGCGGCCTCCGAGGGCTCGAACAGGTGCGCGAAGGCGGCCAGGTTGGCGGTCGACTCACCGCGCTTCACCCGCCACTCCCACTCGCGGCGGATCGAGCTGCCGAAGCCGATTTCCAGCATCGTGTCGAAGGACTCGTCGGCGTAGGTAAGTACCGCGCCGAGCAGCCGATCCAACTCGTCGGCGTCGACACCGTCCGGGTTGACCCGGCCGGTGAGGTAGACGTCACCGACCGCGTCGATGGAGAACGACACGGCGTACATCTTGGCGTTGCGCTGCAACAACCAGGCCCACAGCTCCTCGCGCCGCTCGTCCGGCTGACGCATCACGAACGCCTCGATCCGCAGCGCGTGCTCACCGACGATCAGGTTGCAGATCGTCTTGAGCTTGTGCGTACCGGGCAGGGTCACCGCGTACGACCCCGGGCCGGTGGACTCGCAGGCGAGGTCCCGCTCCGCGCAGACGGACTCGATCAGTGCACCGAGGTCGCTCATCCGGCCAACTCTACGACGATCACCACCGCGTCGCCGGGAGGGACCGGACGCGGTCGGCCCAGCCCGTCCTGCGCTCAACAGCAGGAGGCGGTGAGTTCTGCGGTGAGGCCGGCCCGATGGTCGGCGATCGCCTCACCGTAGACGCTGAGCAGGCCGGCGGCCGTGCGATGCCAGGAGAAGGCTCGGGCATGCCGGGCGGCTCCCGCGGACAACTCCGCCCGTCGGGCCCGGTCGGGCAACAGGCGGGCCAGCGTACCCGCCCAGTCCGCCGGGTCATGTCCGCGCACCAGTACCCCGCTGACCTGGTCACGCACCGCGGTGACCAGTCCGCCGACGGCGGCGGCCACCACGGGCGTACCGCAGGCCTGGGCCTCCAGCGCGACCAGACCGAAGGATTCGTTGTACGACGGCACCGCGACCAGGTCGGCCGCCTGGTACAGCAGGGGCAGTTCCACTCCGGTGCGCGGCGGCAGGAAGTGCACTCGGTCGGTGACGCCGAGCGAGGCGGCCAGTTCGATAAGCGCGGTTGGCCGGTTCAGCCCGGTGCCGCTGGGCCCGCCGCAGATCACCACCGCCACCTCACGGGCCAGCTCGGGATCCCGCGCCCGGAGGGCGGCGATCGAGCGGATGAGAACGTCGGGCGCCTTCAGCGGCTGGATCCGCCCGACGAAGGCGACCAGATGACCACGGGTCGGCAGGCCCAGCCGAACCCGGGCGGCCGTGGTCGCCGCGTCCCGGTCGCCGGCAGCGGGACGGAACCGCTCCAGATCCACCCCGGGCTCGACCACCGTCACCCGGGTGGGGTCCGCGTCGTACCGGCCGATCAGGTCCCGCGCCTCGACCCGGGTGTTCGCCACCAGCCGGTCCGCCTCCGCGACCACCTGCTCCTCACCGATCACGCGCGCCTTCGGCTCCGGCCGGTCACCGGCAGCGAGCTGCGCGTTCTTCACCTTGGCGAGGGTGTGCGCGGTGTGCACCAGCGGCAACCCCCAGCGATCCTTGGCCAGCCAGCCGACCTGCCCGGAGAGCCAGTAGTGGGAGTGGATGAGGTCGTAGTGGCCCGGCGGGCGGGCCGCCTCGGCGCGCAGCACGCCCGCGGTGAACGCGCAGAGCTGGCCGGGCAGTTCCTCCTTGGTCAGGCCCTCCAGCGGGCCGGCCATCACGTGCCGGACGTGCACTCCGGGGGCCACCTCCACCACCGGCGGCAGGTCGCCCGAGGTGGCCCGGGTGAAGATCTCGACCTCGACGTTCGCCTCGGCCAGTCGCCGGGACACCTCCAGGATGTAGACGTTCATGCCGCCCGCGTCTCCGGTACCCGGCTGGTGCAACGGTGAGGTGTGTACCGACAGTGTCGCGATCCGCCGGGGACGCGGCCACGGCAGGGAACCTCGCTGACGACCGACACCGGTGTGCTCTTCCGCCACTTCCGCTCCCTTTGCCACGGTTGATGCCGTCCCCGCACGACCGGCGCTTCTGCGTCAACACTCCGCGCCGGATGTCATCTTCCCGATCGGCGACGGGTAATACGTCGGGCAGGCCTTCGGGCGTGACCGACCTCATGGCGACCGTGCCGCCCGCCATCCGATGGCGGGGGGCGAGAATGGCCGGATGAGTCGTGTCGCGATCGTCACCGGAGCATCCAGCGGGATCGGCGCCGCCACCGCCCGGCGGCTCGCGGACGAGGGGTTCCACGTGCTCGCCGCGGCGCGGCGTACCGACCGCCTGGCCGAACTGGTCGCGGAGATCACCGCAGCCGGCGGTTCCGCCACCGCGGTGCGCTGTGACGTCACCTCCGACGAGTCGGTGGCCGACCTCGCCCGGGCCGCGCAGCAGGCCGGCGGGCCGGTGACCCTCCTGGTGAACAACGCGGGCGGGGCACGTGGGCTGGATCCGGTGGAGTCCGGCGCGGTCGGTGACTGGCAGTGGATGTACGACGTCAATGTGCTCGGCACGCTGCGGGTCACCCAGGCGCTGTTGCCAGCGCTGGAGAGTTCCGGGTCCGGCACCGTCGTCGTCGTCTCGTCGACCGCCGGCTTCACCGTCTACGAGGGTGGGGGCGGCTACACCGCAGCCAAGCACGCGCAGACCGCGATCGCGGGCACGTTGCGGCTGGAGTTGTGCGGGCGCCCGGTGCGGGTGATCGAAATCGACCCGGGCATGGTGAAGACCGACGAGTTCTCGTTGACCCGCTTCAACGGGGACGTCGAGCGGGCGGAGGCGGTCTACGCCGGGGTCGCGGAGCCGCTGCTCGCCGAGGACGTCGCCGACTGCATCGCCTGGTGCGCCACCAGACCGCAGCACGTCAACGTGGACCGTCTCGTGGTCCGGCCGCTGGCCCAGGCCGCCCAGCACAAGGTGCACCGGACGGGCTGACGGTGATGCCGGCGTCCCGGCCGCTCGGCGCGGCGACCCGGGGAACCACGAATCCCAACCGGCTCCGCCGGGTCGACAACTGGATCGTGGAGACCTGCGCTGATCCGCTGCGCGCCGCGCCAGACCCGCTTGTGGTGGACCTCGGTTACGGCGCGACCCCGGTGACCGCGGTGGAGCTGCGGGATCGGCTCGCCGCCCGGGTCCGCCCGGACGTGCGGGTGGTCGGGCTGGAGATCGATCCGGTACGCGTCGCCGACGCGCAACCCGCCGCCGACCCACCCGGGCTCACCTTCGCCCGGGGCGGCTTCGAGCTGGCCGGTCTGCGCCCCACCCTGGTCCGCGCGTTCAACGTGCTGCGCCAGTACGACGAGAGCGAGGTGGCCGACGCGTGGGCCACGATGTGCGCCCGGCTGGCGCGGGGTGGGCTGCTGGTGGAGGGGACCTGCGACGAGCTGGGACGCCTCGGCGGGTGGGTGCTGCTCGAAGCCGACGGACCGCGCTCGCTGACCCTGGCCGCTCGGCTGACGACGCTGGAAAGTCCGGCCGAGCTGGCCGAACGGCTACCCAAGGCGCTGATCCACCGCAACGTACCGGGCGAGCGGATCCACGACCTGATCCGGGCCCTGGACGACGCCTGGCGGGCCGCCGCCGGCTACGCCCCCTTTGGCCCGCGCCAACGTTGGTTGCACACCGTGTCGGCTGTCCGCGCCCAGGGCTGGCCCGTCCTCGGCCGCCCCCGCCACTGGCGCCACGGCCACCTCACCGTCCCCTGGCCCGCAGTATCCCCCACCTGAACGAGCCCGGCGGACACGGAGTTGATCAAGAAGTTTGCGTCAGCTTCCGCGCGGAAGCTGACGCAAACTTCTTGATCAACCCGGTTAGAGGGTGCAGTTGATGAGGACGGGTTCGGGGTGGAGGGTTACGCCGAAGCGGGACTGGACGCCGTCGCGGATCTCGCGGGCCAGGGTGAGCAGGGCCTGAGCGCTGGCGGTGCCGGTGGGGTTGGTCAGGGCGAGGGTGTGCTTGGTGGAGATGGCCGTGCCCTCGGGGCCGGGATACCCCTTGCCGAAACCGGCCTTGTCGATCAGCCAGGCGGCGCTGACCTTGACCACGCCGCCGGCACCGGGCCACGCCGGCGGCTCACCCAGCCCGTTGGCCCGCTGCCGCAACTGTTCGTACGCGGCGGCGTCGAGGACCGGATTGGTGAAGAACGAGCCGACGGAGCGGGTGTCGGGGTCGCCCGCGTCGAGCACCATGCCCTTGCCCGCGCGCAGTCCCAGCACCGTGGTCCGGGCCTGGTCCAGTGGCACCCGGTCACCGACCTCGACGCCGAGCGCCCGGGCCAGCTCCGCGTAGCGCACCGGGCCGGACAGCGGCGAACGGGCCAGCCGGAAGTCCACCGAGAGCACCACCCAGCGCTCGTTGTACTTGAAGATGCTGGACCGGTAGGCGAAGCCGCAGTCGGCGGCCTCGACCTGCCCGACCGCGCCGGCCGTCCGGTCGTAGACCTGCACGGCGGTGATGGTCTCGGCGACCTCCTGCCCGTACGCCCCGACGTTCTGGATCGGCGTGGCACCGGTCGAGCCGGGGATGCCGGACAGGCACTCCAGCCCTGACCAGCCGTTGCGTACCGTCGCGGCGACCAGGTCGTCCCACGGCTCGCCGGCCTCGACCCGTACCGTCACGGTCTGCTCGTCCTCGGTGAGCACCCGCAGCCCCCGGGAGCGGACGAGCACCACCGTGCCGGGGAAGCCACCGTCACCGATCACCACGTTGCTACCGCCGGCGATCAGGAGGATCTCGGTGCCCGCCTCGCGTACCCGGCTGACGATCTCGTCGGCGTTTGTGGCGCTGACCACCCGGCCGGCGGGCCCACCCAGGCACAATGTCGTGTATTGCGCCAGATCGTCCGTGCTGGCGGGTTGCGCGGCGGCTGTCGGCTGGGCGTAGACGTCAGACACGCCTCTCACCCTAGGCTGAGGGGTAGCCGTGGCACCCACTGGTGGCCCGGTCACCCCCGGGAGGATGGCGATGAGCAGATTGCACGGCACCAAGGATTTCTGGATCGGCGCGCTCCGGGCGGAGGGCCCGGCGTTCGCTGCCGCGGTGGCCGAGGCACCGCCCGAGACACCTGTGCTGTCCTGCCCCGGTTGGACCGTGACCGACCTGACCCGCCATCTCGCCGGCGTCTACCGGTGGGTGCATGCCGTGGCCGGCTCGGGCGACCCGTCGGCACCACAGCAGAGCCGGTCACAGCCGGTCGAGCCGGCGGCGGACGTCACCGCCGTGCAGCAGTGGCAGCAGGCGTACGACGAACTGATGGCGCTCTTCGACTCCCTCGACCCGGAGGCGCCGGCTTGGAACTGGGCTCCGCAGCCGAAGAAGGCGGGCTTCTGGCCACGGCGGATGGCCCATGAGACGGCGGTGCACCGCTGGGACGCCCAGCTCGCCATCGCCGCAGGTGAGCCGGTCGAGGCCAAGCTCGCGGCCGACGGGGTGAGCGAGGTGCTGGACACCTGGCTGCCGGCGGGCCGGCGCAGGTCGGGCGGCCCGTGGGCGGGCGTGGTCCGATTGACCGCCACCGACGCCGACCAGGAGTGGTATCTGCGGCTGCGCGGCGAGGGGGTCGCCCTGCTCGACACCGGCACCATCCTCGACCACGACGACCACCATGCCCGGGTGCAGGTCACCGGCACCGCCAGCGACCTGCTGCTGGCGCTCTGGGGCCGGGTCAGCTTCGACACCCTGACCGTCTCCGGCGACCGCACCCTGCTCGACGGCGTACGCACCGGCTGACCCCCGCCCAACCTCGTCGATCATGAGGTTGGGCGGCAGTTGATCTCTCCGGTTGCCGCCAACCTCATGATCAATCAGTGCGGGTGGGCGGCGGTCCGGTTGTGGCCATTCTGTGATGGCGACTGAGAGAGCGCTCTCTTGACACGGTTCCGGGGCGGACCGCAGGCTACGAGAGAGCGCTCTCAGAACCTTCTACCACCACCCCGACCTGAGAGGGGTCATCAGACAATGGGCACATTCCCGCGTCACCGCCTCGCGGCGGTCGCTCTGGCCGCCACCGGCGTCCTGCTCGTCACCAGCGGCTGCGGCGGCGGCGACGAGGCCGCCGGGGACGGCAAGATAACGCTCACCGTCGACGTCTTCGGGCAGTTCGGCTACGAGCAGCTCTACCAGCAGTACATGGACGCCAACCCGAACATCAAGATCGTCGAGCGGGGCACCGGCGGCAACCTCGACGAGTACTCGCCGAAGCTGACCCAGTGGCTCGCCGCGGGCAAGGGCGCCGGTGACGTCGTGGCCATCGAAGAGGGCCTGATGGTCGAGTACAAGGCCAACCCGGACAACTTCGTGAACCTGCTCGACCACGGCGCCGCCGACCTCAAGGGCAACTTCCTGGAGTGGAAGTGGAACCAGGGGCTCACCGCCGACGGCCAGAAGCTGATCGGGCTCGGCACCGACGTGGGCGGCATGGCCATGTGCTACCGCACCGACCTGTTCGAGAAGGCGGGCCTGCCGACCGACCGTGAGCAGGTCTCCGCACTCTGGCCGACCTGGGAGGACTACATCGCCACCGGCGAGAAGTTCAAGGCCGCCAACACCGGCGCGTCGTTCCTGGACGCGGCCACCAACACCTTCAACACCATCGTGCTCCAGACGGCCGGCAACGCGCAGGGCTACCACTACTACGACACCAGCGACAACCTGGTGGTCGACACCAACCCGGCGGTCAAGCAGGCCTGGGACATCACCATGAACATCGTCAACGCCGGCCTGTCCGGCAAGTACGGTTCCTGGTCCGAGGAATGGGTCTCCGCCTTCAAGCAGGCCAAGTTCGCCACCATCGCCTGCCCCGCCTGGATGACCGGCGTGATCGAGGGCAACGCCGGGCCGGAGGCCAAGGGCAAGTGGGACATCGCCCGGGTGCCGGGCAACGGTGGCAACTGGGGCGGCTCGCACCTGGCGGTGCCGCAGCAGAGCAAGCACCAGGACGAGGCGGTCAAGCTGGTCAAGTTCCTGACCAGCGCCGAGGGTCACATCGGCGCCTTCAAGGCCAAGGGTCCACTGCCGTCCTCGCCGCAGGCGCTGGACGACCCCGCCATCACCGAGGCCACCAATGCGTACTTCTCCGACGCACCGGTCGGCAAGATCTTCGGCGAAGGCGCGAAGACCCTGAAGCCGGTCTACATGGGCCCGAAGAACCAGGCCGTCCGCACCGAGGTGGAGAACGCGGTCCGCACCGTCGAGCTGGGCCAGCGTAGCCCCGACCAGGGCTGGCAGGACGCGATCAACAACGCCAAGAAGGCCGCCGCCAAGTAACCGGCCCGACGGCCCCATCCCCGCCGCCGGTCCAGGGTCCGCCGCGTCGTGACGCGTACGGCGGCTCGCCCTGGGCCGGCGCGGGGCGGGGGCGTGGAAAGGAGTCAACGGGTCATGGCGTTGCAACTCGACGCGCGACCGCCGGCCAGACCGGCGCCGCGGGACAGCCGCCCGTCCCGGGCCGGCCGGCTGAGCCGGATCGACGCGAAATACTCGCCCTACCTCTACATCGCCCCGTTCTTCGTGATCTTCGCGATCTTCGGGGCCTGGCCGCTGGCGTACACCTTCTGGGTCTCCCTGCACGACTGGGACCTGCTCGGCAGCAATCCCACATTCGTCGGCGCGGACAACTACACCCGGCTGCTGGCGGACAGCGACTTCTGGCACTCGGTGGTCAACACCCTCGGCATCTTCGTCATCAGCACGCTCCCCCAGCTGCTCGCCGCGCTCTGGCTGGCGAACCTGCTCAACCGGCAGCTGCGGATGCGTACCGGTTGGCGGATGGCGGTGCTGGTGCCCAACGTCACCTCCACAGCCGCCGTGGCGATCGTGTTCGGCGTGCTGTTCGGCCGTGAGTTCGGCATGGTCAACTGGCTGCTCGACCTGATCGGCGTCGACGGCATCGAGTGGAAGTCCAACCGGTTCGCCTCCTGGGTGGCCATCTCGACGATGGTCGACTGGCGCTGGACCGGCTACAACGCGCTGATCTTCCTGGCCGCCATGCAGGCCATCCCCCGCGACCTCTACGAGGCGGCGGCGATCGACGGCGCGAACCGGGCCCGGCAGTTCTGGACCATCACCGTGCCGCTGCTCAAGCCGACGATCATCTTCTGCGTCATCATCTCCACCATCGGCGGACTGCAACTGTTCACCGAGCCCCGGCTGTTCCATTCCGGCACCAACGCGATCCGGGGCGGGCCGCTGCGCGAGTCGCAGACGATGACCATGTACATGTTCGAGAACGCCTTCGCGCCGTACTACAACTTCGGCTACGGGTCGGCGGTCGCCTGGCTGCTCTTCGCCCTGATCGCCATCGTCGCGGCGATCAACGTACTGATCATCCGCCGGCTCGGCGCCGGCGCACGGCCGGACACCGGCAAGCGGAAGGGAGGCTCCCGATGAGCGAGCGCAGCGTGGTGGCGCGGGTGAGCGAGCGCAGCGAGCGAACAATTCGGCTCAGTGCTGGTGAAGCTCATCGGGACGCCGAGCGCAGCGAGGTGGCGCGATGAGCCAGTTGTGGCGGGCGAGCCCGCTCACCTACTTCGCACTCGTCGCCGCCGGGGTCCTGTCGGTCTTTCCGATCTACTGGATGTTCGTGGTGGCCAGCCGGTCCAGCGATGCGATGGGCCAGCTGCCACCGCCGGTGACGCCCGGCGGCAACCTGGGGGCCAACATCTCCCGGCTGTTCGCCAACACCGACGCCTACTTCCTGACCGGTCTGATCAACTCGGCGATCGTCGCGATCACGGTCACCGCCTCCGTGGTCTTCTTCTCCACCCTCGCCGGGTTCGCCTTCGCCAAGCTGCGGTTCCGGGGCAGCAACGCACTTTTGATGATCATCATTGCCACGATGATGGTGCCCACCCAACTGGGCGTGATTCCGTTGTACATCCTGATGACGAAGTTCAACCTGAACGACCGGCTGCCGGCGGTGATCATGCCCGCACTGGTCACCGGTTTCGGGGTGTTCATGATGCGGCAGTACGCCGGGCAGGCGGTCAGCAGCGAGCTAATCGAGGCAGCCCGGGTGGACGGTTGCGGCACCGCCCGCATCTACTGGAACGTGGTGGTGCCGGCGCTGCGGCCGGCCGCCGCCGTCCTCGGCCTGCTCACCTTCATGACCACCTGGAACGACTTCCTCTGGCCGTACGCGGTGCTCAACGACCCGGAGAATCCCACCGTGCAGCTATCGTTGCGGGCCCTGTCTGACGGCTACTACCAGGACATGTCCCAGGTCTTCACCGGCACGGCCATCGCCACGCTGCCCCTGCTGCTGGTATTCGTCCTGTTCGGCCGCCAGATCATCGGCGGGATCATGGAAGGTGCGGTCAAGGCGTGACTGAGTTGAGATTTCCGGACAACTTTCTCTGGGGTGCGGCCACTGCGGCGTACCAGATCGAGGGGGCGGCCCGCGACGACGGGCGCGGTGAGTCGATCTGGGACACCTTCAGCCGTACGCCGGGCAAGGTACACGCCGGCCACACCGGCGACGTCGCCTGCGACCACTACCACAGGTACGCCGACGACGTCGCGCTGATGGCGGAGCTGGGGTTGCAGGCGTACCGCTTCTCGGTTTCCTGGCCCCGCATCCAGCCCGACGGCAGCGGCCCGGTCAACCCGCGCGGCCTTGACTTCTACGACCGGCTGACGGACGCGCTGCTGGGCCGGGGCATCGATCCGATCATCACGCTCTACCACTGGGACCTGCCGCAGACCCTTCAGGATCGCGGCGGTTGGACCAGCCGGGACACCGCCGAGCACTTCGCCACCTACGCCTCCGCGTTGTACGCCCGCCTCGGTGACCGGATCGGCACCTGGACCACGCTCAACGAGCCGTGGTGCTCGGCGTACCTCGGCTACGGCAACGGCGTGCACGCCCCCGGGGTGCAGGATCCGGGCGCGGCCTTCAGCGCCGTACACCATCTGCTGCTGGCGCACGGCCTGGCGACCCAGGCGTTGCGCGCGGCCGGCGCCGGCCGGGTCGGCGTCACGCTCAATCCCGCCGACGTACGCCCGGCCGATCCCAACAGCGCGGCCGACGCCGCCGCCGCACGCCTGGTCGACGGCCTGCACAACCGGATCTTCCTCGATCCGCTGCTGGTCGGCGGGTACCCGGACGACATCCGGGAGCATGTGGCGCGGTTCGTCGAACCCACCTTTGTGCAGGACAACGACGAGAAGATCATCGCGGCGCCGATCGACCTGCTCGGGATCAACTACTACGCGCCCACCTACGTCGCCGGCCGGCCGGACGGTGCCGGTGGTGGCGGGGCGTACCCCGGCACCGAGGGGCGGGTGCAGTTCCTGGCACCCGTCGGGCCGCTCACCGACATGGGTTGGATGATCGAGCCGGCCGGACTGACCCGGCTGCTGGAGCGCATCGCCACCGACTACCCGGCGGTACCGCTGCTGATCACCGAGAACGGCGCGGCTTTCCCGGACAAGACCGCCGACCCGACGACCCCGCTCCAGGACTCGGACCGGATCGCCTACCTCGACGGCCACCTGCGCGCCGCGCACGAGGCCATCGCCCGGGGCGTCGACCTGCGCGGCTATCTCGTATGGTCATTGCTTGACAACTTCGAGTGGGCCGAGGGGTACCGTAAGCGATTCGGCATCGTGCACGTCGACTACCTCACTCAGCGGCGTACACCGAAGTCCAGCGCCCGGTGGTACCAGGAGGTGATCTCCCGGAACGGGCTGTGACGAGGTGGTGGTTTCTCCGATGACGGGGGCGCAACGGCCCACTCTGGAAGCGGTGGCACGACGGGCCGGTGTGTCCCGGGCCACCGTCTCCCGGGTGGTCAACGGCTCGACCACGGTCGCCGAGCCGATCCAGGAGGCGGTCCGTCAGGCGGTCGCCGAGCTCGGGTACGTGCCGAACCTGGCCGCACGCACCCTGGTCACCCAGCGGACCGACTCGATCGCCCTGGTGATGCCGGAGGAGGCCACCCGGGTCTTCTCCGACGACCAGGTGTTCCCGGGGATCATCCGGGGCGCGGCACAGGAGTTGGAGGCCGCCGACAAGCAGCTGGTGCTGATGCTGGCCGGGTCGCCGGCCGGGCATGAACGGGTCGCCCGGTACACCACCGGTCGGCACGTCGACGGGGTGCTGTTCGCCTCGCTGCACGGGGCAGATCCGCTGCCCGCCCGACTGGCCGCGCTGGGCATCCCGGTGGTGTGCAGCGGCCGACCGCTCGACGGGGCGGACGTGCCGTACATCGACGTCGACCAGGTCGGCGGGGTCACCCGGGCGGTACGGCACCTGATCGACAGCGGCCGGCGTCGGATCGCCACCATCGCCGGACCGCAGGACATGGTCGCCGGCATCGAGCGGCTGGCCGGCTACCGGGACACCGTCGCCGCCGCCGGGCTGCCCGAGATGGTGGCGGTCGGCGACTTCACCCGCGAATCCGGAGCGGCGGCGATGCGGGAGTTGCTCGCCGCCCACCCCGACCTGGACGCCGTCTTCGCCGCGTCGGACCTGATGGCCCACGCCGCCCTGCGTACGCTGCGCGAGGCGGGACGTCGGGTACCCGAGGACGTGGCGGTGATCGGCTTCGACGACATCGAGACCGCCGCGTACACCGATCCGCCGTTGACCACCGTCCGGCAACCGATAGTGGAGCTGGGTCGGCAGGGCACCCGGCTGCTGCTGCGCCTCGCCGCTGGGGAGGACGTCGAGCCGGCGCTCATCCTGCCCACCGAGCTGATCATCCGCGATTCCGCCTGAACCCGGGTACGTTTCTTGTCGCCCGGGCGACAAGAAACGTACCCGACTGGAGATTCAATCGACAGATGCGGATCCCCGGGGGACGACGCCGACACGTTGCAGTGGTTGCTGTTCGAGCAGTCGGGGATCGTCAGCTGGGCGCAGGCGACCGCCGAGCTGAGCCCGGCGAAGGTCCGGCACCTGCTGGCGACAGGGCGGTGGGGCAGGGTGTGTCGGGGAATCCTGCGGGCCGCCTCGCCCGATGAGCCGTACCGTCGAGAGCAGCATTTGTGGGTGGCGGTGCTGGCGGCCGGTCCGGGTGCGGTGCTGGCCGGGCTGGCGGCGGCGACAGCGGGCGGGCTACGCGGAAAGTGGCGCTACGAGACCGTCGACGTGCTGGTTCCGCATCACCGGCGTCGGGCAGACCTGCTGCGTCGGCTGCCGCTCGGCCTACCTGCTGTCCGGGTACGCCGGGCCCGGCAGTTGCCGGACGAGGACCGGCAGCGTGGTCGGCCCGACCGAACGTCGATGGCCCGTTCCCTGGTGGACGCGGCACAGTGGGCGCGTACCGATGAGGATGCCCAACAGATTCTCGCGGCCGGCTGCCAGCAGCGGCGGTCGACCCCGACGGAGATCGCCGCGGTCCTCGCCCGACTGCCCCAGGCCCGACGGCGGGTCCTGATCCGACAGACGGTGCAGGACATCGCCGGTGGCGCCGAGGCGCTCTCGGAGATCGACCTGGTACGACTCTGCCGACGCCACCACCTCCCGGCGCCAACCGCACAGCAGCGACGCCGCGACGCCGACGGACGGATCCGCTACCTGGATGCCTACTGGCCACAGTGGCGGCTGCACGTGGAGGTCGACGGCGCGCACCACATGGACGCCCGGCACTGGGCGGCGGACCTGCGTCGACAGAACCGAATCTGGATCGACGGCGACCGCATTCTCCGGTTCACCGCGTTCGACGTCCGCCACCGCCCCGACGATGTCGCCGCCCAACTTCGCGCCGCCCTGACCGCCGCCGGCTGGCAAGGCTGAACATGGGTACGTTTCTTGTCGTCCCAGCGACAAGAAACGTACCCACCGCCTGGGTGCCGCGCGGCGGGGGTGGGGGTGGGAAAGCGGGCGCGGAGGTCCGTGGGGTTTGGTTAGCCTGCCGCGCATGCCTGAACCGTCCGCGCTGATCCGTCCCGCACATCCCGACGACGCCCCAGCCGTGGTGGCGCTGCGTACCCTCGTGTTTCCCTTCCTGATCCGGGGTGTCGCGTCCACCCGGCAGCTGATCTCGACGCCACCGGCGGAGCAGCACTGGGGCGGTTTCGTCGCCGAGGTCGACGGGGAGGTCATCGGTTGGGTGTCGGCGTCCCGCAACACCAACACCAGCGCAGCCGTCGGCGAGGTGTCCCTGCTGCACGTACACCCGGACCAGCGGCGACGCGGGATCGGCGGGGCACTGCTGGGCCGGGCGCTGGAGCACCTCGCGCCGCTCGGCCTGAACCGGCTACGGGGCCGTACGCTGCCGGAGGCGCTGCCGTTCGCCCGCCGGCACGGCTTCATCCCGAGTCGGCAGGAGCACTTCTCGGCTCTGGAGCTGCACGCGCTGCCACCGCTGCCACCGGCCCCTGCCGATGTCCGGCTGGTCCCGCTCGCCGAGGTCGACCCCCGCCGGGTCCACCGGGTGGACGTGCTGGCCAGCGCCGACGAGCCGGGTGACGTGACTTCCGACGCCATCGGATATGCCACCTGGTGTGCCGACACCTGGGACAACGTCGGGCTGGACCGGGAGGGCAGCATGGGCGCCGAGGTCGACGGCGAGTTGGTGGCGATCAGCCTGGTGAAGCGGGACGGCGCACGAATGTGGTCGGACTACACCGGCACCGTGCCGGACTTCCGCGGCCGAGGGCTGGCCCGGTTGGCGAAGCTGGCCGCACTACACCGGGCGGCGGCGCGCGGCGTCACCGTCGCGTACACCGGAAACGACGCGGCGAACGCGGCGATGCTGGCGGTCAACGACCGGCTCGGCTACCGGCGGGTGGCCAGCCAGTGGTCCTGCGTACGCGAGATGGGCTAACCCTCCGCGTACACCCGCTCGGCGATCGCGTGGGTGTCGGCGCCGAAGAGCACCAGCCGAGCCTCGCTGATGTTCGTCGGGGTTGCCGCGCGCAGCACCGACAGGGCCTGACGGACGGCGTCCTCGACCGGCCAGCCGTAGACCCCGGCGGAGATCAGCGGGAAGGCGATGCTTGCCGCGCCCAGTTCGTCCGCGACAGCGAGGCTGTTGGTGTAGCAGGCGCGCAGCAGCGCGGCACGGTCCTCGGTGTCCGACCAGACCGGGCCGACGGTGTGCACCACCCAATGCGCCGGCAGGTCACCTGCCGTGGTGGCCACCGCCTGTCCGGTCGGCAGGCCCCGCCCGTAGCGCGAGGCGCGCAGCGCGCGGCACTCAGCGAGGATCGCCGGTCCGCCCCGGCGGTGGATGGCGCCGTCGACTCCCCCGCCGCCCAGCAGGGACGAGTTCGCCGCGTTCACCACCACGTCCACCTGTTCGGTGGTGATGTCTCCCGCTACCAGGGCGATGTGCATGTCAGCCCTCCGTGATGGGTTGGCCGAGGGAGCGGCGGGCCAGCAGGGTGGCGCCGGCCACCGCGGCCGGCATCAGCAGTACCGCGCCGAGTGGGATCAGGAAGCAGACGAAGACCGCGACTCCGAAGCCGAGTGAGGTGGGTCGGTCCACCTTCAGTGCCGCGCGCCGGTGCGGCAGTCGCTTGCCGCGCCGGGAGAAGGGCGCGCCGGTCAGCTCCACGGCGAGCAGCCAGCCGCCCACCAACGCGCCGATGACCGGCACCACGGTCTGCCCGACCACCGGAATGAAACCGGCGGCGAACAACGGCACGCCGAACAACGCCGCCAGGGCGACCAGCCGGAGCGAGTCGGCGGCGCTGCGACGCAGCGACGGCCAGAACGGGACCTCGACCTCGTCCGGCGTACCGCCGTAGCGCCGCTCGACCCGCTCGGAGATCTTCTCGTAGAAGGGATCGCCGATGACCAGGGTGACCGCCGTGAAGGTGAGGACGGTGAGCAGGCCACCGAGACCGAGGAACGCCAGCGCGGCGATCACCCGGACCACGCTGCGCGGTGTCGCCGCCCAGTCGTCGGCGAACGGAGTGGCCGCAGCGGCCAGGTCGCCGACGAAGAAGACCAGGAGAGCGTACGCGGTCGCGAAGATCGCCCCGGAGATCAGCGCCGGGACGACGCCGAGCAGCATCAGACCTGGGCTGCGTACGTACAGGCCGATGCCCCGCAGGAGCAGCGTGGCCCCGCCGACGAAGCGGCGGCCCGCGCCCACGGCGGTGGAGGGAAGCTCGGATGCGTGCACGTCCAGGAGCGTAGTCACTCGTCGGCGCATCCACCGGTTGACGGATCGCCGGAATCAACCGGAGCTGACCAAGGTCACCTACAGCCGGTCGATTCGTCGCCGGCCGCCTCCCGCGACGCTTGAGCGGTACCCGGAACCGACGACGAGAGGCGGCTGCCATGCCGGTCATCGAGGTGACCAGCCTGCACAAGCGGTACGGCGAGACGGTGGCGGTGGCGGACGTGTCCTTCGACGTCGAGGCCGGCGAGATCTTCGGCGTACTCGGCCCGAACGGCGCCGGCAAGACCACCACTGTGGAGTGTGTCGCCGGGCTGCGCGTCCCAGACGGGGGCGGGGTGTCGGTCCTCGGGCTCGACCCTCGCCGGGACGCCACCCGGCTGCGCCAACTGGTGGGGGTGCAACTTCAGGAGAGCCAGTTGCCCGACCGGCTCCGGGTGGCCGAGGCGTTGGAGCTCTACGCGTCGTTCTACCGAGAGCCGGCCGACCCGACGCAGCTCATCGGCGAGTTGGGCCTCGACGAGAAGCGGAACACCCCGTACGAGAAGCTATCCGGCGGTCAGAAGCAGCGGCTCTCCATCGCGTTGGCGCTGGTCGGCAACCCGCGGATCGCCATCCTGGACGAGTTGACCACCGGGTTGGATCCGCAGGCACGCCGGGACACCTGGGGTCTGATCGAGCGGGTCCGGGATCGCGGGGTGACCATCCTGCTTGTCACCCACTTCATGGAGGAGGCCGAGCGGCTCTGTGACCGCCTCGCGGTGATCGACAAGGGGCGGGTGGTGGCCCTGGACACCCCGGCCGGGCTGGTTTCGGCCGTAGCACCCGAGCAGCGCGTCCGGTTCCGCCCGTCCACTCCACTGGACGACCGGCTGCTGACCGGCCTGCCGCAGGTCACGGCCGTGACGCGCAGCGGCGGCCAGATCGTGGTGACCGGCACCGGTGACGTGCTGCACGCGGTCACCTCGGTGCTCGCCCGCCACCAGATCACCGCCGCCGAACTACGGCTGGAGCAGGCCACGCTTGACGACGCGTTCGTCGAGCTGACCGGGCGCCGGTTCGTCGACTGAAGGGGACACGATGCACGCCTTCGGCCAGATCCTCAGGACTGAAGCAAAGCTCTACCTACGGGACATTCCGACGCTGATGCTCACCGTCGCCCTGCCCACCCTGATCCTGGTGGTGCTCGGGCTGATTCCGTCGCTTCGGGAACCCAGCCCGGAATTCGGCAACCAGTCCTTCGTCACGTACTTCACCCCCTCGCTGCTGGTCGTCACGCTGGCCATGGTTGGCATCAACGCCCTGCCCACCGTGCTGGCCACCTACCGGGAGCGCGGCATCCTGCGCCGGCTGGCCACCACCCCGGCAAGTCCGCTGGCGCTGCTGACCGCTCAACTCGTGCTGGCCCTGGTGGGCATCTTGGCCAGCGCGGTGCTCCTCGCGGTGATCGCCCGACTGGCGTTCGGCACCCCGTTGCCGCAGCACCCGCTCGGGTTCGCGGTGGCGCTCGTCCTGGGTACGGCCGCTCTGCTCGCGGTGGGGCTGCTGGTGGCGGCGGTCGCGCCCACCGCCAAGGCGGCCCAGGCGCTGGCGGTACCGCTGTTCATGGTGACGATGTTCTTCGGCGGGGTGTACCTGCCCCGGTTCCTGCTGCCCGACTTCCTCGCCGACATCGGCGCCTACACCCCGCCCGGGGTCCAGGCGCTGCTCGACGCCTGGACCGGCACCGCACCGCACCCGCTGCACCTGGGGATAATGGCCGTGATCGCCGTGGCGGCCGGCGCCGCTGCGGCGAGGCTGTTCCGCTGGGAGTGAGCGCATGGTGAGCGGGGACGGGATGACCTACGGCGGGGACGGCTCGACGGCCAGCCGCGACGACACCCTGCCCGCCGACGACTGGCTAACCCACTGGCGGGCGCGGGAGGCGCGGCTGCACCGGGTGCTGCCCTACGGCGGCCTGCTCGTGGGCTCGCTGCTGGCCGCCTTCGCGCCGGCACCGCGTGGGCTGCCGATGCCGCTCACCTTGGTGATCGCCGGGCTGACCGCCTGCTGGGTCACCTGGTATGTCGTGCTGTCTCCGCAGTGGCAGGGACAGCAGCGGTCGATGGCGGTCTACTACGTCGGGCTGCTCGCCTTCGCCGCCGTTTTGGTGGCCGCGAGCCCGTGGTACGGCTTCTTCGCCTGGGTCGGATTTCTGCACGCCTTCCTCGTGCTCAACGGACGATGGCGGTTCGCCGGTATGGCCGCGACAGCCGTGCTGGTGGCCACCGCGCAGGGCGGCGGTCTGCCGTCCTCGTGGTCGAACTGGCCGCTGTGGCTGGTGTTGGTGCTGGTCAACCTGGTCCTGGCCGGTGCGGTGAGCTGGTTCAACCTGGTCGGTGAGCGGGAGGACGCCAGGCGTAAGCGGTTGGTGGCCGAACTCGCCGCCGCCAACCGCCAGCTCGCCGAGACGGTACGGGAGAACGAAGGACTGCACGCCCAGCTCCTCACCCAGGCCCGCGAGGCCGGCGTACTGGACGAGCGGCAGCGGATGGCTCAGGAGATCCACGACACCTTGGCCCAGGGCCTGACCGGCATCATCACCCAGCTGGAGGCGGCCGAGCAGACCCGCGACCGCTCCGCCGACTGGCGACGCCACATGGACAACGCCCTGGCGCTGGCCCGGGAGAGCCTCACCGAAGCCCGCCGGTCGGTCCGGGCGCTGCGCCCCGAGCCGCTGGAGACGGCCCGCCTTCCCGACGCGCTCTCCGAGCTGGGTCAGCGCTGGTCGGCCGTGCACGGGGTGACGGCCAGCGTCAGCACCACCGGGACGCCCCGCCCACTGCACCCGGAGATCGAGGTGACGCTGCTGCGGGCAGCTCAGGAGGCGTTGAGCAACGTGGCCCGGCACGCCGGCGCGTCCCGGGTCGGGCTCACCCTGTCGTACATGTCGGACGTGGTCACCCTCGACGTCCGCGACGACGGATCGGGATTCGACGTGGCCAACCAGTCGACCATCCCGGATCAGGACGGAAGCTACGGCCTGACCGCGATGCGGCAGCGGGTCAACCGGGTCGGTGGCCAGGTCGCCGTCGAGTCCGAACCGGGTGGCGGGACCGCCGTCTCGGCCTCCGTGCCGGCCCTGCCCGGAGCCGCCGCATGACCGATCCGGTACGCCTGCTCATCGTGGATGATCATCCAGTGGTGCGGGACGGACTGCGCGGCATGTTCGCCGGCGACCCGGGGTTCGAGGTGGTCGGCGAGGCGGCGGACGGCGCCGAGGCGCTGACGATGGCCGCCCGGCACCACCCCGACGTGGTGCTGATGGACCTGCGGATGCCGGGGATGGACGGGGTGACCGCGATCGGCCGCCTCGTCGCGGCGGACAGCCCGGCGAAGGTGCTGGTACTGACCACGTACGACACGGACGCGGACGTGCTCCCGGCGATCGAGGCCGGCGCCACCGGCTACCTGCTCAAGGACGCGCCCCGCGACGAACTGGTCCGGGCGGTACGGGCCGCCGCCCGAGGCGAGTCGGTACTCGCGCCGAGCGTGGCCGGCCGGTTGATGGGTCGCCTCCGGACGCCACGCCAACCGGCCGAGGAACCGCTGAGCCAGCGTGAGTTGGAGGTGCTCACCCTGGTCGCCCGGGGATCGTCGAACCGCGAGGCCGCGGCGCGCCTGTTCATCAGCGAGGCCACGGTGAAGACCCACCTGCTGCACGTCTACGCCAAGCTCGGGGTCAACGACCGGGCCGCCGCAGTGGCCGTCGCGTACGACCGGGGGTTGCTGACCCCCGGTGGCCGGTGAGCGTCGATGCGGGCGTCGCGATTGCTCTCCCTGCTGCTGCTGTTGCAGACCCGTGAGGCGCTGACGGCGGCGGAACTGGCCCGCGAGTTGGAGGTCTCCGAGCGGACGGTCTACCGGGACGTGCTGGCGCTCTCCGCCGCCGGGGTGCCGATCTACGCCGACCGGGGACGGGCCGGCGGCTACCGGCTGCTCGGCGGCTACCGGACCCGGCTGACCGGGATGACCCGGGACGAGGCGGAGGCGCTCTTCCTGGCCGGGTTGCCCGGCCCGGCCGGTGACATGGGTCTCGCCGACGCCGTCGCGGCGGCGGAACTGAAGCTCCTCGCGGCGCTACCGCCGAGCCTGCGCGACGCCCCCGCGCGCACCGGCCAGCGGTTCCACCTGGACGTGCCCGGCTGGTTCCGGGAAACCGGGCCGCCGCCGTGGCTGAGCGACCTGGCTGGCGCGGTCTGGCGGGACCGGGTGGTGCGGCTGCGCTACCGCCGCGGCGACCGCGAGGTCGAGCGGGAGCCGCACCCGTACGGGCTGGTCCTCAAGAGCGGCGTCTGGTATCTCGTGGCCCGGGTCGACGACGCGTACCGCACGTACCGGGTGGACCGGGTCACCCACGTCGAGGTGGGGACGGAGACCTTCGACCGGGACGCCGGCTTCGACCTGGCGGGGTACTGGCGGGAGCAGGCCGAGGCGTTCCTGCGGAGCATGCTCCGGGTCGAGGTGACGATCCGGTTGAGCCCCGCCGGCCTGCGCCGGCTCCGCTTCCTCGCCGACGCCCCCTTCGTGTACGAGGCGGCGGTCGCCGCCGCGGGCGAACCCGACGGGCAGGGCTGGGTGGTGACCCGCCTGCCCGTCGAGTCCGTCGAGGTGGCGTACACCCAACTGCTCGCGCTGGGGCCGGAGGTGGAGGTGATCGAGCCGCCGGAGCTACGGTCGCGGCTGGCCGAGGCGGCGATGAGCGCCGCCGCGCTGTACTCCACCGCCGACGACCGGTTCCCCGACCGGCCGGCGTAGTACGGCCGGTCGGGTGCACGCCGGTCGGGCCGCTCAGACGGGCGGACGCCGGGGCGGGAGGATCAGCGGTAACCCGTGGTGTCGGCGGGTTTGCCGGCGTCGACCACCTCACTGAGGTAGCGGAAGGCGTCCGGTTGGGAGCCGTCGACGTCGGTGAAGCCGTACACCTTGGCCAGTTCTCCGGCGGAGACGGACCGACCGTTCCAGCGTGCCCGGTCCGGGTCGGCGGCGAGCGCGGCGACGGCTCGACCCACGAACGTCGGAGTCTCCGAGATGAGGAAGTGCGGGTCCTTGGCCGCGCCATCGCGCCAGTTGTCCTCGGTGACGCCGAAGTGCTCCAACATCGCCTCGGAGCGCATCCAGCCCGGGGTGAGCGCGACCGCCGTACCGCCGTGCGGCCTGACCTCGTGGGCCCAACTGAAGGCGAGCCGGTTGACCGAGGTCTTGGCCAGGTCGTAGAAGACCGACAGCCGGTAGTTCTCCTCGTTGTACGCCTTCGTACCGTCACCGATCTCCACCACCAGTCCGCCGGGCCGGCGGATCAGCAGGGGCAACGCGAAGTGGCTGGTGATCACGTGGGTGTGCACCGCCAGCCGCAGCATCCGGAAGCCGGCGTCGAGCGACTGCTCCCACACCGGCTTCTCCCAGGTGATCAAGGGGTCGGCACCCCACACGTCGTTCACCAGCACGTCAAGCTTGCCCTGCTCGGCGTCGATTCGCGCGACCAGGGCCTGCACCTCGTCGGGTACCAGGTGGTCGACCCGGACCGGGATGCCGGTGCCGCCGGCCGCGGTGACCAGTTCGGCGGTCTCCTCGATGGTTTCCGGGCGGTCCAGTTCGGAACGGCCGGCGCGGCTGCTGCGGCCGGTCGCGTAAACGGTGGCACCTGCGGCGCCTAGTTGCACGGCGATCTGCCGGCCGGCCCCCCGAGTGGCCCCGGCGACCAGCGCCACCTTTCCGATCAGCGGTTTAGTCATGCGCTCCACGCTGCCAGCAATACCTGCCATCTGGTGGCAGGTATTCGCGACTCGTCGCGACAGGGCCGGCTGATCGACCCGGGAGGGCCACAATCCGGCTCGCGAGTTGCGGCATCCCGGGTCCTACCGCCCGCCGGATGCCCCGAGATACCGCATGTCGCGCCCTCCCGCACGCCGGATGCCGCGGCATGCCGCATCCCACGGGCGGCGGGCGGGGGCGCTAGGTGGCACGCGACGGGCTAGCCGTTGAGGAAGTCGGAGATCCGGCTGCGGAGGTCGGCGCGCTCCGTCCAGAGGACACCGGGGCGGTCGTAGCGGTGCAGGGTGGCCCGGGGCAACGTGGCGGCGAGTTGTTCGGCCACCTCCACCGGATGCAGGTCGTCGCCCTCGGCGGCGATGACCAGTGCCGGCGCGGTCACCCGGGCGAGCACGCCGGCGTCGGGCAGTGGCGCCTGCTCCGGCAGGTCGATCAGCCCGGCGGCGAGGCCGTCGCGCAGCAGGTGGTCCAGCCGTTGCCGCAGATACGCCCAGCCGGCCGGCGTGTTGCGGACAGCCGGCGGCAGCTCGGTGGAGACGGCTTCCGCCACCGCCGAGGCGTCCCCGCTCTCCACAGCCGCCAGCAGTTCGGTCAGCCGCGCCCGGGCGACTGGTCCGCGCGGCCGGTCGAGTGCGGCGGGGAGGAAGAAGACGAGCCGCTCGAACCGCTCCGGGCTCTCGGCGAGCAGGCGGCACAGCGCACCGGCGCCCAGGCTGGCCCCGAAGGCGCGCGTCGCGCCGCTGAGGTCGGCTATCGCCCGCAGATCGCGGGCCAGGTCCAGGTAGCTCCACGGCCCGTCGGGCGCGTCGGAACGGCCGTGGCCACGGAACTGGAAGAAGACCCGGCGACCGGTGACCCCGCTGCCGAAGGGTCGGGTGGTGGCGATGCCGTTGGCCAGCCCGTGCGCGAAGACGGTGACCGGGTCACCAACGCCGGTGACCAGCCGCTCCAGACGTACGCCGTGCGGGGTGGCGACCAGTTCCGTTTCCGGGTCGGGTAACGGCGGTCGGCCGGTCCGTGGGGCACCCGGGCCGGGACCCCAGCTGCGTGGCCCGCCGTCCGGCGGTGGTGGCCAGCGGAAAGATCTCACCAGGACCCTCTGTTGTCGCCTAGGTCACGTAGTCCGACCCGGACGTCGAGCAGATAGATCAGAGCCGCCGCCACACCGATCAGCCCGAAGATGCTGAGGGTGGAGCGGGTGAGCAGGGTGAGCAGGAGAGTGACCGCCAGGATCGCGATCCAGCCGCCCTTCGGCAGGGTCCCGATCGCCGGGAAGGCATCGGAGCGTTGCGTGACTGCGTGCACGAGAGCCACCCCCTGCACGATCAGTGCGAAGACGAAGAGGATCAGCTCGATCACGTAGCGGACGTCGAAAACGAAGATCGGCGCGGCGTTGGCCATGACGGCAAGCTTATGCCGGCGACCCCGGATCCGTGGCGATGGGACGGTCCCGGGGCCGCCGGCTGCTGACTCACTGGCTCCGCTTGGTACCCCGGGGCAGCTTCGCCGACGGGCTGTCGGTCCGCTTGGCAGCGGCCTGCCGGGTGGTCGACTTCGCCCGGGTGGTCTTCTTCGCGGCGGCCGGCTTGGCCTCCACGATCTCGGCCACCTCCGCCGGGCTCGGCACCTCGGCCGGCGTGGCCTTCCCGACGGTCACGGTCGTCTCGGTCGGCGCGGACTTCCCGACGGTCGCGGTCTGCTCGACAGTCGCCGTCGGGGTGGTCGTCCCGGTCGCCTCGATGTCGGCGTTCACCGTGTCGGCGGCCTCCAGCACGCCGGCGCCCACGACACGCTCGCCCCGCGCCACCAGCGCACCGTACGCGGCCAGCGCCCGCACCTGAGCGGCCTGGGCGCCGGCGACGACGACCGCCGCGTTGCGGCTCGCCAGCTCGCGGAGACGGTCCAGGTCGGCTGCTTCCCGCAGCTTGTTCAGGTCGGCCGTCTCGCGCAGCTTGGTGAGGTCCGCAGCCTCGCGAAGCTTGGCCAGGTCGGCGTGCTCACGCAGCCGGTTCAGGTCGGTCGTCGGGGCGGCCTTCTGCCGCAGCGACTCGGCCGTCCGGTTGGCGTTGCGCAGCGTGTCGTTGGCCTTCTGACGCAGTTCGAAGCCGGTGACGACGGCCTTGCCGCCGAGTTCGTTGACGACCCGCCCACCGTCGGCGACGACGCGGTCACGCAGCTCACCGACCACGGTGGGCAGTTTGCGCAGCTGCTGCAAGGCCAGTTCACCAGCGCCGGCCGCAGCGTAGATCGGGGCAGGGATGCGATTGGTCTTCGGCTGGCTCATCGTTACTTCTCCTCCTGGACCGCTGTCGCGGTCTTGCGGACCACCTTGCGGGCGGCCTTCCTGGGTGGGGTGCTGTTCGGGGCGGGAGCGGAACCTGCCTCGGTCACGGCGACCGATTCGAGCACCGCCTCGGTCGGGGTACCCGCCGCGGTGGTGGGCCCGGTCGCGGCCAGGTTGGCCACGTCGGGGGCGGTGACGTTATCCGCGTCGGAGGTGCCGGTCTCCCCGCTCGCGCCAGGCATCGTCGCGGTCGCCTCGGCCAGCCGCGCATTCTCCCGGCGAAATGTCTCGTAGATCTGGGTAAGGGACTGTTTCTGGGCCATCGTCAGGTCCGGATCGACGGCGATGGCGGCCAGCACACCCTGCCCCTCCTTGTCGTCGAGCAGTCCGGCCCGCAGGTACATCGCCGGAGTGGAGACCCGCAGCGCGCTGGCGAGTTGCTGGAGCACCTCCGCGCTCGGCCGGCGCAGGCCGCGCTCGATCTGGCTGAGGTAGGGGTTGCTGACCCCCGCCTGCTCGGCCAGTTGCCGGAGCGAAATCTTCGCGTTCCGCCGCAGGTCACGAATGAACCCGCCGACGTCGGGAAGGTCCTTGGGAGTGGCCATGACTCAACGCTAGCCCGCACTGCTAGCAGCTGCAAGCAAAGTGCTAGCCGAAGTTAGCGATGTCTCATCGCCGGCTTGCGCACCGCTCCCGCCCGGTCGTACCGTCCTGCGGTGACCAAGATCCAGGTAAATGGCGCTCTGCTGGCGTACGACGAGGCCGGCAGCGGATCGCCGGTCGTCCTGCTGCACGCCGGTATCGCCGACCGCCGGATGTGGCGGGACCAGATCGCCCCACTCGCGACCCGACACCGGGTGATCGCCCTCGACCTTCGCGGGTACGGGGAGTCCGAGCTGCCACCGAGCGCCTTCGCCCACCACGATGACGTGGTCGGCCTGCTCGACGCTCTCGGACTGGCCAGCGCGGCACTGGTCGGCTGCTCCTTCGGTGGGGCGGTGGCGATCGA
The DNA here is from genome assembly GCF_016863575.1 of Micromonospora sediminimaris. NCBI lineage: Bacteria > Bacillati > Actinomycetota > Actinomycetes > Micromonosporales > Micromonosporaceae > Micromonospora > Micromonospora sediminimaris. Next base: position 214,373 of record NZ_BOPD01000008.1, read on the forward strand.
CACCGCACTCGCCCACCCCCACCGGGTGAGCGCGCTGGCCCTGCTCGGCGCCGCGGTCTCCGGCCACGAATGGTCAGAGCAGACGAACGAGCTGTGGGAGCACCTGGTCGGCGACGTCGATCCGGAGGACTTAGCCGCGACTGCCGCGGGTGAGGTGCGGTTCTGGGTGGTCGGTCCGGACCGCGAGCCCGCCGACGTCGACCCTGAGCTGGTCGCCTTCGCGACCGCGATGGACGAGCGCGCACTCGCCGCCGAGTTGGCGCTCAGCGCCGTGGACGTGGCCGAGCTCGACCCACCGGCCATCGGGCGACTCGCCGAGCTGACCATGCCCGTGCTGGTCGCGGCCGGCGCGCTGGACGTGCCCGACATCCGCCACCTGGCCGATCGCATCGCGGCCGAGGCACCCCACGCGATACGCCCACCCGACATCCCAAACGCCGCTCACCTACTCCCCCTGGAACACCCCACCCGGGTAAACCAGCAACTCCTCACCTTCCTCCCCTAACCCCGCACTCCCCCCTTCCGGGTTGATCAAGAAGTTTTGGTCGGATTCCGCGCTACTCCCGACCAAAACTTCTTGATCAACGCGTCGCTGGGGCGGGTGGCGCCGACGGGGAGGGTGCCGCCGAAGAGCGGCAGCTCGGCGAACTCCGACAGGACCGGCGCATCCACGCCGAGCCGGCGCAGGGCCGAGACCAGGACCGGCATCCGGGCCCGGCCGGCGCCGTCGTCAATCTTGAGCGCCACGGCGCCGACGCCGGGCAGGGCCGCGGCGATGACACCCTCCGCGCCGATCTTCGCCAGCAGCCCGGGTACGCCACGCATCAGTCGGGTGTCGTCCGCCTGCGTACCGCCGACCACCTCCGGATGCGCCCGCATCGCGTCGGCCACCAGGCCCGCCCCGGTGTCGCCTTCGGCCGTCACCAACCGTAGGTATGCCGTGGCCAGCCCGGTCAACGACGCGGACAGCACCGGAGCGCCGCAACCGTCGACGCCGACGGCCACCGCCTCCTCGCCGGTGAACTCCTCCACCGTCTCGCGCAGCCACCGCTGGAGCGGATGTTCGATCCGCCAGTAACCCTCCAGCGGCCAGCCGGCGGCACGGCAGGTCAACAGCATCCCGGCGTGCTTGCCGGAGCAGTTCATCTGGACCCGGGCAGGGCCGCCGCCGGCCCGCAGCACCGCCATCCGTGCGAGATCGCCCGCCGGCAGGTCCGGCGGACAGTGCAGGTCGTCCTCGCTCAGCCCGGCACCCGCGAGCAGCCCGGCGACCCTGGCCAGGTGGAACTCCTCCCCCGCGTGGCTGGCGGAGACGATGGCCAGGTCGGCAGGCTCGGTGAGGGACAGCCCGGCGCGGAGCATGCCGACCGCCTGCATCGGCTTGTTCGACGAGCGCGGGAAGATCGGCGAGGTTACGTCGCCCGCCGCGGCCAGCGACGCACCGGCACTGTCGAGCACCACCACCGAGCCGCGGTGCACGCCCTCCACGAAGCCGGACCGGACCACCTCGGCGAGCGGTACGCCGCCCTCGTACGTCTTTCCCACAACGTGGACGGTACCGAGGTGTCCGGCCGACCTCACGCCGGGGTGAGCTGGGACTCCACCTCCGGGCGTAAAGGGATGCCGGGCGACTCGTGCCTTACAGGCCGAGCAGCTCGCGGGCCTCGGCGGTGTTCAGCGGTGGACGCTGCGCGAGCTGAGCGAAGCCGACCGCACGCGCGACCAGTTGCATGTTCGACTCCACCGGGCGGCCCTTGGCGTACGTGACCGTGTCCTCCATCCCGACCCGCAGGTGACCGCCGGTGGAAAGCGCGGCGAGCAGCACCGGAAGGCTGGTACGGCCGATGCCGGTCGCCGAGAACGTGGTGCCCTCCGGCAGATCCCGGAGCATCTGCTGGCCCGCCACCAGCGTCGCCGTGGTTCCCGGCATGCCTCCCGGCACACCCATGACGAAGTCGACGTGAACGTGACCGCCGTGCGGCAGGCCGTACTTCCCCAACAGGCGCTGCAGGGCGCTGAGGTGGCCGAGATCGAAGATCTCGTACTCCGGCACGATGCCCCGCTCCTGCATCCTGGTGTGCAGGTCGACGACGAACTCCCAACGGTTGAGGAACACCTCGTCACCGAAGTTGACCGTACCCATGGTGCAGGAGGCCATGTCCGGGGCCGCGTCCAGCACGGCGAGCCGGTCGGCCTCCGGGTCGGTGACCGCGCCGCCGGTGGACAGTTGCACGATCAGGTCGGTGCTCTCCCGCAACGCCGCCACGGTCGCCCGGAGCCGACCCGGGTCCAGGGTCGGCCGGGCCTGGTCGTCGCGGATGTGCACGTGGATCACGGAGGCACCCAGTGCCTCGCACTCCTTGGCGGTGAGCAGCAGCTCGTCGAGGGTCACCGGCAGCGCCGGCACCTCGGTCTTCGCCGACTCCGCGCCGGTGGGGGCAACCGTGATCAACGTCCCTGTCGTCATGCCGGCGATCCTAGAGCGCCCCCGGCCACCAGCGGTGTCGGTGTCTACGAGGGGTCGATGGCGGCGGCGCTGTCGCCCACCCGGAGCGCGGCATCGTCGGGCACCGAGCGCTTGACCACCGCGAGCGCGACCTGCCCCAGCTCGTGATGAAGCACCGCGGTGCCGACGAAACCGACCGTACGGCCGTCCAGGGTCACCGGGGAACCGGCGACCGGCAGCTGGTCCGAGGCCACCCCGTCGAGGTGCAGCAGCACCAGTCGGCGTGGCGGACGGCCCATGTTGTGCACCCGGGCGACCGTCTCCTGCCCCCGGTAGCAGCCCTTGTCCAGGTGCACTGCCGGGGCGATCAGGTTCACCTCGGCGGGGATCGTCCGGTGGTCGGTGTCGACGCCGACCCGGGGCCGCCGGGCGGCCACCCGCACCGCCTCGTACGCCCACAGCCCGACCGGGGGCACCCCGTTGTCGCGCAGCCGCGTGACAACCTGGTCCATCGCGGGTCGGGGAACCAGCAGGTCCACCCCGAGCGGACCGCGCCGGGCCCAGCCACCCTGCGGCAGCGGCTGTACGTCGTAGCGGGCGGTCGGGCGGGGCGGCAACTCGCCGGAGCGGAACTTCGGGCCGGGCAGCCCCACCACGTCCGGCTCGGCGAGCGGCGGTACGTCGAGCAGGGCCACCACCTCGGCGGCCTTCGGCCCGACCAACGACAGCAGCGCGTACTCGGCGGTGGCATCGCGGGGGTCGACCTGGCTGAAGAACCGCATCTTCTCCAGGTAGGTCAGCAGTCCCGCAGTTGCCCCAGGCTCGGTGTCGAGCCAGGTGGTGTCGCCGTCCTCGGCCACCATGGCGTGCTGCTCCAGATGGCCGTGCGGCGAGAGCACGAGGAGTTCGGTGCCCTGCCACGGGCCCAACTCGGCCAGGTGCTGGGTGGTGAGGGTGTGCAGCCAGGAGATGCGCTCCGCACCCGGCACCGCGACGACGCCCCGGTGGGAGCGGTCCACCAGGCCGACCTCGGTGTCCAACTGGCGCTGCTCGCGCATCGGGTCGCCGTAGTGCGCGGCCACGCCCCGCACCCCGGCTGCGGCGTGCGCCGGCTCCGGCTGATCCCGGCTGGCCTCGTCGATGCTCTCCACGGCCACCGCGCCCGCGATGTCGATCATGTCTTTTCCCCGTCTCCGCACCGCGCGCACAAGCCGAAGAAGGAGACGTGCCCGATGTCCACCCGGAAGCCCCGTTCCCCGGCCAGTTGGTCGGAGAGCGGACGCATCAGTTCCGGATCCATCTCGTCGATCGCGCCGCACTCGCGGCAGACCAGGTGCACGTGCTGGTCCTCACCGGCAGCGTGGTAGGTCGGCGACCCGTGCGAGAGGTGGGTGTGGGTGACCAGGCCGAGCCGCTCCAGCAGCTCCAGCGTGCGGTAGATGGTGGTGATGTTGACCCCGGCGGCGACCTCGCGTACGGCGGTGTGCACCTGCTCGGGGGTGGCGTGCCCCAGGTCCAGCACCGCCTGGAGGATCAGCTGTCGTTGCGCCGTCAGCCGGAGCCCACGGGCGCGGAGCAGTTCCGCGAGGGAGGATTCGGACACCCCCCGATCATAGTTCGGCCGCGCGCGTACCTCCCGGCGCGACCGGCACGGCACTATGCTCGGCCCCCGTGGTGACCTCGCGGATCGGCGTGCTGGGTCGCGGGCGGCTGCCGGCCGATGAGCCGGTGCTGCGCGCCGACGATCTCGGCGTGCTGCGGGGTGACGGGCTCTTCGAGACCATGCACCTACGTGACGGGCGAGCCTGGCTGCGCCAGGAGCACCTGGCCCGGCTGCGGAGCGGCGCGGCCGCCGTGGAACTGGCCCTGCCGGCGGACGACGCCCTGGTCGAACTGCTGGACGAGGTGGCCGCCGACTGGCCGGCCGAGGTGGAGGGCGCACTGCGGCTGGTCTGCACCCGGGGGCCGGAGCGCGGCGGCCCGCCCACCGTTTACGCCACCCTGTCGGAGGTCGCCCCCGCGGCCCCGCAGGCCCGGCACGACGGGGTGAGCGTCGCCACCCTCTCCCTCGGGGTGCCCGCCGAGGCCCGGCCGGAACTGGACTGGCTGCCGGCGGGCATCAAGTCCACGTCGTACGGGGCCAGCAGCGCCGCCCGGCGCTGGGCCGCCCGGGCCGGCGTGGACGACGTGCTCTGGATCTCCTCCGACGGGTACGCCCTGGAAGGACCGACCGCCAACCTCGTCTGGCTGGCCGGGGAGACGCTGTGCACGGTGCCCGCCGGACGCACCGGCATCCTGCCCGGCACCACCGTCGCCTGGCTGCTCGCCCACGCCGCCGACGTCGGCTGCGGGGCCGCCGAACGCATGGTCACCCCGACGGAGCTGCGCAAGGCCGAGGGGGTCTGGCTCACCTCGTCGGTACGCGGCCTGGTCGCGGTGCACACCCTCGACGGTGAGCCGCTGCCGCCCAGCCCGCTCACCCGCGCGTTGCAGCAGCTGCTCGGCTTCCCGCTGCCCTGAACCTGGACCGGCGATGGCTGACCCGAGCCGGGCGTACCGGCGGGGTGGGCCGGAGGCGGAAGCGGATCAGCCGGCGACCCGGATGAGGCGGGCCGACAGGTGCGGAGACAACGGCTGACCGACGGCGGCCATGTCCTGCGCGTAGAGCAGGGCGCCCTCGACGATGCCGAAGAGACGGTGGCCGGCGGTGACCTCCTTGGCGGTGGAGGTGCGCACCACCGCGTCGGTGACGAACTCCACCTGGGTGCCCTTGCGCCGGCCGACGTGCAGCTCCATCACCCCCGTCGGGGTGGTCAGCAGGGCCTCCAGCTCGTCGGTGGCCCGGTCGCCGTCCAGCACCGGACGCCACCAGCCGACCTCCCGGCCGGCCGGCCGCACCGGTCGGCTCTGCTCGTCGAGGATCCACGCCCGCGACTCGTAGTGCAGGAACGGCCGCCCGTCGTGGCTGATCCGGATCTCCTGGGCGAAGTCGAAGTCCTCGATGGTGGGGAAACCGCCCCGCCCCCGCCCCCGCCACACGCCGATGTACGGCAGCAGGCCGTCGAGCGTGGGGTGCAGCTTCGGGCCGACCCGCAGGTCGTGACTCTCCTCGAAGGGGTACGCCTCCACCGGCGGCGCGTTCAGCCAGGGCGGCGGCGCCAACGGATTGTCGTCACTCCTCGCACTCACCGGATCACCTTCGTTCGCGACTGCGGGGCTCGCAAAACCGGCTCACTCCTCGCACTCACCGGATCACCACTTGCCTCTCGATATGCGTACCGCCAGATAGACCAGGCCACCGGCGAGCGCGCCCAGGCCGGCGACCAGCAGGCTGACGAACCCGATCTCGGTGACCATCCGGGTCATCCTATGCTGGCGGTCATGGCCCGCACTCTCGTCGTCAAGGCCACCGCCGGCGCCGACGCACCGGAACGGTGCGCCCAGGCGTTCACCGTGGCAGCCACCGCAGCCGCCGCCGGGGTGCCCGTCTCCCTCTGGCTGACCGGGGAGTCGACCTGGTTCGCGCTGCCCGGCCGGGCGCAGAACTTCGAGCTTCCGCACTCCGCCCCGCTGGCCGAGCTGCTGCACGTGATCCTCGCCACCGGCACCGTGACGGCCTGTACCCAGTGCGCCGCTCGCCGGGACATCGACTCCGGCGACGTGCTCCCCGGAGTACGGATCGCCGGGGCGGCCGTCTTCGTCGAGGAGACGATGGCCGAGGGCGCGCAGGCGCTCGTCTACTGACTCGCCGGTCAGTGCCCGGCCAGGCTCGCCGGGAGCTGCCTCAGAAGGCGGCGGAACCCGCCCGACAAGGCGGGCGAATGCCTACGATTCGGGTGTGACCGAGGCCACCCAGCAGTTCTTCGCGACCCTGCCGGCCCGCGCCCCGGAAGTCCTCCGCACTCCGGTCGCGGGAACGCTGCGGATCGACCTGTCCGAGGGGCACCGCACCGAGCACTGGCTGGTCCGGATGCGGCCCGGCGCCGTGGAGGTCGACCAGGGGGTGGAGCCGGGCGACGCGACCTGGTACTGCGGGGCCGATCTCTTCGAACGGCTGGTCACCGGACGCGCGCAGGCGATCTCCGCAGTACTTCGCAACGAGAGCACCTTTCGCGGCGACGTGGTGCTGTTTCTCGCCTTCCGGCTGTTCTTCCCGTCCGCACCCGGCACCCGCGACCCGCGCGAGGTCGCCCGCGAGCACGCCAGGTGGACCCGGTGAAGGAACTGGTCAGCATCCTCGACGGCAACACGTTCCTGGTCAGCGACCGCCGTGGGGACGTCGAGCCCTCGCTGGACTTCCCCACCGGGCTGTTCGCCTTCGACACCCGGTTCCTGTCCACCTGGCTGCTGCTGATCGACGGCGAGCGGCTGCACGCCCTCTCCATCGACGACGCCGAGTCCCACCGGACCCGCTACTTCCTGGTGCCGGGCGAGCCGACCCACTTCCTGGACGCGAAGGTCTCGGTGATCAGGAGTCGGGCGATCAGCGGCGACCTGTCCGAGGAACTGACCGTGCTCAACCACTCCGGGCAGGAGATGAGCTTCACCGTCCGGATGGAGATGGCCTCCGACTTCGCGGACATCTTCGAGATCAAGGACACCCAGCGCAAAAAGGGGCACAACACCGCCGCGCCCGGCGAGAACTCGCTGCGGCTGACCTACCGGCGGGACGCCTTCCACCGCGAGACGACGATCACGAGCAGCGCCGCCGCCCAGGTCGACCGCCGGGGCATGACCTTTCCGATCATGATCGGACCGCACGGCGAGTGGACCACCCGGTTGACGGTGAACGTCGTCATCTACGGCGCCCGCGGTCAGGACGTCCGCTCGCTGCTGCCCTTCGCGGGCAGCCGGACCACTGCGGCGATCGAGGCGGAACACGCCGAGTTCGTCGCCCGGGCACCCAAGCTGGGCTGCGACTGCGAGCCGATGGCCGGGGCGTACCGGCGCAGCCTGACCGACCTGGCCGCGCTGCGGTACGAGTCGATCGCGCTCGGCGTCCGGCTGATGGCCGCCGGCCTGCCGTGGTTCATGACGTTGTTCGGCCGGGACAGCATCTTCACCTCGCTTCAGGTGCTGCCGTTCGTGCCGGAGCTGATCCCACCGACGTTGACCATGCTGGCGGGTCTCCAGGGCCACCGCGTGGACGACTTCCGCGACGAGGAGCCGGGCAAGATCCTGCACGAGTTGCGCTACGGCGAATCCGCCGGCTTCGAGGAACAGCCACACTCGCCCTACTACGGCGCGGCCGACTCGACCGCCCTGTTCGTGATCCTGCTCGACGAGTACGAGCGGTGGACCGGCGACGTCGAGTTGGTCAAACGGTTGGAGTTCTCGGTACGGGCCGCGCTGACCTGGATCGACACGTACGGCGACCTGCTCGGCACCGGGTACGTCTGGTACCAGACCCGCAACCCCAAGATCGGCCTGGAGAACCAGTGCTGGAAGGACTCCTGGGACGCGATCTGCTATTCCGACGGTCGGTTGCCGAGCTTCCCCCGGGCGACCTGCGAGTTGCAGGGCTACGCCTACGACGCCAAGCTGCGCGGTGCCCGGTTGGCCCGACTGTGCTGGAACGACCCGGTCTACGCCGACCGGTTGGAACGTGAGGCCGCCGAGTTGAAGGAACGCTTCAACCGGGACTTCTGGCTACCCGACAAGGAGTACTACGCGCTGGCCCTGGACTCCGACGGCAGCCCGGTCGACGCGCTCACGTCCAACATCGGGCACCTGCTCTGGAGCGGCATCGTCGACGATTCCCGGGCCCAGCGGGTCGCCGAGCACCTGCTCGGTCCCCGGCTCTTCTCCGGCTGGGGCGTCCGTACCCTCGCCGACGACCAGGGACGTTACAACCCCATCGGATACCACGTCGGCACCGTCTGGCCGTTCGACAATTCGATCATCGCCTGGGGTCTGTGGAAGTACGGTCTCCGCGAGGAGGCGGGTCGGATCTGCGAGTCGATGTTCGCGGCCTCCCGCTACTTCTTCGGCCGGCTTCCGGAAGCCTTCGCCGGCTACGAACGTGATCTGACCGACTACCCGGTGGAGTATCCGACCGCGTGCAGCCCACAGGCCTGGTCGGCGGGCACCCCGCTGCTGCTGCTGCGGGTGATGCTCGGACTCGAACCACAGGGCGAGCACCTGATCATCGACCCGTACGTGCCGGCCGGGATGGGCCGGGTGGAACTGTTGGACATTCCCGGCCGGTGGGGCCGGGTGGACGCGCTGGGTCGCAGCCGCGACGAGGGGCCGCGCCGACCGGATTGAACGACCTCAGCTTCGGCGGCAGAGCGGCGAGGCTCAGCCGGCGCACCCCGTCGTCGCGGCGACCACGACCTGCTCCGGCTGGAAATCGGCCAGCACCGCGACACCGTCCTGCCGGTAGGCGTACACCTCGGGGGTTTCCACCACCGGCGTGCCGCCGGCCAACGGCGCGAGTGCGGCCTGCGGCGCTGTGGCCACCGGGTCGACGACGGAGCGGATGGTGCGGGCCACGCCGCCACCGGGGCAGGGTGCGCTCACCACCGACTCCGGGTCGTCGACGCGGCCGTTCAGCGCACGCACCACCTCAGCCAGCACGCCGGCCTCGGGGCCGGCCGGGGCGGCCCCGGCGCTGTCGTAGTCGTCGCCCACCGGGCGGCAGCCGGTGTCGACGGTGAACCGGATCCGACCGTCGGTCGCCGGCCGCCCGGTCACGGTGACGAACTCACCCGCGTCGGCGCGCAGGCGAGGGCCGTCCGGGGTGAGCCGGACACCGGCCCGCCACCGCGCGGGCAGCCGGTCGGCGACCTGCCGCAGCAGGGCCTGCTCCTCGCCCACCGGCGCGGCCAGGTCGACCGAACGGGTCAGCGTCGCACCGTCTGCGAACGGGCTGATCCGACAGCCCCGGTCGACCTCGGCTGGGACCAGCGCCGGGACACCCGCGTCAGCCGCCGCGACAATTTCACCTATCGCACCGTCGACCACCGGCCCGGCCTGCGTGAGGGTGCGCTGTTCCCGAACGGTCGGTGGGTCCTCGACCGACGACATCCAGGTGAGGCCGGCCAGCAGCACCACCCAGACCGCCGTCACCGTGATCAGCCAGCGCGGCCATCGGGAGCCGGCGGCCGGCGGTCGGGGACCGGTCGGTGGGGCGGTGGTGTGGACGGCGTTGCTCACCCGGCCATCGTGTCACGCCTGGCGCGACCGTCCGTCCGGACGCCCGTCGCCAGCCTCCGGCGGCACGCTCAGCCGGTAACCAACGCCGCGTACGGTCTGCACCTGCGGCCCGTCGGGCAGCGTCCGTAGCTTGCGACGCAGCCGCTTCACCGCCGAGTGCAGGATCGCGGTGTCGCCGAGGTAGGCACCACCCCAGACGGAGGCGAACAGCCGCTCGTAGCTCCACAACGTGATGGGCGGACTGACCAGGCGGGCCAACAACTCCCGCTCGGTACGGGTCAGCCCCAGCGGTGCGCCGCGCCAGGTGACCAGGTGCCCTGCCCGGTCGACCGTCAGATCTCCCCAGGTGGCCGGCCGTTCCGTGGGACGCTCGGCAGGCTCGTCGAGCGGCCCTCCCGGCTCCGCCGGCGGGGCGGGGAACACCGCCCGCAGTTGGGCGAGGTCTGCGCAGATCACCACCGGCCCGACGCCCTCCAGCCGCTGCACCACGCGCTGCCGGACGGTGGCGTCGGAGCTGACGCAGACCACGATCGGAAACTCTGGACCGGACACGAAGCCTCCCCCAGGGCGCCTCTGGCCTGCGACTTCCACCGATCGCCAGTGACGGTCACCGATGACGCCCGGTTGCAGCCTAACTGTCAGGATCGCGCCTCGTCACTGACCGAGTACTGACCGACGCCGTCCATTGATCACCGACGGTCGGAGCAAGAGCATGACTTTCAGCGGGCGGAGGCACCACCACCGGCCACCCACATCGCCCCGGCCGCTGCGCGCAGCCGCGTCGCGGCGCGCGGGTGTGCGGGCCCGAACGGATCGGGACCGACGACGTGGGGAGGAACATTGTTCACACGACCATCCACCCGGTCGCCACGATGGCGGGCGGTGGCGGTGTTGACCGCTGCCGTGCTGGGCGTCACCGGCCAGCCCGCGCTCGCCGCGCCGGCTCAACCGCCGGTGGCGCACCGGGCCGCCGTCGATCCGGCGCTGCTCGACCAGCTCGGCGCCACGTCGACCGCACCCTTCCTGGTCTACCTGGCCGACACCGCGCCGTTGGCGCAGGCCAGCCGGCTGCGTGACCCCGACGCCCGGGCCGGCGAGGTACACCGTCTGCTCACCACCACGGCCACCCGCACCCAACGCGACCTGCGTACGCTGCTCGACGATCGCAAGGTGCCGCACACCTCGTACTGGATCGCCAACGCGGTGCGGGTCGAGGGCGACAAGGCACTGCTCGACGAGATCGCCCGCCGGCCCGAGGTGGCCCGGATCGAACCGAGCCGCAGCTACCCGCTGGTCCGGCCCACCGCGACCGAGACCGCTCGGGCGCGCACCGCCGCCGTCGAATGGGGACTGACAAACATCGGCGCACCGCGGGTGTGGGACGAGTTCGGCACCCGTGGCGAGGGCGTCGTGGTGGCGAACATCGACAGTGGCGTGCGCTACGACCACGCCGCCCTCGTCGGCTCCTACCGGGGCAACCTCGGCGGCGGCAGCTTCGACCACGCGTACAACTGGTTCGATCCGGCCGGTGTGTGCGCCGGCACCGCACCCTGCGACAACAACGACCACGGCACCCACACCATGGGCACCATGGTCGGTGACGACGGTGCGGGCAACCAGATCGGCGTCGCACCCGGCGCGAAGTGGATCGCCGCAAAGGGCTGCGAGTCGAACGACTGCTCCGACGCCTCGCTGCTCGCCGCCGGTCAGTGGGTGCTCGCCCCCACGGACGCCAACGGCCAGAATCCCCGGCCGGACCTGCGGCCCGACATCGTGAACAACTCCTGGGGCGGCGACGGTGGTGACCCCTGGTACCAGCAGACCGTGGCCGCCTGGCGGGCCGCCGGCATGTTCCCCGTCTTCTCCTCCGGCAACGACGGTCCGGCCTGTGGCAGCGCCGGCTCGCCTGGTGACTACACCGACGCGTACGCCGTCGGCGCGTACGACGTGAACAACGTGATCGCCGGTTTCTCCGGGCGCGGCTCCGGAACCGACCCGCTGAAGCCGAACATCGCCGCCCCCGGCAGCAGCGTCCGGTCCAGCGTTCCCAGCGGCGGATACGCCTCGTTCAGCGGCACGTCGATGGCCGCGCCGCACGTCGCCGGCACGGTGGCGCTGCTCTGGGCGGCGGCGCCCGGACTGCGCGGGGACCTCGCCGCGACCGAGGAGCTGCTGGACCGTACGGCCCGCGATGTCGACGCCACCACCTGCGGTGGCACGCCGGCCGACAACAACGTCTTCGGTGAGGGGCGGCTCGACGCGTACGCGGCGGTGCGGGACGCACCCCGTGGACCGGTCGGCCGGGTCACCGGGGTGGTCACCGACTCCGGTGACGACGACCCGCTCTCCGGTGCGAGGGTGACCGACGGCACCCGCAGCACGACCACCGACGCTGACGGGCGCTACGCGCTCACCCTGCCGGCCGGCGAGACCACGCTCACGGTCAGCGCCTACGGCTACGCCGACGAGTCGGCTACCGTCACGGTGCCCGACGGTGACTCCGTCAGTTTGGACTTCGCCCTGCTGGCCACGCCGGCGGTCACGGTGAGCGGAAAGGTCACCGACGGTTCCGGCCACGGCTGGCCGCTGTACGCCAAGATCGAGGTGGCGGGCCGGCCCGGTGATCCGGTCTTCACCGATCCGGTGACCGGCCGATACTCCGTCACCCTGCCCGGCAACACCTCGTACCGGCTGACCGTGACCGCGCAGTACCCGGGCTACCGCACCGTCACCCGTGAGGTGGCGGTGGGCGGTGACGCCACCAAGATCAATGTGGCGGTACCGGTCGATGCCGCCTGCAACGCCGCCGGCTACACGGCACAGTTCGGTACGCCGCTGCTCACCGAGAGCTTCGACGGCACGAGCGCGCCGCCCGGCTGGAGGGTGGAGAACCGCACCGCCTCCGGCGGCTGGGTCTTCGACGATCCCGACTCCCGAGGCAACCTCACCGGCGGCACCGGCGGCTTCGCCATCATCGACAGCGACGCCCTCGGTTCCGGCAACACGCAGGACACCGACCTGATCGCCCCGCCGGTCGACCTGTCCACGACGGCCGCACCGGTGCTGCGGTTCCGCAGCGACTGGCGGGCCGTCGGCATCAGCGACACCGCCGACATCGACGTTTCCACCGACGGCGGGGCCAACTGGACCAACGTCTGGCACCAGACCGCCAGCCGGCGTGGCCCCCGGACCGAGGAGGTACCGCTCGACCCGGCCGCGAACGCCGCTTCCGCGCTGTTCCGCTTCCGGTTCAACGGCACCTTCGCCTGGTGGTGGCAGGTGGACGACGTGGAGGTGGTCAACCGCGAGTGCTCGCCGGTGCCCGGCGGGCTGGTGGTAGGCACCACCACGGACCGCAACACCGGTGACCCGCTCAACGGCGTGACGGTGGCCAGCGACCACCGTCCCGAGGACCGGGCGGTCTCGGCGGCCACGCCCGAGGACCCGGCCGAGCCGGACGGCTTCTACTGGCTCTTCTCCGGACTCACCGGCACCCACCCGTTCACCGCGGACCGCACCCCGTACGCGCCGGTGACCAAGGAGGTGACGGTCACCGCCGACCGGGTCAAGCGGGCCAACTTCGCCCTCGCCGCAGGCCGGCTGACGGTCAGCCCGACATCGATCGAGTCACATCAGCCGTACGGCAGCAGCCGCACCACCCGGGTGACGGTCCGGAACAGCGGTACCGCGCCGGCCAGCGTAGACCTACTGGAACGGGCCGGTCAGTTCGAACTGCTCAGGCGCGACGGCGCGCCGCTGCGGGAGCAGAAGATGAAGGGGATCAGCAAGGCCCGCACCGGCACCCCGTACGGCGGGGCGGCATCCCAGGCCGCTACCGCCGAGGACGAGGCGTGGACCGAGATCGCCAAGCTGCCGACGTCGATCTACGACAACGCCGCCGCGTGGCTGGACGGGAAGATCTACTCGGTCGGTGGTGGCGGTGGCACCGGCACCGAGCGCAAGGCATGGGTGTACGACCCCGCGCCGGGCGCCTGGACCGCCCTGCCCGACCTGCCGACGGTACGGTCCAAGCCCGCTGCGGCAGCGGTCGGCGGCAAGCTCTACGTGATCGGAGGTTGGGGCGCCGACGACGCCACAGTCGCCACGGTCGACGTCTTCGACCCGGCCAGCGGCACGTGGAGCACCCTGCCGGGAGTGACCAATCCGGCCCCGGTCGCGGCGGCCGGCTCGGCCGTGGTCGGCGGGAAGGTGTACCTGGTGGGTGGCTGCGCCGACGCCACCTGCACCGACAGCGACGGCCTGGTGGTGTTCGACCCGGACACCGGCTCGTTCAGCACCGGTGCTGCCTATCCACACCCGGTGTCGTGGCTGGCCTGCGGCGGGATCGGCGCCTCGGTCTACTGTGCCGGTGGCACGGGCAGCACCGAGTACACCGACGCCTACCGGTACGACCCCGCCACCGACAACTGGAGTCCGCTGCCAGACCTGCCGGTGGAGCTGTGGGGCTCACAGTACGCGGCGGCCGGCGGGCTGCTGGTGCTGGCCGGTGGGGTGACCGACGGCTCGACGGCGGTCACCAACCGAACGGTCGGCTTCGACCCGGTCACCGGCGCCTGGCGTGACCTGCCCAACGCCCGCTTCAGCCGGTACCGGGGGGCCGCCACCTGCGGCGCGTACAAGATCGGCGGGTCACCCAGCTCCTTCGTGGGCAGCGCGGACAGCGAACGGCTCGGTGGTCTGGAGCTCTGCGCAGCCGAGGCCGACCTGCCCTGGCTGGACAGTTCCCCGGCCACCTTCACCCTCGCGCCGGGCGAGTCGCGGACGGTGACCGTCACCCTGACGGCCACCGAGGCGGCGGGCGTCGCCCAACCCGGCCGGTACGCGGGCGAACTCGCCATCGCCTCCGACAGCCCCTACCCGGTCACCCCGGTCTCGGTGGAGATGAACGTGTCGCCGCCGGCCAGCTGGGGCAAGATCCGGGGCACCGTCACCGGCACCACCTGCGGCGGTGTCACGGTCGGTATCCCGGCGACGGTACGGGTGAACCTGATCTCGGCCGGCACCGGAACCACCCTGACGGCCGACGGCAACGGCCGCTACGCCTGGTGGCTGCCGAAGGGCCGCTACGAGGTCATCGTGGCCAAGGACGGCTGGGTGCCGCAGGTACAGCGCCACCGCATCGAGGCGGGCATCGTCGGCACGCTCGACTTCGCCCTTGATCCCGCCTCCACCTGCACCAGAGCCACCGGCATCTGACCCGACCCACACGGCGGGGCGCCGGCCCGCACGGGCCGGTGCCCCGCCCCCGACTCCCGCCAACACCCACCCGCCCGGAACCCCGGGCAACGCCGCGCCCGGGCGGTGCCTCGCCCGCCCGGAACCCCCGGCAACGCCGCGCCCGGAACCCCGGGCAGCGCCTCGCCCCCGGACCCCGGGCAGCGCCTCGCCCCCCGGACCCCGGGCGTGCCCCGGGCCAGCGGCCCGGCACCCCCGGCAGTTTCAGGGATACTGCTGTATCCGGCGTCGTCAGGGCAGCAACATCAGCGAAGTTGCTGCCACAGCCTCGCGGGGGCGGGGGCGGGGGCGGGGAGCGCGCAGGGCGCGGCGGGCAGCGCGCAGCGGGGAGCGCGCAGGGCGGCGGGGGCGTGCGGCGCAGGGAGTGCGCAGCTCAGGGCGGGGTGGGGTGCAGACGGCGGGTGGCCCGCATCCTCTTGGGAGGGATGCGGGCCACGAGGCCGATCAGAGCGGGTCAGCCAGAGCTGTCAGTCGGTGACGGTGACGGCCACCTCGTTGATGCCGCGACCGGCGGTCACGGTGGTGTCTCCGTTGCCCTGACGGGAGAGCGCCCGCAACGTCCAGGCGCCGGGCGCGGCGAAGAAGCGGAACTGGCCGGCCGGCGAGGTCACCACCTCGGCGGTGAACTCACCTGTCGAGTCGAGCAGACGGACGTACGCGCCCGGCACCGCCTCGCCCTCCGCGGAGCGGACGACCCCGGTGATGACGGTCTCCCGCTCCAAGTCGAGGCCGGCCGGCAGCGGGGCGGCCTGATCGGGAGCCGCGCAGCCGGCGGCGGCGGTGCTTGCTGCGGTGGGTGCGGTCATCTCAGGCCTCCCCCGGCTCATCGCCCAGCGCCACCGGCACACCGACCAGCGAGCCGTACTCGGTCCACGATCCGTCGTAGTTCTTCACGTTGCGGTGGCCGAGCAGCTCCTGGAGCACGAACCAGGTGTGCGAGGAACGCTCGCCGATGCGGCAGTAGGCGATGGTCTCCTTGCCGTCGTCCAGCCCGGCCTCGCCGTAGATCTTGCGCAGCTCGTCGTCGGACTTGAAGGTGCCGTCCTCGTTGGCCGCCTTCGACCACGGCACGCTGATCGCCGTCGGGATGTGGCCGCCGCGCTGTGCCTGCTCCTGCGGCAGGTGGGCGGGGGCGAGCAGGCGGCCTGCGTACTCGTCGGGGCTACGCACGTCGACCAGGTTCTTGGTGCCGATCGCGTCGACGACCTCGTCCCGGAAGGCTCGGATGCTGGTGTCCGGCTCGCTGGCGACGTACTGCGTCGCCGGGCGGGTCACGGCGTCGGTGACCAGCGGCCGGGCGTCCAGCTCCCACTTCTTACGGCCACCGTCGAGCAGCTTGACGTCGCGGTGGCCGTAGAGCTTGAAGTACCAGTACGCGTACGCGGCGAACCAGTTGTTGTTGCCGCCGTAGAGGACGACGATGTCGTCGTTGCTGATGCCCCGCTCGGACAGCAGCGCCTCGAACTGGGTCTTGTTGACGAAGTCCCGGCGGACCGGGTCCTGGAGGTCGTTCTTCCAGTCCAGCTTGATGGCGCCGGCGATGTGGCCGGAGTCGTAGGCCGAGGTGTCCTCGTCGACCTCGACGAAGACGACGCCCGGGGCGTCGAGGTTCTTCTCGGCCCACTCGGCCGAGACGAGTGCGGTGTCGCGACTCATCAGATCACTCCCTGGTGAGGATGGATGGTGAGCCAGCGCGCGGAGATCGGGATGTAAAGGTGTCGCACCACGCGCGGGACCCATAGCTCGGAACGGATCACGGGTTCGTGCGACGGCGCCGCTGCCGGGCGTCCGGTGGGGTGCACCGGGAACGAGGTACGCGTGCCCCTGGTGCCTTGGCCGCTAGGCGGCCCGAGTCAGCCCCGCCGTCAGATGACGGGGCGACACAGGCAGGTGGCCACGCGGCACAGGTCGACCGCGCGCCGTTTGGTGAGGAGCGTCCCCATGAGCAGGGAGCCTACCAGCGATCCCAGATATCTCTATCGGGCCGACCAGCATCCGGGACGCCGAGCCGGTGGTCAGCCGACCGAGTTGATCGGCACGTCCCGTGCGTCGGCGGTCACCGTCAGCCCCTGCGGCTGCGGCCGGACCTCGCGGACGGTGAGCTGGAACGGCAACTCCGGCAGGGGCACGTCGACCGAGATGCTGCGGGCGAAATTGCTCACCAGGGTGCGGGCCAACGGCACGTCCGGCAGCCCTTCGGCGTCCAGGTCGTCGAACTGCAGGGCCACCTGCCCCTGCTCACCGACGACGATGTCGGCGGTGCCGGTGACGGTCAACCGCTGGCCGAGGATGTCCACCGGGGCGGTGACGGCGAGCTGCCCGTCCCGCTCACCGAGGGTCAGCCCCTCCCGATCGAGCAGGGCCGACAGGCTCTGGTAGCTGATGGTGCCGGTGCCGTTGACCGTCTCGGCCACGACCTCACCCTGGCCGGTGCGCAGGGTGTCCAGCGAGGCCCGTACGTTTCGGGCGTCGACGTCCAGACTGGGCAGCGCGACCGCGTCGCCCTGCACCGAGGCCCGCACGTCCCGCAGCTTGATCGAGATGCGCTCGTACCGACCGTCGAGCACCTGGGTGAGGAACGGGAAGCCGCCCACCTCGACCTCGGGTGGCGAGGATTGCGCGCCCTGCTCGGCGACCTGCTGGCGCACCTCGTCGGCGATGGTGCGCTCGGCCACGCTCGCCGCCACCCGGTCGGCGATGGCGATCAGTCCGGCGAGCACGAGCAGCAGGACGACGAACCCGATCAGCACCTTGCGTCCACGTCGCCGCGGCCGCCGTTCGTACGTCTGCTCCTGCTCCACGCCGTCTCCTGTCTCGTCGTACCTCGATGCCGCCAGCGGTGGACCGGTGGTACCCGTGGTCCGGATTTCTCAATCGCGCGGCCGGACGGTCGCCGCGCTGACGGTCAGAGCACCAGCCGACACATCAGGTACGCGGCCGGCGCCGCCATCGCGAAGCCACCGAGGGGCCCCTGCACGTGCCGTACGGCCCAGACCGACGGCACTTCACCGGCCATCAGCCGGCCCGCCTCGGCGTAGCTCACGGCGAGGTCGGCCAGCACGGCGACGACGGCCGCCACCAGGCCGATGATCGCGGCCCGGGTGGGTGTGAACGGGGTGACCAGGTAGCCACCGAGAAGCGCGCTGATCAGCGTGCCGACCATCGCGCCGCCAACCACCCCCGCCGCCCCCCTGGGCACCTGGGGGGCCAGCCTCGGCCAGGCCGCGACGGCGTCGGTCACCCGGGCGACGGTGAGCGCCACGCCAGCCGCGGTCAGGCAGACGGCGATCGTCTGGGTGCCCGCCGGGATCCGGCTGAGCATGATGAGCGTGGCCAACGCGACCACTCCGAGCACGGTGGTCGCGGTGGTCCGCAGCGAGTCGGTCACCCGGACCCGGTCCACCCGTCGGACGAGTTGACCGAGCACCGCGGCGAGCACCCCGCCGACCGCGAGGTAGAGCAGCGGCGCCAACCGGGCTTCGGCCGACCGTACGGCCACCACGTCGGCCGCCACCGCGGTCACCGCGCCGACCCCGAGGACGACCGCCAGTGCCGGTGGCCTGGTGACCATGGTCCAGACGAGCACGAACAGCGCCTGCACGGCGAGCACCACGAGGGTGAAGGGCAGCCGGTGCCCGGGGATGGACGTCTGCGCGGCGACGACCAGGCCGAGACCGAGCAGCGCGGCAAAGCCGCCGATGGCGAGGGAGAGCTGCCGGCGTACCTCGACCGGTGGTTCCTCCTCCTCGTCGTCGGCATCCGCCTCGTCGTCGGCCCGGCGGGCCGAACCGCCGCGGCGCAGGCGGCGGGGGCCACGCGAGGGCCGCTCGTCGGTCTCCACGGCCGGACCGGTACGGGGCGCCGAGCCTCCCGGGACGGACGGATCCTCGGCCCACGGGTCACGGCCGGTCTCGGACGAGTTGGAGGGAAACACCCACCGATCGTGCCAGACCAACCTCACATCGCGGGTGCCAGCGTTTCCGCGACGTTAAAACCTGGGCCGCGATCAGGGGCAGATAGGGCAAAGAGGAAACCGCGCCAGGGTCGTACGCGAGCAATCGGTTACGCTCAACGGCGAAACCCGCCCGTCAGCGACGCCGGGACCCACGGAAGTTCCCAGCGCCACACCCCGCAGGAGTGCCGCTGGTCGCGCGCGGCCGCAACGGGCCGCCGGGACGGAGGTGATCGTGGAGATCCTGCTGTTGGTGACCGCACGGGCAGGCGAACCATCCGCAGTGCTACCGGCACTGGACCTGCTGCCGCACTCGGTCCGCACCGCACCCCGCGATGTCCGCACCCTGGTCGCCGGCCCGAGCCCGGACGCCGTGCTGGTCGACGCCCGCTCCGAGTTGAGCGAGGCCCGGGCCACCTGCCGGATGCTGCACGCCACCGGGCTCGGCGTGCCGCTGGTCGCGGTGGTCACCGAGGCTGGCTTGATCGCACTCAACGCCGACTGGGGCGTCGACGACGTCATCCTCGCCTCCGCCGGCCCCGCCGAGGTGGAGGCCCGGCTGCGCCTCGCGGTCGGCAGGCTGAGCAACGCGACCGCCGGCGCCGGCGGATCCATCCGGGCCGGCGAGCTGATGATCGATCCGGACACCTACGCGGCGAAGCTCAAGGGCCGCCCGCTCGACCTGACCTACAAGGAGTTCGAGCTGCTGAAGTTCCTCGCCCAGCACCCAGGGCGGGTGTTCACCCGCGACCAGTTGCTGCGCGAGGTGTGGGGGTACGACTACTTCGGCGGCACTCGGACGGTCGACGTGCACGTGCGTCGCCTGCGCGCCAAGCTCGGCTCCGAGTACGAGTCGATGATCGGCACAGTCCGGCAGGTGGGTTACAAGTTCGTGGTGCCGTCGTCGCGGACCTTGTCGGAGGCTGCCGAGCACTCGCCGCTACCGATGCGGGCCCTCACCGTCGAGGGCTAAATTTCCTATATGCCCTTTTTGGTCGACTAGTGCGCCTTATGGTGACTGCCAGTTGACCAGCGGGGGGCATTGGTGGGCGGTAACCAGGTGGGGGCGGCACGGGCCGTCGGGATCATCACGCTCGTGGTGACGGCGGTCCTCGGCACGGCGTACCTGCTCGGACGAAGCCTGGTGCCGGAGGCGTCGCGGACCGACACCGCCGTCACCGCGACCGGTGCCGATCACCCCGAGTACGCGGACCAGTCGGCCCCGATCGACGCCGAGCCCGACGCCACCCGCGCACCCGACACCGGGTCGGACGGGTCGCAGCGCACCGACGAGCAGGGGCAGGACCCGAACTTCGGCCCGATGGGCACCCGTGTGAGCACCGGCGACGCCGGTGTCGCGCTCACCTTCGACGACGGACCGCACCCCGACTACACCCCTCAGGTTCTCGCGATCCTGCGGGACTACCACGTCACGGCCACCTTCTGCGTGGTCGGCAAGAACGCCCAGGCGTACCCCTGGCTCGTCGAGCAGATCG
This sequence comes from Micromonospora sediminimaris, assembly GCF_016863575.1. Classification (NCBI taxonomy): domain Bacteria; kingdom Bacillati; phylum Actinomycetota; class Actinomycetes; order Micromonosporales; family Micromonosporaceae; genus Micromonospora; species Micromonospora sediminimaris. Next base: position 234,681 of record NZ_BOPD01000008.1, read on the forward strand.
TCGCCGAGGGGCACACCCTCTGCAATCACAGCTGGGACCATGACGTCGCCCTGGGCGCCCGGTCGATCGAGTGGATCCGCGCCGACCTGATGCGGACCAGCGAGGCGATCCGCGCCGCCGTGCCCGACGCGCCGATCGCCTGGTACCGGCAGCCGGGCGGCGCCTGGACCTACTCGGTCATCTCCGTCTCCCGTGACCTCGGCATGGCACCGCTGCACTGGACGCTGGACCCGTCCGACTGGCGGGCGCCGGGCGCCACCCGGATCGCCGCCGCCGTGCTCAACGGGGTACAACCCGGCTCGATCGTCCTGCTGCACGACGCGGGTGGCGACCGTCAGGGCACCGTCAACTCGTTGTACCGGATCCTGCCGGAACTGGCCGGCCGGTTCGACGTTCAGGCGCTGCCACCGCGCGGACTGTGACGGGGGTACCAACCGTCCCTCCGGGCGGCGCACCTCCGGTGCGGTTACGGTGATGCGATGAGCAGCACCCAGTCGGGCATCGACCAGGTCAGCCGCGTCGACCGACTCGGCCCGGCGGAGATCACCGACGTGCTGGCGCTCGCCCGGACGGCCGGCGACGCCGACGGGGCGGACCCGATGGACGAGCACGTGCTGCTCCGCCTGCGCGACGAGCACGCTGCCGCGAGCCACCTGGTTGCCCGCTCCACCGACGGCACGCTCACCGGGTACGCGCACCTCGACACGACCGACCCCGACAGCGGCGTCGGCGTGGAGCTGATGGTGCACCCGGCGTACCGGCGGCGCGGTACCGGACGGGCACTGGCCCGGGGGGTGCTGGCCACCGCCGCCGGGCCACTGCGGGCGTGGGCGCACGGCGACCACCCCTCGGCCGCTGCCCTCGCGGTCGACCTCGGATTTCACCGCGCCCGGGTCCTCTGGCAGCTACGTCGACCGCTCGCCGCGCCGCTGCCCGAACCGCGCCTGCCCGACGGGGTGACGCTGCGCGCGTTCCGCCCCGGCAGCGATGAGGAAGCCTGGTTGACGCTCAACGCGCGGGCCTTCGCCGACCACCCGGAGCAGGGCCGGTGGACCGCCGATGACCTGCGGGTACGCCTCACCGAACCGTGGTTCGACCCGGCCGGCTTCCTGCTCGCCGTCGAGTCGGCGACCGGCCGGCTGCTCGGCTTCCACTGGACCAAGGTGCACGAGCGACCCGGCTCCGCCCGCATCGGCGAGGTGTACGTGCTCGGGGTGGAGCCCACCGCGCACGGCGGCGGGCTCGGCCGGGCCCTGACCATGGCCGGGCTGGCGTACCTGCGCGACCGACGCGGACTGGACCGGGTGATGCTGTACGTCGACGAGTCGAACACCGGCGCGGTGGCGCTCTACGAGCGGCTCGGCTTCGCCCGCTGGTCCGCCCACGTCAACTACCAACTCGGCTGATCCGTCCGGTCAGGGCAGGTAGAACCGGGGCCGGTCGGGGTCGGACAGATCCAGCCGGGGCGTGATCGCGGTGACCGCGTCGCGGGCCGCTGCCGCCGCTGCCACCGCGGCGAGATCGGTGCAGGCGGCCACCTCGCCGAGGGTGACCAGGGTCGGCGGGAGCATTGTCAGGTCGCCGGCCGCCGCCTGCCGGCCCGCCTCGTCGGGCCGGATCCACAGCGTGTGGTCGGCCTCACCGGAGACGTCGCGGGTCCGCTGTCCCTCGGGCAGCAGCGCCACGAAGAAGTACGTGTCGAACCGACGTGGCTCGAATTCCGGGGTCACCCAGCGGCTCCACGGCAGCAGCAGGTCCGACCGGAGGGTGAGCCCGCGCCCGGCGAGCAGGTCGGCGAACCCGGTTCGCCGCTGTTCCAGGTCGGCCCGGGCAGCCTCCCAGCCGTCGTCGCTGACATCGCCGACGACCCGCGTCGCGTCCGGCCCGGCGAGCAGCACCCCCGCCTCCTCGAAGACCTCGCGGGCCGCCGCGCAGACCACCGCCTGCGCCGCCGCCGGGGCCAGCCCGAGGCGTACGCCCCAGTCCCTCGGTGCCGGGCCCGCCCAGTCCAGGTGGGTGGTGGAGTCCGAGGGGTCCACTCCACCACCTGGGAAGGCGTACATGCCGCCGAACGCCATCGCCACGACCCGGCGGATCAGGTAGACCTCGAAGCCCTCGTCGGCCGGGCGGAGCAGCAGCACGGTGGCGGCCACCCTGGGTACCGCCGGCACCGCGCCAGAGGCCCGGAACCTGCGGGCGTGCTCCACCAGCGCGGGCGGAGCCGGGAAGCCACTGTCGGTCGTCATGCGCCGAGACTAGGCCCTGGTCCCGACCCGTGGATGCCCAGTACAGCCCTCTGCTGATCTTCGGTAGCGTCGCGCCATGACTCGTTGGGGCATCCTGGCCACCGGCCACATCGCCGCCCGCTTCGCCGAGGACCTCCGGCTGGTGCCGGGGGCCGAACTCGTCGCGGTCGGTTCCCGCACCGCCGAGACCGCGGAACGCTTCGCGGACCGGCATGCCGTACCACGGGCGTACGGCTCCTGGGCGGAACTGGCTGCGGACGCCGACGTCGACGTGATCTACGTCGCCACCCCGCACGCCGCCCACCACGAGGCGGCCCTGACCTGCCTCACCGCCGGCCGGCCGGTGCTGGTGGAGAAGCCGTTCACCCTCGACCTGGCCACCAGCACCGAACTCGTCGACACCGCCCGCGCCGCCGGGGTCTTCCTCATGGAGGCGATGTGGATGCGGTGCAACCCGCTCATCCGGCGGGTCTGTCAACTGATCGCCGACGGCGCGATCGGCACCCTGACCGGGGTCCGGGCCGACTTCGGCGTCGCCGGCCCCTTCCCGCCTGAGCACCGGATGCGCGCGCGGGCGCTGGGCGGTGGCGCTCTGCTGGATCTCGGCGTCTACCCGATCAGCCTGGCCCACCTGCTGCTGGGCACGCCGCAGCACGTACGGTCCTGGGCGAAGCTGGGTCCGGAGGGCACGGACGAGAACACCGGCCTGGTCTTCGGCTACGACTCCGGTGCCGTGGCCACGTTGAGCTGCGGCATGGTGGGGGCCACCGGGCTCACCGCCTCGATCACCGGCAGCACCGGTCGGATCGATCTGCCCGAGCCGTTCTTCCGACCCGACAGGTTCACCCTCTACCGGGGCGACGCGGAGCCGGAGACGATCACCGAGGAGCTGGTCGGCTCGGGCTACCAGCACGAGGCCATCGAGGTGCAGCGGTGCCTGGCCGAGGGGCTCACCGAGAGCCCGTTGGTACCGCACTCGGCCACCCTGGAGATCATGGGGCTGCTGGACGACATCCGCGCCCAGATCGGCGTCTCCTACATCTGACGGCCTGTCGAAGGGCCCCTGGGCCGTCCCAGGGGCCCTTCGACCGTGCTCAGCTGAAGATGGGACGGACCAGGAAGTACATCAGGGCACCGATCGAGCCGGCCGCCGGGAAGGTCAGGATCCAGGCGCCGATGATGTTGCCGGCCACGCCCCAACGCACGGCGGAGAGCCGCTTGGTGGCGCCGACACCCATGATCGCCGAGGTGATCGTGTGCGTGGTCGAGATCGGCGCACCGAGCACCAGGGCGTTGAAGTAGAGCACGCCGCTGGCCACGGTCTCGGCCGCGAAACCCTCCGGCGGACGCAGGTCGATGATCTTCCGGCCCAGGGTCCGGATGATCCGCCAGCCGCCGGCGTAGGTGCCGGCCGCCAGCACGGCCGCCGAGGTCCAGAACGCCCACTCCGGGATGTAGGTGGCATCGTCCTGGTAGCCACCGACGAAGAGGGCGAGCACCACGATGCCGATGGTCTTGGCGGCGTCCTGCATGCCGTGGCCGACCGACATGGCCGCCGCCGAAGCGGTCTGTGCCCAGCGGAAACCGCGGTTGAGCTTGCCCGGGTGCCCGTTCCGGAAGACCCACTGCACAGCGATCATCACGATGTAGCCGAGGATGAAGCCGACCATCGGCGACAGGATCATCGGGATGATGACGCTCTCGCCGATGCCGGTCCAGAGCACGGTGCCGGAGGCGGCCACGGTCGAGCCGACCAGGCCACCGATCAGGGCGTGCGAGGACGACGAGGGCAGGCCGAAGTACCAGGTGATGAGGTTCCAGGTGATCGCGCCGATCACGCCGGCGAACACGATGCCGAGGCTGGAGACGCCGGTAGGCAGCTCGACCAGGCCGCTGCCGACGGTCTTGGCGACCTCGGCACCGAAGTGGGCGCCGATGAAGTTGCCGACCGCCGCCATGGCCAGGGCGACCCGGGGTGTCAGCGCTCGGGTGGAAATGCTTGTCGCGATCGCGTTGGCGGCGTCGTGGAAGCCGTTGGTGTAGTCGAACACCAGGGCCACCCCGATCACCGCCAGCACGGCGATGAGCTCGGGACTCACAGGATCAGGACTCCTTGACCGCGATGGTCTCGACCGTGTTGGCGACGTGCTCGAAGGCGTCGCAGGCGGCCTCCAGCTCGTCGGCGACCTCCTTCATCTTCAGCACGGTCAGCGCGTCGTACTCACCGGAGAAGAGCCGCACCAGCAGCATCCGGTAGGCCTGGTCGCCGTCGTTCTCCAGTCGGTTGATCTCGATCCAGTAATCCTCAAGATCCTTCATCGACTTGAGTCGGGGCATCGCGTCGGCGGTCAGCTTCGCCTGCTGGTCGAGCACGTGCACCAGCTCGTGCATCTCCCGGGGCAGCGACGGCAGCTTGGTCAGCCCGTAGAGGTAGAGCAGGTTGCCCACCGCCTCCAGGTGGTCCATGACGTCGTCCAGGAGGGAACCGAGCCGGTAGATGTCCTCGCGGTCGAAGGGGGTGACGAAGGTGGAGTTGATCTTCTTGTACAGATCGTGGGTGATCTGGTCGCTGTCGTGCTCCACCTCGGTGAGCCGCTCGCTCACCGACTGCACCTCGACATCGGGCAGGGCCAGCTCGTTGAGCAGCTCGGTACCCCGGACCAGATTCTGCGCGGCCCTGGTGAAGAGCTCGTAGAAAGCGCCCTCGTTGGGGCGGAAGGAAAACCTCACAGCACGGACCTCGTCGTGTCGGGTGGAAGGGGTGGCGGCCGTCGCTCCGGCGCCCTGCTGAGGGGAATGCTAGGGAACCGTCAGATCGGCGATTATTCGGCCCACCCCTGGCCAGATAGCATTCACCGCTCGTTCAACTTCCGTTCACCTTCACCGGCCCCGTGGTTCCCAGCAGTCGCTCGCGTTCCCGCTCGATGTCGAAGTCGGCTGGCGGATACCCCAGATCAAGAGTGTCGAACGTCTCACGCAGCAGGTGCGCCACCGCCCAGTCCCGGTACCACTTGCGGTCCGCCGGCACCACGTACCACGGCGCCAGGTCCGTACCGCACCTGGCGAGCACCTCGGCGTACGCGGCCTGGTAGTCGTCCCACCTGGCCCGGGCGTCGACGTCGGACGGGTGGTACTTCCAGTGTTTGGTCGGATCGTCGAGGCGGGCCAGCAGCCGCTCCGCCTGCTCGGCATTCGAGATGTGCAGGAAGACCTTGACCACGGTCACCCCGGTGTCGGTCAACTCCCGCTCGAACTCGCCGATCTCCGCGTACCGGGGTCGCCAGACCTCCTCCGGCGCCCGCTCCTGGACCCGGGGCACCAGCACGTCCTCGTAGTGCGAGCGGTTGAAGACCCCCAGGCTGCCCGGCGGCGGCAGGGCCCGGCGGATCCGCCACAGGAAGTGGTGCCGCAGTTCCTCGACGGTCGGCGGGCCGAACGCCCGGATGTGCACGCCGAGCGGATTCATCGCCCCGACCACCCGCTTGACCGTGCCGTCCTTGCCACCGCAGTCCATCGCCTGGAGCACCAGCAGCACCCGCCGACCGGCACCCGGGTCGGCCTTCGCGCCAGCGAACAGCATCTCCTGCTGCCGGGCCAACCCCGCACCCAGCCGGGTGAGCTGCCGGCGGGCCCAGGTCTTGCGGTCCGGCCCGGTCACCTCCGGGCCGGGCAACCCCGGAGTCGAACGGGGATCGATCTCCGCGAGGTCCACCGGGCCACCGGGCCGTACCCGGAGCAGGTCGCGTACCGCGCCGCCGTTCGGCGCCACCACGTCAAAGCCACAGTCGTCCACCATCGGAGCATCATCACCCGCCCGCCGCCGGTCCGCGCGACGGAGTCGCATCGTGCCGGGGTGCAGGGCCGGGGATGTCGGGGACGGTCCGCCCGCCGGCAGCGGTCAGACCACCAGGGCCAACCACTTGCGGTACGAGGTGGCAAACGGCTCCGTGCCATCCCCGAGCGCGCCCAACAGCCAGCGCGCCGCCGCCTCGGCCTCCACCACCAGGTCCTCGGGATACCCGAAGCGGGCCCGGTGCTCGGCGAACTCGTCCTCGTCGCGCAGCTCGACCAGGCCGGTCTCGCGACGCCGGACCACGTCCAGGTCGAGGTCGATCAGATGAACCGTGTCCTCGCCCTCCCACCGGGCCGGGCTGGCGATGTCGCAGTAGACCTCGCTGGTGCGGGGCGGCGGGTTGAACATGCCTGTCCACCAGGCGTGGTGCGGCACCAGCAGCACGAAGGGAATCTGCTCGACCGACGGCCGGCCGTGGTAGACCGAGCTGGTGCCGGCCGGCACGCCGAGCCAGATGCCGAGGTCGTCCTCGGCCAACCGACGGGCCGGGTAGTCGCGGTGGGCGCTGCCGTCGAACTTGCGGTAGATCACACGGATCACGTCGCTCGGCATGAGTCGCACCCTAGCCGATTCCGCCCACGCCTCGCCGTCGGGAAGTTACCGGACGACATGGCGGTATTCCGTGCCGCGCGACCGCGACACGGCCCGCTCGGTACCGACCGCGTCCGCCCCGGCGGGTACCGTGCCACGGTGACTCCGCCCCGCACCGCCACCGCCACCGCCCGCGACAAGGCACGTCGGCGGGGCGACCGGCCGGGCGGCGCCGAGCTGTTGTCCGCTGCGGTCGGTGCCGTCCCCGGCGGTACGGCCCGTCCTGGCCAGCAGCGGATGACCGCGGCGATCGAGGAATGCGTCAGCACCGGTGATCACCTGCTGGTGCAGGCCGGCACGGGCACCGGCAAGTCCCTGGCGTACCTCGCCCCGGCGTTGACTGTGGACGGCCCCGTGGTGGTCTCCACCGCCACCCTGGCGTTGCAGTCCCAGCTGGTGGAGCACGACCTGCCCCGGTTGGCCGACGCCGTCGAACCGTTGCTCCGGCGCCGCCCCACGTTCGCCGTGCTGAAGGGCCGCCACCACTACCTCTGCCTCGCCCGGCTGGAGAACTCCACGGCGGACGAGCCGGAGGACACCCTCTTCGACGCCCCGACCGAGCGCCCCGGCGGCACCCGCTGGCTCGGTGAGGCCGGCCGGCTGGGCAAGCAGATCCAGCGCCTGCGGGACTGGGCCCTGGAGACCGACACCGGTGACCGCGACGAGTTGGACCCGGGCGTCGACGACCAGACGTGGCGGCTGGTCTCCATGCCCGCCCGCGAGTGCGTCGGCGCGTCCCGCTGCCCGTACGGTGCGGAGTGCTTCGCCGAGGCTTCCCGGGCCCGGGCCCGGGAGGCGGACATCGTGGTGACCAATCACAGCCTGCTCGCGGTCGACATGCTCGCCGGCCGACACATCGTCCCGCCGCACCGGCTGTTGGTCGTCGATGAGGCCCACGAACTGGCGGACCGGGTCTCCTCGGCGGCCCAGGCGGAGCTGACCCCGGAGCTGATCGACAGGTCCGCCCGGCGGGCGCGGCCGCTGCTGCGCCCGGAGACGGCCGAAGCGCTGACCGCATCGGGTGACGCCCTCGCGGTCGGGTTGGCCGAGGCACCGGTCGGGCGGATCACGAGCGGGTTGCCCGGCCCGCTCCGGGAGGCCTGCACGCTGTTGGACGCCGCCACCCGTACCGCCCTGGACAGCATCGGCGACGTCAAGGCCGACGACCCCGACCCGGTACGCAAGCAGCAGGCCAAGGCCGTCCTCGACGAGTTGTCCACCACCGCTCAGCGGTTGCTGGAGGAGGCCGAGCACGACGTGGCCTGGGTGGAGCGCAACGACGTGACCGGACGGCGGGCACTTGTGGTGGCGCCGCTCTCGGTTGCCGGCACCCTGGCCACCCACCTCTACGACGAGCGGACCGTGGTGGCCACCTCGGCCACGCTCGCGCTCGGCGGGCGGTTCGACACGGTCGCCCGGGCACTGGGCCTCGACTCGCCTCCGCCCGGCCCACCGTCGCCGGCCGCCGCCGCCCTCGCCCAGGCCACCCGGCGACCGTCCACGCCGGACGATTCGGCGGGTGCTACGACACCGAGCCCGCCGGACCCCGCCGACGGGTTGACGGACTCCGGGCTCGGGTGGCGTTCACTGGACGTTGGCTCGCCGTTCGACTATCCCCGGCAGGGAATCCTCTACGTTGCCGCCCACCTGCCCCGCCCGGGGGCCTCCGGGCTGCCCGAGGCCGCCGGGGAGGAACTGCTCGCGCTGGTCACCGCGCTCGGTGGGCGTACGCTCGGGCTCTTCTCCTCGCGCCGGGCCGCGCAGCAGGCGGCGGAGCTGCTGCGCGCGCGGACCGACCTGCCGGTGCTGCTTCAGGGTGAGGAGACGCTGCCGCTGCTGGTCCGACGTTTCCGCGAGGAACGGTCGAGCTGCCTGTTCGGGGTGATGTCGTTGTGGCAGGGCGTCGACGTGCCGGGCGACGCGTGCCAGCTCGTGGTGATCGACCGGCTTCCGTTTCCTCGCCCCGACGAACCGCTCGCTGCGGCCCGGGCGGCGGCGGTCGACGCGCAGGGCGGCTCCGGCTTTGCCGCGGTGAGCGTCCCGATCGCGGCGGTTCGGCTAGCACAGGGCGTGGGCCGGTTGATCCGGGCCAGCGGTGACCGGGGCGTGGTGGCGGTGCTCGACTCCCGGCTGGAGACGGCCCGCAGCTACGGCTCGTTCCTCCGCCGCTCGTTGCCCCCGTTCTGGTACACGACCCGCCCGGAGGTGGCCCGGGGCGCACTGACCCGCCTCGCCGCGAGCTGAGCCGGCCGACGGCGCAGCCCGGGTCAGGGTGCCCGGGCGGCGACGACGACGGCGTCGGGCGGGGTGTCCGGAACGCGCCGGGCGGCGAGGCGGCGTACCGCCGTGTTGAGCACCGCGATGATGGGCACCGCCACCAGCGCGCCGGTGATCCCGGCGAGGACGACGCCGGCCGCCAGACCGATGATCACTGCGAGCGGGTGGATGGCGACCGCCCTACCCATGATCAGCGGCTGGAGGACGTGTCCCTCCACCTGCTGCACACCGATCACCACGCCCAGGATGATCAACGCGGTAACCGGGCCGCTGTCGACCAACGCCACAAGCACCGCCACGCCCCCGGAGAGGGTCGCACCGACGATCGGGATGAACGCGCCGAGGAAGACCAGGGCGGCCAGCGGAAAGGCGAACGGGATGTCGAAGATGACCAGGAAGATGCCGATGCCGACGGCGTCGATGAAGGCGACCAGCACCGTCGCCCGGACGTAGGCGACAAGCGTCGCCCAGGCGGCCCGACCGGCGTCGTCGACCTTCCAACGCGCGGCAACGGGCAGCAGCCGGACCAGGAACCGCCAGATGATGTTGCCGTCGCGCAGGAAGAAGAAGGTGGCGAAGAGGACCAGCACCGTGCCGGTCAGCACCTCGGCCAGGGTGGCCGCGGTGGAGAGGGCACCGCTGGTGAACCGCTCGGTGTTGTTGTCGACCCACCGCTGGGTCTCCTCGATGTACCGGTCGAGGTCGTTGTCCGACAGGTGCAGCGGCCCGGTCTTGAGCCACTCCTGGATCTGCTGCAACCCCTGGGTGGACTTCGCGGTCAGTTCCGGAACGCCCTTGATGAACTCGTTGACCACCAGGGTGAGCGTGCCGATCACCGCGGCCAGCCCGGTCACCAGCACCACCGCGGTCGCCAGGGATCGCGGCAGGCGGGCCCGCAGCAGCCAGCCGACCGCGGGTGCCAGCAGCGCCGACAGCAGCAGCGCCACCGCCAACGGGATGATCACGATGCTGATCGTGCCGACGAGCTTCAGCAGCGCCCAGAAGACGATGCCGATGACGATCAGCCGCCAGCACCACGCGGCGGCGATCCGCAGTGCGTGCGGCACGTCGGCGTCGTCCCGACTGGAGGTGGAGTTGTGCAGCGCGGTGGGCGTCTCGGCACCGACCACCGTCGCCGCCGCCGGTGCCACCGGACCAGGGCTCGACGGCGACGCCAGGCCGGGCGGCTCCGAGACGTCGGCGGGACTCCGGCGACCCGCTCTGACCGATTCCCGGCCCGACTCGTACGCGCGACGCAGCCGTCCGCGTATCCGCTCGAAGCGGCTCAAGCGCACCTCCCGGCAGATCGGCCTGCGCACTGCGTCAGGTCGGACAGGATACGCCCGACCAGGCAACGGTAGGACGAATTCGCCACCCACAGTGCCCCGCCCGACCGGTCCGCTAACCAGGTGACCACCGACGGCCCACGGGGGACGACACGGTAGCGTCTGCGGCGTGACCGCCGATCCGAACCTCGACTCCGGCCTGCCCATCCGGCTGCTACACGACCGCGTGCTGGTGCGGATGGAGGGCAGCGAAGGCGAGCGGCGTTCCAGCGCCGGCATCGTGATTCCTGCCACCGCGGCGGTGGGCAAACGCCTGGCGTGGGCCACCGCCGTCGGCGTCGGGCCCAACGTACGCTCCATCGTCTCGGGCGACCGGGTGCTCTTCGACCCCGATGACCGATCCGAGGTCGAGCTGCACGGCCGTGGCTACGTGCTGCTGCGCGAACGCGACGTGCACGCGGTGGCCGCCGAGCGGATCGAGGAGAACGCGACAGGTCTCTATCTCTGACCGGCTTCCGTCCCCTCCAACGGCCCACGCGTCGTTTGCCGCGCTCCCCGGCGGGAAGCCAGCCGCACCACCGGCCTGGGGAGGGACGATGCCGGTATTCGTGAAAAAGGTGCTGGCCTGGGGAAGCCTCGCGTTTCTGATCTACTTCATGGCGTTCCGGCCGGAGGGCGCCGCACAGATGTTCAAGGCCATCGGTGCGGCCCTGATGATGATGGCCCAGGGGCTCGGAGACTTCCTCACCAGCCTGATGACGTGAGCCCACCGAGCGGCCGCCCCGGTCACCGGCCGGGCCGGAACCGGGCCGACGGGGGCGGTCAGCGGTGGCCGGGTGGCCAGGGGGCGGCGGGACGGGGGCCGTACCAGCCGGGGTGGCCGTATCCGGCGGGGAACGCGGGCGGCGGGGGCGGCGGGGTGAGCACCACCGGGATCGGGACCACCGGCTCCTCGGGGGCCTCCACCGCCCGCTGCGAACCGTCCGGGAACCACAGGTGGTAGCGGTGCCCGTCCCAGACACCGACCGGCGACTGCGGGTCCCGGCCCACGAAGTACGACCGGTACGCGGCGATGGAGTGGAGCAGTTCCTGTTCCTCCCGGGCCGTCCGGTCCCGGTCGACGGGGCGGCGGTCCAGACCTCGGGTGGCACCGTCCCGAAGCAACGCCAACCGGGTCGCCGCGAACTGGTAGCCACGCATCGCCCGTAGACCGGCGTCGCCGGCCACCCGCCGGGCCCACACCCGGGCCGCGTGTCGTCGACCGAGGCTGCTCAACGCGGCCACCTCAGGTGGCGTGAGCCAACCGGCCCGGACGTAGTCCGGCAGCACCCGCTCGGTGAGCCGTCCCTCCCAGGCCCGCAGCCACACCGCCAGGCCGACCATGCCGAAGAAGATCGGAACCATCACGCCGACGAAGCCGAAGAGCGAGATCAGCACCTGACCGGTGGCCTGGGTCAGCGTCGGCAGCAGGTTCCACGTCCCGTGCAGCATCATCGCCAGCAGCAGCCCGGCGACCGGGGCGAAGAACCGCACCCGACGGTCCGCCGACCGTGCGGCGATACCGAGCCCGATACCGGCCATCGAGGTGAACAGCGGATGGGCGAACCCGAAGAGCAGGATCCGGACGATGAAGATGGCGATGACCTGTTGCGCCCCGGTCGCCGGCCCGTACTGCTCGACGCCCGAGGCGTACCCGAGCCCGCCGAGGTAGAGGATGTTCTCCACCATCGCGAAGCCGATCGCGGAGAGCCCGCAGTAGACCAGCCCGTCGGTGATGCCGGACCACTCCCGCCGCCGAAACACCAGCAGCAGGATCGGACCGAGCGTCTTGGTCAGTTCCTCGATGAAGGGCGCGACCAGAACGGCGGTGAGCCCGACGGGCAGCCCCTGGTCGTCGAACCAGTTGGCGGCCGTCTCGTTGACCATCAGTGACGCGGCGGTGGAGACGAAGGCGCCCCACGCGAAGCAGAAGACCAGGTATTTCAGCGGCTCGGGTTCGTACCGGTCGAGCCAGAGGAAGCAGGCCACCAGCACCGGGACCGGCAGGATCGCGGCGGCGGTGCCGACCAGCAACGCCTCTGCGCCAAGGCTGGTGCCGAGCGTGAAGATCATGAAGATCGCGCAGGCCGCGATCAGGATGATCACCCCGATCAGCACCAGTGCCCGTCGCCAGCTGAGGCGGCGTCGCGGCATTCCGGGTACGCCACCCTCCACGCCTGGGGCGACGGGCACGGACTGCGACGGCGGCAGTGATCCGCCGGACGGGGTGACGGCCATGCGGTCAGCGTAGTCATGCCCGGCCCGTCGGGCCGGGCGCATGGCCACCCCGAGGACAGAGCGACGGCAACGCCGCCAGCCGACGTGCCAGGGCGCGCCGCAGCCCCGCCGGGGACTTCGACACACGGCTTAGCCGACCGGGGGTGCGGTGGGCCGCTGTACGGCCGGTTCCGGCCCGGCCGGTGCCCCCGGTCGGTCCAGTTCACCGAAGGAGCGCCGCACCAGCCGGTTCGCCTCCTCCTGACTGATGCCGGAGGCCACCAGGAGATCACTGGCGGTGGTACGCACCTGGGCCACCACCACACTGCCGGAGAACCCCACCCCGTCGCCGTACGCCCGGCCGGCCTCGCTGACGGCGCGCAGCGACCGTTCCCGGGCCTGTTCAGGCTCCTCGCCCTGAGCGAACTCCTTCTGTAGCTGGCGCACCGCCTCGGCCAGGTGATCGACGGCGTCCGGCATCGGTTCCGGAATCGGCTCGTCGTCCTCCACCAGGGTCACCGCACGCCGGATCAGGGTGCCGCTGTTGCGCATCGCCCGGTCGATCGGTTCGGCCGCCTCCGCGTAATGGGTGAGTTCGCTACGCCGATGCCACCGTGCCGGGGAGAGCAGCGCGGTCTCCTTGGCACCCTCGATCGCCTCGGAGAAGGTGGCCAGCTCCTCCTTGTTGTCGCGCAGCCGGTCCAGCGCGCTCTGGATCTTGCCCGCGTCGCGCTCCCGCAGCCCGTCGGCGGCGGCATCGAGCTGGGCGGCGAGCAGGTCCAGCGCCGGCCGGGCCGCCCGGTTGAGCACCCGCAGTGGGTTGAGCGGCAGCAGGATCGCGGTGACCAGCAGCGCGATGCTGCCGCCGACGATCGCGTCGATGAACCGGGGTATCTCCAGATCCTCCACCGACGGGCTGAGCGTCACGATCAGCACCGCGGTCGCCGCGGCCTGGATGACGATGGCGACGCTGCCCCCGGCGAAAACGGTGAGCACGATGGCGGAGGTGACCACCAGCCCGAGCTGCCACGGCCCGGTGCCGAGGAAATAGATCAGCAGGTCGCCGACGAACACCCCGACGCCCACCCCGAGGATCAACTCGATGGTCCGGCGGAACCGCTGACCCACCGAGACGGCCAGGGTGCCGACGGCGGAGATCGGGGCGAAGACCGGTTGCGGATTGCCCAGCAGCTCATGCGCGGCCACCCAGGACAGCCCGGCGGCCAGACCCGCCTGCGCGGCCAGGCCGAGTGACAGGCGCACCCGGTGCAGGCGGTCGCGCAGGGTCGCCTTGCTCCGGTGATGTAGCTGCGCCATGGTCCCGGCGATCCGAGCCGTGTCGACGTCGGACCGTCCGTCGCGCGCGCCGTCTCGGCGCAGCAGCCGAGAAAGTCCGCGCCGGGCCACCGTCATGGCCGGGACTACCCACCTGACGCCCGGACATTCCCGCCGAAGCGGCACATCACTCCGGACGGCGGCACCGGATCACGGCTCGTCGCCGGGATCGGGCAGACTCGGGCCGGTGACAGGGTTGATCGCGCGATGGCGTACCGCCGCCCGGGCTGCCGGAGCGGGTGACCCCGCGTCGGTCGACGCCGCCGGGGCGGAGTTGCTCGAACGGTGGCGGGAGCCGCACCGGCACTACCACACGATCGCGCACCTGGCCGCCGTGCTCGACGTGATCGACCGGTACGCCTCGACCGCGTCGCGACCCGATCTGGTGCGACTCGCCGCGTGGTGCCACGACGCGGTGTACGACCCCCGCGCGGCGGGTGACCGGAACGAGCAGGACAGCGCGGCGCTCGCCGACGCCCTGCTCACCCGGTTGGGGCTGCCTCCCGCCGAGGTGGCCGAGGTGAAGCGACTGGTCCTGCTCACCGCCGGTCACGTGGTGGCTCCGGCGGACGCCGACGGCGCGCTGCTCTGCGACGCCGACCTGGCCGTGCTGGCCGCGTCACCACCGGAGTACGACCGGTACGCCGCCGCGATCCGCCGGGAGTACGCCCACGTGCCCGAGCCGGACTACCGGGCCGGCCGTGCCCGGGTGCTCTCCGGCCTGCTCGCCCTGCCCTCCCTGTACCGCATTCCCGCATTGGCCGCCCGCTGGACCCACCCGGCCCACACCAACCTCACCCGCGAACTGACCCACCTCACCCCCTGACAAGCCCCACCACCCCCCGCCCCGCCCCGCCCCGCGTCGCCTCGCCTCGCCTCGCGTCGCCGATCATGCAGTTGCGGCAGGCGTTATGGATGCTTCGTCCGCTTTGATGCGTACCACAACTGCATGATCGGCGGCGGGGGCGGTCGGGGGGAGCGGCGGGAGGGAGGGGCGAGTGGGGCGGGAGAGGTGTTTGGGGCGGCGCAGGTTGGCGGCGCGCAGGAGGCGGACGATGTCGCGGCTGGGTACGACCTGAGCACCGAGCCAGACAGCCATCGGGAAGCGCTCGGCGGGAATGTCGTAGTGATCCCGGTCGAAGCCCCGCCCGGGGGCGCCCAGCATCTCGGCGAAGACGTGCAGTTCGGCCAGGGAGACATCGCTGATCAGGTGCGACCAGAGCCGGCCGCGCCCCGGCCAGGCCGGCCGGTCCACGTAGATCACCCCGCCACCGTACCCGCCGCCGACTCAGGTTGATGATCACAAGTGGCCGGTCGTAACCTCGGCCGCATGGCCACCTCCCCGCTCCTCGACGACCTGCGTGCCGCCCTCGGGCCGGACGCGGTGCTCACCGATCCTGACCTGCTGCGCGGGCACGAGCGGGACGAGGCTGACCTGTGTGCCTCGGCGACGCCGCTGGTGGTGACCCGGCCGAGCAGCACCGAGGAGGTCGTCGCGGTGGTCCGGGCGGCCGGGCGGCACGGCGTGCCGGTGGTGCCGCAGGGTGCCCGTACCGGGCTGGCCGGCGCGGCGAACTCCGTCGCCGGCGCGGTGGTGATCAGCACCACCTCGATGAACGCGATCCTGGAGATCGATCCGGTGAGCCGGATCGCGGTCGTCCAGCCGGGGGTGGTCAACGCCGCGCTCACCGCCGCCGTGAGTGAGCAGGGTCTGTGGTACCCGCCCGACCCGGGCTCCTGGGAGTCGTCCACGATCGGCGGCAACGTCGCCACCAACGCGGGCGGCATGTGCTGCGTCAAGTACGGCGTGACCACCGAGTACGTGCTCGGCCTGGAGGTGGTGCTCGCCTCCGGCGAGGTGCTGCGCACTGGACGGCGCACCGCCAAGGGCGTGGCCGGCTACGACCTGACCCGGCTCTTCGTCGGCTCGGAGGGCACCCTCGGAGTGATCACCGAGGTCACCGTGGCGCTGCGACCCGCGCCCGCGGAGTCGCTAACCCTGGTGGCCGTGTTCGGCTCGACCGCGGGCGCCGGCGAGGCGGTGGCCCGGATCGCGGCCCAGGGACTCTCCCCCAGCCTGCTGGAACTGCTCGACCGCACCCATCTGGGGGCGATCGAGGCGTACCGGCCGATGGGGTTGCGCACCGACGCGGAGGCGCTGCTGCTGGCCGCCGCCGACACCGGTCCCCGAGCGGCGGCGGACCTGGCCGAGTTGGCTGCGGTCTGCGAGGCGGCCGGCGCCGAGGAGGTGTACGCGGCCAGCGACGCCGTGGAGGCCGCCGCGCTGTTGCAGGCCCGCCGGTCGGCTCACCCGGCAATGGAGAAGTACGCCGCCGAGGCGTACCCCGGCGGCAGCGGCGGCCTGATCATCGACGACCTGGCGGTGCCCCGGGGAGCGCTCGCCGCGCTGCTCGACGGGGTGGCCCGGATCTCGGCCGAGTGCCAGGTGCCGATCGGGGTGGTCGGTCACGCCGGTGACGGCAACATGCACCCCAACATCGTGGTCGACCGAGCCGATCCGGCGAGCCTGGAGCGTGGCCGACGGGCCTTCGACGAGATCATGCGGTTGGGGCTGGACCTGGGCGGCACCTGCACCGGTGAACACGGCGTCGGGCTGCTGAAGCGGGACTGGCTGGCCCGGGAGATCGGTCCGGTGGGCGTACGGGTGCACCAGGCGATCAAGGCGGCGCTCGACCCGACCGGCCTGCTCAACCCCGGAAAGGTCCTCTGAGCGTCGGGGCGGTTCAGCCGACCATCTCGGCGGGCGTGTTCTGCGTGAGCAGCAGCAGGATCTCCTCGGCCACCGGCGGTCGCTCCTCCCCCGGACAGTCCTGCGAGGTGATCAGACCGGCTGCGGTCAGCAGGCTGGAGGTGAGCGCGCCGACGCAGCTGACCCGGTAGCCGCGGGCCTCGTCGGTCTCCCGCGCCAAGTCCGGCTCGGCCAGCAGCTGCTGCAGCCGCTCCCGCTGCTCCTCGGTCAACGCGCCGGTCGAGGTGACTCCGTCGCCGGCACAGTCTATGCACTCCCAACGCCCGTCCGGCTCCACGTTCAGGGTGCGCAGCGGACCGTCGGCCCCGTCGTTCTGGAGCAGACTGACCCGGCCCTTTCCGGTGGTGGTGGCCCCCGCGCCGCCGGGTTGCCCGGCGGCCGGCGCACTCGCCTCCACGGGCGGTTCGGAGTTGTCGCCGAAGGGCGCACAGCCGCCGAGAGCGACCGCCAGCAGGACGATGCCGGGCAGGAATGCCAGTCGTGATCGGGAAAGCGCCATCACTCGCGGAACTTACCCCACCGTAGGTAGGAAGCGTAACCCGTCGAAGAGATATCCATGCTCGACGATCTCCAGTGTGGATCTCAGCGGGCCACACCCGCCGCGCCGTCGTCGGCGCCCCGATCCGCAGCGTAGCCGCGCACGTCTGGCGCGCCGAGTCGTGCGGCGTCGGCGGTCGCGTCGTCCGGCATCAGCTGGGACTGTCGCTCGGCCTCCACCCGGCCCCGGTAGTGCGTGACCTCCCGTGCCCGCCGAGCCGCGTCCCAGCCCAGCACCGCGCCCATCAGCTCGGCCGCGTGCTCGGCCGACTCCAGGCCCCGGTGGGTGGTCTCGATCGAGATCCGGGTACGCCGGGTCAGCACGTCCTCCAGATGCAACGCCCCTTCGGCGCGGGCCGCGTACGTCACCTCGGCGGCGAGATACTCCGGCGCGCCCGCCAGCGGGGAGGCCAGCAACGGGTCGGCGTCGATCAGGGCGAGCAGGTCGAGGGTCAGGCTTCCGTAGCGCTCCAGCAGATGCTCCACCACACCCACCGGCAAGCCGTGGCGGCGGGCCAGGTCCGCCCGGTCCCGCCACATGGCCGCGTACCCGTCCGCGCCGAGCAGCGGCAGATCGGCCGTACGCGACACCCGTTGGCCACCGAGCCGACGCATCGCCCGGTCGACCACGTCGGCGGCCATCACCCGGTACGTCGTGTACTTGCCGCCGGCCACCAGTAGCAGCCCGAGCATCGGCTCGATGACGGCGTGCTCCCGGGAAAGCTTCGAGGTGGAGTCCGCCTCACCGGCCAGCAGCGGACGTAGCCCGGCGTAGACCCCTTCAATGTCGGCGGTGGTCAGTGGGCGGTCCAACACCGTGTTGACCTGCCGGAGCAGATAGTCGATGTCGCTGGCGGAGGCCGCCGGGTGTGAGCGGTCCAGCCGCCAGTCGGTGTCCGTGGTGCCGATGATCCAGTGCCCGCCCCACGGGATGACGAAAAGCACACTGGTGGCCGTACGCAGGATCAGCCCGGTCTCGCCGGTGATCGCCGAGCGGGGCACCACCAGGTGCACCCCCTTGGACGCCCGGACCCGGACCCCGGGCCGCAGCCCGACGTCGTTGAGCATGCGGGACATGTCATCGGTCCAGACACCGGTGGCGGCGATGACCGTACGGGCGCGTACCTCGAACTCGGCTTCGGGTGAACCGGCGGGCGCCTCCAGGTCACGGACCCGGACCCCGGTGACCTCCCGGGCCTGCCGGATCAGCCCGACCGCCCGGGCACTGCTCACCACGGTCACGCCCAGGCTGGCGGCGGTGCGCGCCAGGGTTACCACCAGGCGGGCGTCGTCGACCTGCCCGTCGTGGTAGCGGATCGCCCCGGCCAGGCCGTCCGAGCGCAGGCTCGGGAAGACCCGGCGGGCACCCTCCCGGCTCAGGTGCCGATGCAGCGGCATGCCCCGACCGCCGCCGAAGAGGCCGGCGAAGGCGTCGTACGCGGCCACCCCGGCGCCGTAGTAGGCCCGCCGCAGCAGTCGGGCGGGCAGGTCGCGGACGCCCTGCCCAGCCGGGAGCGGCACCAGGAACGGCACCGGCCGCACCAGGTGCGGCGCCAGCCGGGTGGCCAGCAGCCCACGCTCGGTCAGCGCCTCGTGCACCAGGCCGAACTCCAACTGCTCCAGGTAGCGCAGGCCACCGTGGATCAACTTGCTGGACCGGCTGGAGGTGCCGGCGGCGAAGTCGCGGGCCTCCACCAGGGCCACCTTGAGGCCCCGGGACGCGGCGTCGACGGCCGCGCCGGCACCGGTCACCCCACCCCCGATCACCAGCACGTCGAACCGCTCGGCCCGCAACCGACGCAGGTCGGCGGCGCGGCGGGCGGGCGACAGCTGCCCGGCAACGGACCGCAGAACGTTCGGATCACGCACCCGTCCACGTTAACCGGCCCGGTCCTCCCCCGACACGTGCCGGCCCGGGGGCCTCGGATTCGTTGCCCGCCAGATCCGTCCGACGGCGCGGCGGCTGCGTCGTACTGTGTGCGGATGCGGGCGGAACCCACCACACCCGGCTCGGCCGCCAGCCCCTGGGCGATCGTCGCGGCGGTACTCGCCGGCTGCTGGACGGTCGCGGTCACGGTCCTGGCGCAGACCGGGGGCTGGGCCGTGGACCAGGTGGTGCTGATCGGCGGGCTGGACCGGCTGGTGCCGCTCTGGCCGGTGGCCTGCCTGCTCACCGTGCTGCTGATCGCCGCCGCGACGCTGCCGTTGGCCCTCGTTCCCCGCTCGGCGGCGGTCCGCGTCACCGGCCGGCTCTGGTTCGCCGGTGCGCTCGTACTCGGTCTGCTCGGGCTGCTGCGGACGATCCCCCCGGTGCACCACGAGGCGTACCTCGGTGCGCTGGCCCTCGTGGCCGCGCTGCTGGCGGTGGTGACGACCCGGCTGCCCTCCCACGTCCTCGGCCCCGGCCGGCAAGCCGAGACCGGGCGGCAGGCGCGACGGGACGGACAGCAGTCGGTGGCGGCCCTGCTGGCGGTGGCCGCCGGGCTCGCCCTGCTACTGCCCTGGGTCTGGTGGGGCGCACTCGGCGGGCTGTTGGAGACCATGCTCGCCGGGCTGGCTGCGGTGGCCGTCGGCGTGCTGGCGGCGACGCTGCTCGACGTTCGGTTCTGGGGCCGCTTCGGGGCCGACGAACCACCTCGACCGGCCCGGCTGGTGCTGCTGGGCGGGCTCGTCGCCGGGGTTTTGCTGCTGCTGATCGGTGCCGGCACCGGCCATTCCGGCGCGCAGTTGCCCCTGCTGGTGACGCTGCCGCCGGCCGGTTTCGCGTTGGCCGCGTTGCGGGCCATGAGCCGCCGGCCGGCCACCGGACGTGGTGTCGCCCACCCGGGCACCCGCCGCGTTCTGCCGGATCAACCGATCGCCGGGGGCGTCGTGGCCCACCATTCTGCCGGGGATGGCGGTCGGACGCCGACCGCCTGGCTGGTCGGGCTCGGTGTGTTCGGCCCGCTTGCCTTCACCGACCCGGAGGAGGTCAGCCTGCTGCTGGTCGGCAACCGCGACGTGCCGTTCTGGGTCGCGGCCGCGACCGGTGTCGGCCTCGCCGTCGGACTGGTGCTGGCGGTCGGGTACGGCCTGCTGCTGGCCCGCCGCTCGGCCCGCACGCCGAGCCGGGTGCTGGCCGCAGCGAGCGCCCTGACGCTACTGGTCACGGTCGGTCTGGTCGGCGCGACCGCCGGACAGCCAGGGCTGCACGGGGAGCGGCTCTTCGTACTGCTCCGCGAACAGGCGGACCTGAGCGGTGTGCGCGGCGAGCCAGGGCGGGCGGGCCGGGACGCACGCGCCGAGGAGGTCTACCGGCGGTTGGTCGACACCGCCGACCGGACCCAGGCCGACCTGCGGCGGGATCTGCGGCGGGCTCGACTGCCACACACCCCCTACTATCTCGTCAACGCGATCGAGGTGGCTGGTGGGCCGGCGGTACGCGCCTGGCTGTCCAGCCGACCCGAGGTGGCCCGGGTACTGGTCAGCCAGCAACTGCGTCCGTTGCCGGCACCCGCCGACAGCGCCACCGGCAACGCCACGCCCCCGTCCGGCCCGCCGTGGAATATCACCATGATCGGCGCGGATCGGGTCTGGTCCGAACTCGGCGTCACCGGCGACGGCGTGACCGTGGGCAGTTCCGACTCGGGAGTGGACGGGCGGCATCCGGCCCTGGCCCAGGGTTTCCGGGGCGGCGACGACTCGTGGTTCGACCCGTGGAACGGCAGTGGGGCACCGACCGACCGCAGCGGACACGGCACCCACACGATGGGCAGCGCCGTCGGGCGGGACGGCATCGGTGTGGCCCCCGGCGCGCGGTGGGTCGGCTGCGTCAACCTCGACCGCAATCTGGGGAACCCGGCAGCCTATCTCGACTGCCTCCAGTTCATGCTGGCGCCTTTCCCGCTCGGCGGCGACCCGTTCCGACAGGGGCGGCCCGCCCGGGCGCCGGAGATCCTGACCAACTCGTGGGGCTGCCCGCCGATCGAAGGCTGCGATCCCTCGGCGCTGCGGCCGGCCACCGCAGCGCTGGAGGCCGCCGGGATTCTCGTCGTCGCGGCGGCCGGCAACACCGGCCCGTTCTGCGGCTCCGTGCAGGACCCGCCCGCACCGTACGCGGACGTGCTGACCGTTGGTGCGGTGGACGACCGGCGGCGGGTCACCGCCTTCTCCTCACGTGGCCCGACGATCGCCGGAGTGACGAAACCGGATCTGATGGCACCGGGGGCGGAGGTCGTCTCCGCGATGCCCGGCGGCGGGTACGCCGTGCTCGACGGCACCTCGATGGCCACACCACAGGTGGCTGGCGTGGTCGCGTTGATGTGGTCAGCCAACCCGGAACTCGTCGGCGACCTTGACCGGACGCGGCGGATCCTCCGCGACACGGCCGACCCGATCGAGACCGACGACCCGGCCCGGGCGCGGACCGACGAATGTGGCGGCCCGGCGAACATCGTGGGTGCCGGTCTGGTCGACGCGTACGCGGCCGTGTCGGCGGCCCGTGACTGATCGTCATTCGGGCGGTACCGGCGTCCGGGCCGAACGTATCTTCTTCCGGACGTAGCGCCCTTGACCACTTGAAAAGCGCAAATAGCAAATAGATCCCGATAATGCCAATCGCCCATCCCGGTGCTCGGCACGCCCCTACCGTTTCGGTAAGGAGGCAGCGATGAGCACGGACGACGATCAGGCCCGGCAAGCCCCACCAGCCACCGGGGCTGCGGTCCACGGACTCCCCGGCCAACTGCCGATCGACCGGCTCGACTACGGCGACGCCGAGCAGTTGGCCGAGATGACCGGTGTGGACGAGCCACCCGAGGAGCCGCTCATCCTGGTGGACGAGCCGGTTCAGCACCGACCACCGTACGACCGGGCGCGGAAGCGACGGAACCAGCGGCCACTCCCGACGTAGCGACCAGCCGCCACCGCCGACGCAGGGTCGGCCGGCCACCGCCGACAAAAGCGGAAGGGGCGGACCGCTGACGCGGCCCGCCCCTTCCGGCGTTGGAGCTGGACTCAGAAGTCCATGTCCCCGCCGCCCGGGCCAGCCGGTGCGGCCGGGGTCTTCTCCGGCTTGTCCGCCACGACGGCCTCGGTGGTGAGGAACAGCGCGGCGATCGACGAGGCGTTCTGCAGCGCGGAACGGGTCACCTTGGCCGGGTCGATGATGCCCGCGGCCAGCAGGTCGACGTACTCGCCGGTCGCGGCGTTGAGGCCGTGACCCGAGTCGAGGTTGCGGACCCGCTCCACCACGACGCCGCCCTCAAGGCCGGCGTTCACGGCGATCTGCCGCAGCGGGGCGTCCAGCGCGATCTTCACGATCTGCGCGCCGGTCGCCTCGTCGCCGGCCAGGTCGAGCTTGTCGAAGGCGGTCTTGCCGGCCTGGACCAGCGCGACACCACCACCCGGGACGATGCCCTCCTCGACGGCGGCCTTGGCGTTGCGGACCGCGTCCTCGATGCGGTGCTTGCGCTCCTTGAGCTCGACCTCGGTGGCCGCGCCGACCTTGATCACCGCAACGCCGCCGGCCAGCTTGGCCAGCCGCTCCTGCAGCTTCTCCCGGTCGTAGTCGGAGTCGCTCTTGTCGATCTCGGCCCGGATCTGGTTGACCCGACCCTGGATCTGCTCGGCGTCGCCGGCACCGTCGACGATGGTGGTCTCGTCCTTGGTCACCACGACCTTGCGGGCCCGGCCCAGCATGTCGAGGCTGGCGGCGTCCAGCTTGAGGCCGACCTCCTCGCTGATGACCTGGCCACCGGTGAGGATGGCGATGTCGGTCAGCATGGCCTTGCGGCGGTCACCGAAGCCCGGCGCCTTGACGGCGACCGACTTGAAGGTGCCACGGACCTTGTTGACCACCAGCGTGGCCAGGGCCTCGCCCTCCAGGTCCTCGGCGATGATCAGCAGCGGCTTGCCGCCCTGCATGACCTTCTCCAGGATCGGGAGCAGGTCCTTGACCGACGAGATCTTGCTGTTCGCGATCAGGATGTACGGGTCGTCGAAGACGGCCTCCATACGCTCCGGGTCGGTCATGAAGTAGGCCGAGATGTAGCCCTTGTCGAAGCGCATACCCTCGGTGAGCTCCAGCTCCAGCCCGAAGGTGTTGCTCTCCTCGACGGTGATGACGCCTTCCTTGCCGACCTTGTCCATCGCCTCGGCGATGATCTCGCCGACGCTGGCGTCACCAGCGGAGATGGAGGCGGTGGAGGCGATCTGCTCCTTGGTCTCGACGTCCTTGGCGAGCTTCAGCAGCTCCTCCGAGACGTTGGCGACCGCAGCCTCGATGCCCCGCTTCAGGGCCATCGGGTTGGCACCGGCGGCCACGTTGCGCAGGCCCTCGCGAACGAGTGCCTGGGCCAGGACGGTCGCCGTCGTCGTGCCGTCACCGGCGACGTCGTCGGTCTTCTTGGCGACCTCCTTGACCAGCTCGGCGCCGATCTTCTCGTAGGGGTCCTCGAGCTCGATCTCCTTGGCGATGCTCACACCATCGTTGGTGATGGTGGGGGCACCCCACTTCTTCTCGAGCACGACGTTGCGGCCCTTGGGGCCGAGGGTCACCTTCACGGCGTCGGCGAGCTGGTTCATGCCCCGCTCGAGGCCGCGGCGCGCCTCTTCGTCGAACGCGATCATCTTGGCCATACGGCGTTGTCCTCCTGGACACTCACGGGCCACCCGAGTGTGTGCCCCGGATGGGCCGTCTGGTGTACGCACCTTGGGACGTCGCCACCTGGCGACGGCGACGTCTCCTCGGCCGGGCCGGATAGCCCGCGACGACCGGCCACGTGCCCCACCCGTGGTTATGTCACGAGCGCGACCGCAGCCCCACCGTCCCGACCAGCTGGCACTCACGCCATGCGAGTGCCAATGACTTGTTTAGCACTCTGCCCTGCCGAGTGCAAGCACGATGGCCCGGGTCAGCCGAGTTCGGCTGCCAGTTGGGCGGCGTTCACCGGGCCCTCGTGTGCCCGCTGCTCGGCGTAGGTGACGACCAGCCCGACCAGCTGCGCGAGGTACGCCGGCAGCGTCAGCACCGCGACCACCGCAATCGTCAGCACCGCGCCCACCGCCGTGCCCGGCGAGTCCAACGGAGTGGTGCCGAACGGCAGGATCGCCAGCGACTCCAGCACGCTCGCGGCCAGTGAGAAACCGATCACGGCGGCACCCACAAGCGCCACCCGGCCGAGCAGCAGCCCCAGCCGGTCACGCAGCATTCGATGCGACCTGCTGAGCGGGTCGTGCCGCTCGAAGAGGTAGACCGGGCCGGCCAGGGCCAGCGCGAACGCCGCGTACACGCCGGGCAGGAAGCACAGACAGAATCCGAAGGTGACGATCAGGGTGATGAGCAGTGTCCAGCCCCACAGACCGAGCGCCCGACGCGCTCCGTAGCGCAGGGCGGCACCGAGGCCGGCCGACTCGCCGACCGCCTGCCGGGCGATCACCCAGGTGCCGGCGGCCCAGCCGACGGCCTGCACCACACCGAGCAGCAGGCTGCCACCGAGTACCACGACCAGGAGCGTCGCGAGATCGGACCAGAAGTTCGCCGGCAGCGCGGCGGAGTCGCTGGCGAGCTGGGCGTCCCAGCGGGCCGAGGGGTCCACGGCCAACACGAGCACCGACAGCACCGCGGCCGGCAGCGCCTGGGTGAGTACGAGGATCGGCAGCAGGGGTCGCCACCCCCGGCGGGCGGCACCCACACACCGGGCGAACCAGCCGCCCAGCCCGGCCCCGGGCGGGGTCACCAGGGCGTCGGAGGGGTCGAGGCCGTAGCCGCCCGGGGGGTACCAGCCGTAGAACGGCTGGCCGGGATACGGCGTCATGCCGGGGTGGGACGGCTGCATGGGATGAGCCGGCTGCGCACCGTACGCAGGCTGGCCCGGGAGGGGTGGTTGACCGACCCATCCGGCGGGCGGCTGCGGCTCACCCGGAGGCGGAGAGGACGGACCTGTCGGGGGCGGCTGGTCGGACATGGGACCTCCTCAGCGACGGCTGGCTCGGCCCATGATCTTCCCTTGTGGGGCGCCGGCACCGCTGCCCCCTCCGGCGATGGTCACGCCACCCCGACGACGATCGGTCGGTGGGGGGTGGGTGGTCGGCGCTCAGGCGATGACGCGCACCCGCTCCGCCTGTGGGCCCTTCTGGCCCTGGGCGATCTCGAACTCCACCCGCTGACCGTCGTCCAGCGCTTTGTAGCCGTCCATCTCGATCGCAGAGAAGTGAACGAAGACGTCCTGCCCGCCGTCGACGGCGATGAAGCCGTAGCCCTTCTCGGCGTTGAACCACTTCACGGTGCCTTGTGCCACGGTGTTTTCCTCACTCTGCACGGCGTTCCACTACCTCGGGCCGCCAGCGAACCGGCACCCGGAAACCACCGGTTTCAGCGGTCGGCGACGACCACTGAAACGGGTGACCGAAATCGCACGCTACACGAGGAGTGACGACGGCGCACGACCACAAATCGGGCGTATTACAGTCGTCCGCATCGTCGTACGTCATTGTGATAAGCATTCCGGCATGACAAGCGTCACCGACGGGACGGCGCTGCGCCGGGCCGTCATCCGCCGAGTCGAGCCAGCCGACACAGCTCGGATGCGGGCGCTGCGCCTGGAGATGCTCGCGGACGCGCCGCTGGCCTTCCTGGAGACGATCGCCGAGGCCGCGGCCCGACCACACGCCGAGTACGCCGCCCGGGTCGCCCGGGTCTCCGCCGGCCCCGACACGGCGCAGTTCGTGGCGGATCCGGGCGGCCGGCTCGTCGGGCACGTCGGTGGCATGGCGCACCCGGCCGAGCCGGGGGTGACCGTGCTCTACGCCGTCTACATCACTCCGAGCTGGCGGGGCACCGGCCTGCTCGCGGAGCTGGTCGGTGGGGTGGCGCACTGGTCCCGGGCCTGCGGACGGAACGAGCTGATGCTCGAGGTCGTGGTCGGCAACGACCTCGCCTACCGGGCCTACCAGCGGCTGGGTTTCGTCGACACAGGTGTCCGCGTCCCGCACCCCAACATCCCCACCCTGCGCGAACTCCAGATGCGCAGGGCCGCGTAGACCCGACGGACGATCGCCGACCCGGGCGGCTCCGGGGAATACCCCGGAGCCGCATCAGCTCTCAGACGTGTCGACGGCTCTGCACGACCCGGAACCGGTTCGCCACGTACGCCCCGTCGGTCAACGCCGAGTTCGCCGCCGCGTTCGCTCCGCTGCCGTGGAAGTCGGAGAAGGCCGCCGACTGGTTCACGAAGACGCCGCCGGTGAGGTTGGCCGACAGGTGCACCCCGACCTCGATCGCCGCCGCCTCGGTGGCGTCCAGCACCGCGTCGTCGGTGGAGTAGACCGCCGCGGTGAGGGCGCCCTTCTCGCCCACGGTCGAGCGCAGGATCTCCAGGCTGTGCGCCGTGGAGTCGGTGGCGATGGCGAAGGAGATCGGCCCGAACCACTCCCGCGAGTAGGTCTCGGTGTCACCCGCGTCCAACTTCACGATGGCCGGCGTACGCACCACGGCGTCCGGGAACGAGGGGTGCTCGACGGTACGCGACTCCAGCACCGGCGAACCGACCTTGGTCACCTCATTCAGCCGCTCCAGCACCCCGTCGTTGACGATCGCGCCGGTCAGTTCCACCCCGCGGGCCGGGTCACCGGTGAGCTTGCCGACCGCCGCGGCGATGCCGCCGGCCACCTCGTCGAAGCTCTTGTGCCCCTGATCGGTGTCGATGCCGTCCCGGGGGATGAAGATGTTCTGCGAGGTGGTGCACATCTGCCCGCTGTAGAGCGTCAGCGTGAAGCCCAGGTTGCGGCACATCCCGGCGAAGTCGTCGGTGGAGTCGATCACCACCGTGTTGAGCCCCGCCTTCTCGGTGTACACCGCCGCCTGGCGGGCGTTCGCCTCCAACCAGTCGCCGTACTCGGTGGAGCCGGTGAAGTCGACGATCTTCACCGCCGGGTGCAGGGCCAGCGTCGAGGCGAGCTTCTCGCCGGGGGCCTCGGCGGCCAGCAGCACCAGGTTCGGGTCGAAGCCGGCCTCGGCGAGCACCTCCCGGGCGTACCGCACGGTGATGGCCAGCGGCAGCACGGCGCGCGGGTGCGGCTTGACCACGACCGGGTTGCCGGTGACCAGCGAGGCGAACAGACCCGGGTACGAGTTCCAGGTCGGGAAGGTGTTGCAGCCGATGACGAGGGCCACGCCCCGGGGCACCACGTGGAAGGTCTTGGACATCCGCAGCGGGTCGCCCTTGCCGGCGGCCTTCTCCCAGCCGGCGGTGCCCGGGTGCCGGGTCATCTCCGCGTACGCGTAGGCCAGCGCCTCCAGCGCGCGGTCCAGGGCGTGCGCGCCACCGGCCTGGAAGGCCATCACGAACGCCTGACCACTTGTGAACTGCACCGCGTTGGCCAGCTCGAAGATGTTCTTGTGCAGCCGGTCGAGGATCTCCAGACAGACACCCACCCGGGTCTGCGGGCCGGCGTCCCGCCAGGCGGGCAGCGCCGCTGACGCGGCGGTGACCAGTTGTTCGGCGTCGGCGTGCGGGTAGCGGACGTTCAGGGCGACGCCGAACGGGCTGTGCTCGGTGGCGACCCGGTCGCCGCCACCCGGCTGGTCGAGCGGGAAGTCCCCGCCCAGGTACGCCTCGAAGGCGGCCTTGCCGTCGGCGGCGGCGGTCTCGCCGTACACCCGTGGGCTTGGTGATTCCGGGTAGGCGGACCAGTATCCCCGCTCCGTGATCGCGGTCAGCGCGCGGTTGAGGGTCTCGGCGTGCCTGTCGTAGCGGGGGTGCGGGGTCTCCGTCATGCCCGCCATCATGCAACACGAAGCCCTCAGATCAGTAGGGGCGTGTCACAACTTCAGATGGTCAGCTGCCAATCGGTCCAGGCGTCGACCGGGCGGAACCCGAGCTGCTCGTTGATGCTGATCATGTGATCGTTGACCGCCGCGTTCCAGGTGTCGATCGCGGCCAGGCCCGGCTCGTGGGCAAGTGCGTGCCGAAGGTTCTCGACCTTGACGAGCAGGCCGAGGCGATGACCCCGGTGTGCGGGGTCGACGATGGTGATCTCCTGCCAGGCGTGCCACGGCGTCGACGGGCCCCTGTCGATCATCGTCCAGGCGACCATCCGGCCGGTGGCCTCGTGCACCGCGCCGACGTGGTAACGCCGTCGGCCCCGCAATCGCTGGATCCGCTCGATCTCCCGCAGCCGCGCGGCGTCCACCTGCTCCGCCTCGATCGCGAGATCCCCCATCGGCGCGTCGACGAGCAGCCGACTCTCCAGCCTGGCGATGTCGACCACGTACTCCTCGGCCACCGGCCCGCGCCAGGCCACCGTCCGGTAACCGGCGGCCCGGGTGCGGGCAGCATTGTGCAGGGCGGTCAGAGCCGCCGGGTCCAGCCGCGTGGTGTCCAGTCGACGCCGCACCTCTGCCAACGCGGCCTGCGCGCCGGCCGCCGCCGCGAAGGCCGCCCCGGGCGCCTCCCGCCCCGGTCCGCCGGGCAGCGGCCCGGGGGTCTCACCGATCAACCGCTCGCGGCCGTGCTCGGCGGCCACCTTCCGGGCGTACGCCAGCAGTGCTCGGCCCACCCCCCGCCGCCGCCGCGCCGGATCGACGGTCAGCTCGACGGTGGCGATGCCGGTGTTCTCCAGTTGCGGCAGCCGCATCCGCAGGTGACCGGCCACCTCGCCGTCCCGCCGGGCCAACGCCTGATGGATCACGTTGCCGTGCGGCGGATGGGCGACCAGGAGCCCGAACTCGGCCCGGTCTCCCACCGGCAGATCGGGCAGGTCGACCGCCTGCGCCGCCGCGACAACGCGGTACGCCTCGTCGAGCGCTGCCTCGTCGGTGGACTCGTACGGCATGACGGCGATGTCCATGGCGGTGAGCGTGCCGGCACCGCCCGGCCACCGCCACCGGTTTTCGCCTGTCACACGTTGAGCTGCCAGTTGCTCCACCGGTCCTGCACCCGGAAACCGAGCTGCTCGTTGATGGCGATCATGTGGTCGTTGCTGGCCGCGTTGAAGGTGTCGATCACTCGTACGCCCGGCTCGTGGGCGAGCAGGTGCCGCAAGTTTTCGATCTTGGCGAGTAGGCCCAGCCGGTGTCCCCGGTGCTCGGGGTCGACGATTGTGATCTGCTGGAACGAGTGCCAGTCCGCGGAGGCACCGACGTCCAACAGCGTCCACGCGACCAGCCGACCGGATGCCTCGTGGCGGACGCCGACGTGGTAACGCCGCCGACCCCGCGCGTCCAGCGCCGACTCGGTGCCGCGCAGACGGTCGGCGTCGACCTGCTCCGGCTCCCACGCCAGATCGCCCATCGGCGCGTCGGCCAGCAGCCGTCCGTCGAGGTACGCCACGTCGGCGGCCAGGTCGTCGGGCGTGTACCCGCGCCAGCACAGCACCTGGTAGCCGGTCGAGCGATCCCGGGCGTCGGCCAGCAGCGCGTCCAGCTTCGCCTGATCGAGGTCGGCGGTGTCGAGGCGTCGCCGCACATCGGTCAGGGCGTCGACCGCGCCCATGGCCGCAGCGAATGCGTTACCCGGCGACCGGCGGCCGGGCTCGCCGGCAAGCTCCGCCCGGCTCATCGCACTCACCCGTTTACGCCCGCGCTCGCGCAGCAGGCCGAGGCCATGTTCGGCCAACGCTCGGCCGACGCCTCGGCGGCGTCGTGCCGGATGCACGATCAGCTCAGCGGAGGCGTTCTCGGTGTTGTCCAGCTGCGGCAGGTCCAGCCGGAGAAAACCGGCCGGCACACCGTCGATCCACGCCAGCAGCATGCTGGTTTCGTAGCCCGGCATCGGATGGCGGAGCAGGGCGGTGAATCGTCGCCGGCAGAGCGGCGGGAAGTCCGGCTCGTCGGCGGCCACCTGTGCGGCACCGATCTGATACGCCTGCTCGACGGCCGCCTCGTCGGCGGCCCAGACCGGGGTGATGGTGATGGTCATGCCGGCAGCCTGCGCCAGCGACAGACGAGCGGGCCAGCGAATTTTCGCTGGCCCGCTCGGACGTTGGTCGGGAGGGACGATCGCACAACGCCTCCGGCGCTGGGTCGTAAAGACTGAAAGTCTACGGCGAAGCGCCCTCCCGCACGGAGCATCTTGCGCCGTCCGTTTGCGGTCGTCAAGTCCCTGGCGGCGTGTTTCGCTCACTCCCTGCGAAATGCCGCTTACTAATCCGTTCGTCGTCAGGTCAGCAGGCCCGCGTCGCGGGCGGCCCGCAACGAAGGCTTGATCCGGTGGGTGGGGCCGACCTCGCCGGCGACCGCGTCGAGGGTCTTCAGTCCTTCGCCGGTGTTGAACACCACCGTCTCGGCGGTCGGGTCCAGCCGGCCCGATTCGACAAGCTTGCGCAGCACCGCCACGGTCACCCCGCCGGCCGTCTCCGCGAAGACCCCGGTGGTACGCGCCAACAGGCGTACCCCCGATCGGATCTCGTCGTCGTCGGCGTAGTCCATCCAGCCACCGGTGCGGCGCACCGCCTCCAGGGCGTACAGCCCGGCGGCCGGGTCGCCGATGTTCAGCGACTTGGCGATCCCGGTCGGCTTGACCGGGGTGATGACGTCGGTGCCGCCGTGCAGTGCGGTGGCGATCGGGTTGCAGCCGGCCGACTGCGCCCCGAAGACCTTCCAGCCACCGGCCGGGGCCTCGACCAGGCCGATCTCGACCAGCTCGCTGAACGCCTTGTCAATCTTGGTGAGCAGCTCGCCCGAGGCCATCGGGATGACCACCTGGGCGGGGATCCGCCAACCGAGTTGCTCGGCCACCTCGTAGCCGAGCGTCTTGGACCCTTCCGCGTAGTACGGCCGCACGTTGACGTTGACGAAGGCGGTGTCCTCGAACTCGTCGGTCTCGACCAGTTCGCCGCAGAGCCGGTTCACGTCGTCGTACGACCCGTCGATGGCGACCAGGTCACCGCCGTAGACGGCGGTCGTGACGACCTTGCCCTGCTCCAGGTCGCTGGGGATGAAGACCACGGAGGGCGCACCCACCCGGGCGGCGTGCGCGGCCACGGAGTTGGCCAGGTTGCCGGTGGAGGCGCAGGCGAACCGGGAGAAGCCCAGCGCGCGGGCGGCGGTCAGCGCCACCGACACCACCCGGTCCTTGAAGGAGTGGGTGGGATTGGCGCTGTCGTCCTTGACCCAGAGCGGAGCGGTGATGCCCAACTCGGCGGCGAGCTGGTCGGCGGCCACCAGCGGGGTGAAACCCGGGTCCAGGGTGACCCGGGCGGCCGGGTCCTGGCCGGCGGGCAGCAGGGCGGCGTAGCGCCAGAGGTTGCGCGGGCCGGCCTCGATCTGCTCGCGGGTGACGGTGGCGAGTGCGGCCGGGTCGTAGTCGACCTCCAGCGGGCCGAAACACTCGTAACAGGCGTGCTGGGCGGCGAGCGGGTAGCGGGCCGAACAGGCCCGGCAGACCAGGGCACGGGCGGGGCTGGCGGCGGTGTCGATGCCGGACGGGGCGAGCGTCGACGTCATGTCGAAGTCCTCTCATCTTTCCCCGCATCGCACCCTGCGGCGGGGACGGAATTGGCACCTGCCCCGCCGGACGCTCAACGGTGAGCGCGCGAGGTGGTTGCCGGGGCGTCGTCGGGCCGTATCCCTCAGCCCCTCTGGATGAGGTATGCAGTTGTGTCGCCGAGTCTAGGCAATCCGGACGCGGCCGTCGCCTGCCAATCTCAGCCTGTGAGCGAAACCTCAGCGGCGCCGTTCGTGCCCCCGGCGCCGCTGAGCATCACCGTCAGGCTGGCACGGACCGCCGTTCGTCCTCGGCCAGGGCGACCGTGGCGGCCCCGCGTCGCCAGAGCGTGTCCACCGCCCAGGTGCCCGGGCCGAGCACCGCCACCAGGAAGAACGCCCAGCAGAAGAGGACGGACAGTTCGCCGTTGTTGCGCAGCGGCAGCAGCGCCTCGGGCTGATGGACGACGAAGTACGCGTAGGCCATGGAGCCCGACGCCACCAGAGCCGCGGGTCGGGTGAACAGGCCGAGGAGCACGAGGGCACCGCAGATCAACTGGATCATCGCGGCGTACCAGCCCGGCCACTGGCCGAGCGGCACCGCCTCGCCGGTGCCACGGTTGCCGCCGAAGACGCCGAAGACGGACGACATGCCGTGAATGAGAAATAACAGCCCGATGACAATGCGGAACAGGGACAGAGCCGGCCCGCCGAACCGGTCAGTACGCATTGGTACCTCCTACGAGTGGGGTGGTGGTACCAGAATGCGGAATCTATAGATAGTTGTCGATGCAATCTCTCTTGTTGGGAACGCTCCCACACTCAGTCTAGCGGCCGAAACTTTCGGGGGTACCCCTACCACGGAAACCTTATGGTCTGCTTACGTGGGTGGCGGGAGCACAAGCCGCCGTGGCCGGGTGCGACGATGCTCCGATGCCACCCACAACGGTCCGCAGCCCGGCCCCCGGTGGGCGTCGGCTCGTCGCCGTGTCGGTCTCGATCACCGCAACGCTCGGCCTGCTCGCCGGCTGCGCCCCGGCCGGCGGCCTCGCGAGTGCGCCGCCCGGCCCGACCCCGGCTTCCCGTGGACCCGGCAGCGCTCCGTCCGACGCCGCCGAGCTCGGCGGCACGCCCTCCCGGGACGGCGATCCCGGGGGAAGCAACGGCCCTACGTCCGGCTGCCCCGACTCCGGTGTGCGGATCACCTACCGCGGCGTCAGCGCCGCGATGGGGCTGCGGGCGATGGGCCTGGAACTGGTCAACTGCGGCGACCGCCCCTACCGGCTGCACGGCTACCCTGAGCCGCGACTGCGGGACGCGGACGGCGACGTCATCCCGGTTCGGGTGATCCGGGGCGCGAAGGGGATCACGTCCGGCTTCGACGACCCACCCCGCCCCCTGGTCCTGGCCCCCGGCGAGGCGGCCGGCACCGCCCTGCTCTGGCGCAACCTGGTCGACAACCCGACAGTGGTGGCGACCAACGCCGAGCACCTCGACGTCGCCCCGCTGCGCGGCCGACCCGCGCAACGGGTCGTCATACAGGGCCACATCGACCTGGGCAACACCGACCGGCTCGGGGTCAGCGCCTGGCAGAAACGCGAGCCGAGCACGCCGGAGCCGACGCGGGCGGTGCCCAACCCGCCGCCCACCACACCGGTCCCGCTGCTCTGACCGGACGGAGCACACGGGCCGAGCGGGCGCGGACAACGGGCTCAGCTGGTGATGTCCTTGCGGGTGAAACGCCAGAACGCCAGGCCCCAGAACACGGTCGCGTAGCAGATCGCCGAGACCGTGCCCCGCACGATGTCGTCGGTCTGTACGGGCGTGGAGAGCAGTCCCAACCACGCGGTGCTGTAGTGGGTCGGCAAAAAGGACCGGATCGCGCCGAGCGCGGTGATCTGGTCCAGGATGCTGGAGAGAATCCACAGCAGCACCGCGCCACCCACCGCGCCCAGCGCCGCGTCGGTGGTCACCGACAGCAGGAAGGCCAGGCCCGCGACCACCAGCAGGACGATCGCCAGGTACCCGAGCACCGCGAGCAACCGCAGCAGCCCCTCGCCCGGCTCCAACTGCGCGGCGACCGTGCTGCGCAGCGGCGACCAGCCGTAGCGCAGGGTGCCGATGGCCAGTGCCGTGCCGGCGAGCAGGATCAGTGCCAGCGCCGAGTACGCGAGCGCGACAAGCAGCTTCACCGTGAGCAGTCGGGCGCGGGGCACCGGAATCGCCAACAGGTAGCGCAGGCTTCCCCAACTCGCCTCGCTCGCCACCGTGTCGCCGCAGAACAGCGCGACCACAACGACAAGCAGGAACGAGGCGGACACGAAGATGGTGAAGAGGGTGAAGTTCAACCCACCAGAGGTGGCGAGATCGATCAGGCTGCCGAACTCGCCCCCGCCGTTGTCGTCGTCGTTGGTGTCGAACTGGAACGCGATCAGGATGATCAGCGGCAGCAGCACCATGAAGCCGAGCGCCAACTGGGTACGCCGACGCGACGCCTGCCGGCGGAACTCGGCACCGAACGGCAGCGTCCGGGCGGGCCGGTAACCCGCCGCCGCTCCCGAGGCGGCGACGCTTGTCGTGTCCCCCGTCGGCTCGACAGTCGATCCCGCCATCACCGGTCCCCGCTTCCCCGAGAGTTCTCGCCCACCAGGGCGAGGAAGGCGTCCTCCAGGCGGCGCCGGGGCACCACCCGGTCCACCGCGATGCCGGCCCGGACCAGCTCGGCGACCACTTCGCTGCGGGCGGTGCCGTTGGTGTCCACCACCAACTGCCCGTCGGCGTCGTCCAGCACGCGTACGCGGCCGAGGCCGTCGAGCACGGTCCGGGCCGCGGTCGGGTCGCTCACCTCGAACAGCACGCTGGGCGAGTCACCGACGATCTCCTCGACCGGTCCGGAGGCGACGATGCGGCCCTTGTTCACCACCACGGCGTGGGTACAGGTCTGCTCCACCTCGGCGAGCAGGTGGCTGGAGACCAGCACCGCCCGAC
This sequence comes from Micromonospora sediminimaris, assembly GCF_016863575.1. Classification (NCBI taxonomy): domain Bacteria; kingdom Bacillati; phylum Actinomycetota; class Actinomycetes; order Micromonosporales; family Micromonosporaceae; genus Micromonospora; species Micromonospora sediminimaris. The sequence goes on from NZ_BOPD01000008.1 coordinate 269,224, forward strand.
CGTCGGTCGCGTACCGCTGGAGTACCCGGCGCATCTCGGCAATCTGCGGTGGGTCCAGCCCGTCGGTCGGTTCGTCGAGCACCAGCAGTTCCGGCAGACCGAGCATGGCCTGGGCGATGGCGAGGCGTTGCCGCATGCCGTGGCTGTACTTACGCACCCGCCGGTGTACCGAGGAACCCAGCCCGGCGATCTCCAGTGCCTGCTCGAAGTGGGCGTCGGCCTTCGGCCGGCCAGTCGCCCGCCAGTACGCCTCAAGGTTCTCCAGGCCGGACAGATGCGGCAGGAACCCCGGCCCCTCCACCAGCGCACCGATCCGCGACAGCACCGGCGAGCCGGGCACCAGACGGTGCCCGAAGACGTAGATCTCCCCCGCGGTCGGCTGGGTCAGCCCCATCAGCACCCGCAGCGTGGTGGTCTTGCCGGCGCCGTTGGGCCCGAGCAGGCCGACCACCTGACCGGGGTGCACCTCGAAGTCCACCTCGGAGACCGCGACGAAGCCGTCGGCGTACTCCTTGCGCAGCCGGCGCACGGCCAGCGGGGTGTCCGCGTACTCCGGATGCACGGAGGTGTCCTGGCGACGGTGCCGGCGGCGCAGCACGGCCACGAGCACGACGAGCCCGACCACGATCGCGGCGAGCAGCCCGACCAGGATCCAGCGCCAGAGCGCCGCCTCGGTGGGGATCGGGTCGCTGTCGACAGTCGGCAGGCTGATCGGCGTGTCGCCGACCGCGACGGTGTGGACCGCCGGCTCGATCGGGGTCGTGTACGCCTGGTCCGAGGTGGCCACCACCAGCCGGAGCCGGTGCCCGGCCTCCACCCGGTGCACGATCGCCGGCAGGGTGACGGTGACCGGCGCGGCGGCGTCGACGCTCGCCGGCAGGCCGGTGAGCCGGATCGGCGCGATCAGGCCGCTGGGCAGGGTTGCCGCCCCCTCCGGGTCGACCACGTAGAGCTTGGCGAAGAGGACGGCCTCGCCGCTGCTCGACGCGGCGCGCAGCGACACGGTCGGCGTACCGACGATGTCGACCGCCTCGGTCAACGGCTCGGACTCGAACCGGGCGTGCTGCCCGGGTATGTCGCCGGCCACCCCGCCGAGCAGCGAGCTCAGCGAACCGGCGAACGGCACCGAGGAGATCGCGGCCGGGTTGCCGCCGGGCGGGTTGGCCACCGGCTGAGCCGGGCCGGCCACGGCCACCTCCACCCGGGAGTCGCCGCCGATACCGGGATAGTCCTCGGTGCGGTAACCGGTGGCGACCAAACCACGGTCCATGGCGTCGAAGCCGGCGATCCGCGAGAAGGTGAAGGTGTCGCCGGGCGAGTCACCGTCGTCGGACACGTAGTGGTCGAGCCACTGCGCGGTCAGGAACTTCACCCGGTCGGAGTCGGTCTGCGGTCCGGAGCCGCCGTCGTGGCCGCCGGTGAACCAGGCGACCCGGACCGGGGTGCCGTTCGCGGCGATGCCCCGGGCGTTGGCGTCGGCCTCGGCGAGCGGGAAGAGGGTGTCCGCCGCGCCCTGCACCAGCAGGGTGGGCGCGGTGATCCGGTCCAGCACCCCGGCCGGGCTGGACCGGCGCAGCAGGTCGACGGCGCCCTGGTCGGCCCGGCCGGTGGCGGCGATGCGCAGGTACGCGGCGCAGACGTCGGCGGCGAACCGTCCGCAGGAGGGATCGGGCAGACCGCCGACGGCCGGTGCGCCGGGTGCGGTGCCGGGTCCCTGGCCCGGGGCGGGGCTGGGCGGCCCGGCGCCGGGCGCGCCCTCCGGCGTCTCGGCGCCGGTGCCGGAGATCCCGGCCGGGCCGGAGCCGACGTTTCCGCCGCCGCCGAAGAAGATGCCGGCCCAGCCGGACTTGAACACGCCCTCGGTCGGCTCGCCGCCGGTGCTCTCCGGCAGGAAGGCGCGGGACAGGTCGTTCCAGGTGATCATGGGAACGATCGCGTCGACCCGCTGGTCCTGGGCGGCGAGCAGCAGTGCCAGGGCACCGCCGTAGGAGCCGCCGACCACACCCACCCGGGGATCGCCGGTGGCGTCGGTGCGGATTTCCGGACGCGCGGCGAGCCAGTCCAGCAGCCGCTGCGCGTCGCGTACCTCGTGGTCGGGACTGTCCAGGTGGATCTGGCCGCCGCTGCGACCGAAGCCGCGCGCGGTCCAGGTCAGTACGGCGTACCCCCGGTCCGCCAGATCCTCGGCGTCGGTGCGGACCGACTCCTTGGTGCCACCGAAGCCGTGGGCGAGCAGGACCGCCGGCACCTCGCGGCCGGCGGCGGCGTCGAGCGGAAGGTACAGCGTGGTGTCCAGGTCGACCGGCTCGTCACCGTCCGGTCCGGACCGGACGGTGAGCATCGCGGACTCCGTGCGGAAGGCCGGCCGGTCCGGCCACACCGCCCACACCACGGCCGCCGCCAGCAGGACGACAGCCGCGGTGGCGGCGACGGCCCGGCGACCGGTGGGCAGGGCACGTCGGATCCGCGCGGCCGAGAACGGCGATCTCATTGGGCACACGGTACGGCCCGAAACCTGGGTATTAGCTGAGATCCGCCGTACGTCCGTTCTGGTAGCCCGATCGTCATCCGGCGAAGGTCATCCGCACAGCGTCCAGTCGGCGAACCTTTGGGATGACTTCGCATCGCGGAAATTCCTGCCTTTCGCTCGAATCTATACTCAAGTACGCCTATCTCCCACATGAACGGCACTTACCGTGAGCGAATTGATCGCCGTGAGTCACATCGCTCGAAGTGACGCAAAGCTGACGGTTGCCGGCCGACCGATAGCACCAGCCTTCGATTAGTTTTCCGGTCCGGCGCACGGGACCGGCTCGTCGACGCCGTCGGACAACCTGCGCCATGCCGGAGGAGACAACCATGACCGTTCCCGCTCCGCGGGTCCGTCGCCGGCCCCGGACACCGGGCCGGCTGTTGCCGCTGCTACTCGCCACCGCGCTGCTGCTGCCGGTGGCGTTCCTCGTCGTACAGGCACACCAGTTCGTCGACAACGACCGCGAGGTCGTCGGGCGGGAACGGCTCGGCGTCGAGTACCTCCGCGCCCTCGGTCCGGTGACCGACGCGCTTGTCGACGCGCAGAGCGCCGCCGTCACCGGCCGGTCGCTGCGCCGGGACACCCTCGACCAGGCGGTCGAGCGGGCCGCCGCGGTCGACGCGCGCATCGGTGGTGAGTTGAGCACCAGCGAGCGGTGGGCCGGGCTCCGCGCGAAGTTGGAGGCGCTCCCCGAACGCTCACTGGCCGACCCGGAGACCGCCTTCACCGTGTACGGCGAGGTCACCGACCTGCTGTTGGCCCTGCACGGCAAGGTCCGGGAGACCTCCGGCCTGATCCGGGACCCCGGTGTCGACGCGTACTTCCTGCAGGACGGCGTCGCGGAGGAGATGCCGGAGGCGATGGTGGCCGCCGGCCGCCTCACCGACCTGGCCGTCCTGATGAACCGCCGGCCCACGGCCGAACGGATCCAGTCGCTCAGCCAGCTGGCCACCCTCCGGGCTGCCGCCCTGCAACCCGCCAACGACCTGGCCAGCAACCTGCGGGCGGTGGTGGAGAACACGGAAAGTGCCGACCTGGGTGCGAACGTGCTCACCCCCTTCGACGCCTACCAGCGCGCCGTCGAGACGATGGCCCTGCACTCCCAGCCGGTCGATCGGGCCGGCACGGTCGACACGACGCGGCTCCTCGCCGCCCGCAACGAGGCGCAGCAGGCCGCGAAGCAACTCCACCCGGTCCTTCTCGACGAGATCGACCGGCTGCTGGTGGAGCGACTCGACGGGTTGGACCGGGATCGCCTGCTGATTCTCGGCGCGGGCGGCCTCGCCGCACTGCTGCTGGTCGGTCTCGCGGTGAGCGGCTGGATGTCCCGTCCGAGAGACACCTCCGCCGCGTCGGCAGGCGGCGGCGTGCCGGCAGGCGGAGTCGTGCCGCCTCCGCCGTCCGGCATCCAGTGGGGTGCCGTCGGGTCACGTCCCGTCGAACCACCACCGGCGCTTCAGCCGGTGGGACAGGTCCACGAGCCGGATCGGTGGAGGCCCTTCGATGCTGCTCGGTAGGCTCCGCATCCGCGGCAAACTCAGCCTGCTGGTGACCATCCCCCTGCTCGGCATGCTTGGGCTGACCCTGCCGGTGGTCTGGGAACGAGCCGGTGTGGCCCAGCGGGCCGCCGACATCGACCAGACCGTCCAGCTCGCCAGTCGGGTCGGCACCCTGCTTCAGCACCTGCAGCGGGAACGGATGCTCGCCGTCGGGCTCCTGCTCGGGCAGGTCGAGCGCACCACGCTGGTGCAGGAGATCGCGGAGGTGGACGACCGGATCGTCGATCTGCGGGCCGATTTCGACGGTGACCTTCCGGCCGAGGTGGACACGGCACTCGACGGCGTTGCGCAACTCGCCGAGGTACGCACGGCAGTACTGGCCGGACAGGCCGCGCCGCCGCAGGTCATCGGCGCGTACGGGCCGGTCCACATCGCCCTGATCGACTCGTTGCGGCTGCCGCACGACGTGGACACCCGGACCCCGGCCGGACGCCAGACGCTGGCCCTGGACAGCATCCTGCGCAAGAGCGAGGGCCTCAGCAGCGGCGGTGCCCTGATCGTGTTGGTCGCCGCCTCGCCGAACCCGCAGTTCGCCACCGCCTTCGTGGCCAACATGGCCACCCTCCAGTCGGAGAGCAGCAAGATGCTCGGCCTGCTCACCCCGGAGCAGCAGGCGCTTGTGAACATCGAGCAGACCGCTGTCGACGCCCGAACCAGCCCCGAGTTCCTCCAACAGAGCGCCCTGGACCCGGTGGCCGCGGTGGCGGACATCCCCATCCAGGCTCTCTTCCCCACCGTTTCCTCGCTGATCACGCTGGGTCAGTTCGTCGAGAAGAAACTGGTCGCCGACGTGACCGCCGAGGTACGCGCACAACGGCAGACGGCGCTCTCCGGGGCGTACTGGGTGACCGTGCTGGTCGCGGTGATCCTGGTCGGCGTGGTGCTGCTCGCCCTGGCCATCGGCCGCACGGTGACCGGGCCACTGACCCGGCTCACCCGCTCCGCGGACCGGGTCGCCCGGGTCGCCGAGTCCGAGCTGGTCCGGGTGGCCGACGACGAGGTCGACAACGCCCAACCCGTTCGCCTCGATCCCGTCGATGTCCGTGCCAGGGACGAGGTCGGCGACCTGGCCCGCGCCTTCGAACGGGTACAGCACACGGCCGCACGGCTGGTGGAGCGGCAGGCGGCGAGCCGACGCAACGTCGCCCAGATGTTCGGCCACGTCGGCCGGCGTACCCAGAACCTGGTCGGTCGGCAGATCGCCCTGATCGACCGGTTGGAGCAGCAGGAGACCGATCCGGGGCGGTTGGAGAACCTGTACCGGCTCGACCACATCTCCAGCCGGCTGCGGCGCAACGCGGGCAACCTCGTGGTGCTCTCCGGCGCGGTGGGTGACGTCGCGCACGTCGCGCCGGTTCCGCTGGCCAACGTGGTCCGCCTCGCCCTCGGTGAGATCGAGGACTACACCCGGGTGGACGTCCAGGTGCCGACCGAGGCCGCCGCCGCACCCGCGATCGTCGGCGACCTGGTGCTGGCGCTCGCCGAACTGATGGAGAACGCCACCGTCTTCTCGCCGCCGCACACCAGGGTGCTGGTCAGCGGCGAACTCACCGAGAGCGGCGTACAGCTCACCGTGGTGGACCACGGCATCGGCATGACCGAGGCGCGGCTGGCCGACGAGAACGCCCGCATCACCCGACGGGAGCGGCTGGACCTTGCTCCGACCGAGGTGCTGGGGCTGTTCGTGGTGGGTCGGTTGGCCCGCCGGCACCGGTGGGCGGTCGATCTCTCCGCCACCCCGGGCGGCGGCGTCACCGCGACCCTCCGGATTCCCCGTACGTCGCTGGTCGTCGGGACGCCCGAGCCGGCCGGCCTCCCCGTTCCACCGGTCGGCCGGGCCGCGCCGGTGGCCGCCCTGCCGGCCCGGCACCAGCTCGAAGCGGTGCCACCGACCCGGGACACCCAGGCGTCAGTGGACCTGGCCACCCCCGTGCCGGAACCGGTCGGGTTCAATCCCACGTTGCTGACCCGGGCAACCGAGAGCATGGAACTGTCCGAGTCCTGGGACGCGTTCGGCACCGGCCCGGAGCCCGTCGGGAAGACCGACGAGCAATCGGCCGCAATCGACGCGGCGACCGTGACGGTGCCGCAGGTCACACCGGCTTCGGCCACCCCGCCGGCCCCGATGCCCGGCATCCGGCAGCGGGTGCCCGGCGCCAGCCTGCCGAGGACGGCACCGAAGGTGGGCCGGGCCGACTCCAGCAGCGTGGACCCGAGCGCCGCTCGCGCCGCCGTCGAGGCGTTCGAGTCGGGGGTACGCCGGGCCGAGTTGAGCCAGGCCGACGCGCTGCCGCAGCCGGTCGAGCCGCCCGCTCCGCCGGGGCTGACTCAGCTGTCCCGCAGGGTGCCCGGCGCCAACTTGATCGCGCAGCTACCGCAACAACCGCTCACCCAGGACCCGGGCGATCCGGCCGAGGTCCGCGATCGCATCAACGCGTTCGAGACGGGCGTCGCCCGGGCTCTGCGCGATGTCCGTAACGACCGCAGCGACGACGAAGGAACGCCACGTTGACCAGCCCGCACGTGCACGAGAACCTCGACCACCAGAGCCACCCCGCCGGCGACCTCAGCCCCGAGGCCCGCACCTTCAACTGGCTGCTGGATTCCTTCACCTCCGGGACCGCGGGGGTGCTGGAGGCGATCGCCGTGTCGTCGGACGGCCTGCTGATGGCCATGTCCGCGATCAAGGACAGGTCCAACGCGGAGCGGCTCGCCGCAGTCGTCTCCGGGATGACCAGCCTGGCCGGCGGGGCCGCCAGTTGGTACGCGTTGGGCGGTCTCAACCGGGTCGTGGTGGACATGGCCGAGGGTTATCTCCTGATCAGTGCGATCAGCAGCGGTTCGGTGCTCGGCGTGGTCGCCGACCGGTCGGCGAACCTGGGCACCGTCGCCTACGAGATGACCCTCTTCGCCGGTCGGGCCGGCGGTGCGCTCACCCCGCGCCTGATCGCCGAGCTCAAGAACTCCGTACAGCAATGAATCCCGACGCCGCCGGTGCCGAACAGGAGCCGGTGATCCGCATCCGGCCCTACCTGCGCGAGTCCTCCCCGGCCGGCTCCGCCGGCCCGGCGGGCGCACCGGCGGCGATCGGACCGGAGCCCGAGGAGGCCGGGCCGACCGGACCTCGCCCCTTCGTGCTGACCGCCGGCCGGGTGGCCGGCGCCGACCCCACGATCGGCCTGGAGACCCAGGTGACCGCCCGACCGACCACCGAAGCGAGGAACGTCACGGCCACCCGGTTGAGCCCGGAACTCCAGGCGATCGTGGCGCTCTGCGGTGAGCCGATCTCGGTGGCCGAGATCTCCGCCAAGACCCGGTTGCACTTCGGCGTGACCCGAGTGCTGGTGGGCGATCTGCGCGCCGCCGGCCACCTGGACGTACACGTGACCGACGCCGACGACGCCCTCGACCCCGACGTCATCCTGCGAGTGATTGATGGACTCCGTGCAATCTCCTGACTGGCCCGCCGCGCCACCGGGCGCGCTCGCCGCCAACAGCGCCGCGGCCCGCTACGCCGGTCCGACACCTACCCCACCATCCATCGGCCGGGCCACCGCGCCACCGCCACCGGCCCACGCCGCACCGGCGCCGCCGCCGTACCGGCCGCCGGCCGCGACGCCCGCCACCACGGGTACGCACCGGGCGACCCCGCCGATACCGGTGAAGATCCTGGTGGCCGGCGGCTTCGGGGTCGGCAAGACCACCACCGTGGGCTCGATCTCGGAGATCGCCCCGCTGACCACCGAGGCGGAGATGACCACCGCCGGGATCGGGGTCGACGACCCTGGTCAGCGCTCCGGAAAGACCACCACCACGGTGGCGATGGACTTCGGTTGTGTCACCATCGATCGAAGCCTGAAGCTCTACCTGTTCGGTACGCCGGGCCAGACCCGTTTCGGCTTCATGTGGGACGACCTGGCCCGGGGTGCGCTCGGCGCACTGGTGGTGGTCGACAGCGCCCGGCTCGACGACTGCTACCCGGCGATCGACTTCTTCGAACGGTCGGGACTGCCGTTCGTAGTCGGGGTCAACGCCTTCGACGGGCGGTTGGCGCACGACCTGGGTGCGATCCGGTGGGCTCTGGCGATCGGCGAACATGTACCCCTGGTGCAGTTCGACGCACGGGACCGGCTTTCGGTCCGGGACGCCCTGCTGGTCGTCCTGGACCGCGCGCTGGACCGGGCCACCCGGGAGAAACGGGCCTGAGCCGACCGGCTCGCAGGCCCCTCGTGGGAAGGGGTGAGGCGGATGAGAGGCGGACTGGACGAGACTCTGGCCCGGATGCGTCGGCGTGAGGAGGCGCTGCGTCGACGGGCCACGGACCCGACCGTGGCGGCCGACGACCAGCCCGGTCCGGAGCCGGGCCACGGGTCCGGTGCCGGTTGGGGTCGGACCGACAGCCGCAACGCGGGACCCGGCTGGGCCGGGGTCCACGAACCGGCCCACGAGGCCCCGCCACGGCACCCGGTGGAGGACGTGGCCGAGGCGCTGCGCGCGGCCGTCGCCGCGCACCCGGGGGCGTCCGTCGCCGCTCGGGTCGAGCACGACGGGCAGGCGTACGACCTGCGGGTGACCTGGGTCGATCAGGAGGTCACGGTCAGCGGACAGCCGGCCGCGCCGCCACCTTCCTGGCCACTGTCGGTCAAGACGGTGCCCGGCTGGTCCGCCGCCCAGGACGGGCTGAGCGAGGATCCGGCAGCCCGGCTGGCCGAGCTGATCCGCCGCGACCCGTCCCTGCTCACCGGGGAGGAACCCGCAGGCTGACCAGGGGCTTCCACACGCACGCTAGGGTCGGGCGGTGGGCGAACCCGAGCTGACCCTGATCGCGAGCCTGCGGCCGGCCGCACTGGACGCCCGGCGGGGCATCGTCCGGCTGCACCCGGAGGCGCTCACCGCCCTCGCGCTGCGCCCAGGTGATCCGGTCCGGCTCGCGGGACGGCGGGTGACCGCCGGCCTCGTCGCGGCGGCCGAGGGCACCGCCAGCGCGGCCCTGCTGCACGCCGACGACCTGATGCTGGGCAACCTCGGCGTACGCGACGGCGGGCAGGTGAGACTGAGTCCGACTCCGGTCACCCCGGCCCGCCGGGTGCTGCTCGCCGGGCCGGCCGAGGTCGTCGCGGTGGTCTCCCCCGAGATGCTGCGGCTGGCGCTGCTCGGCAAGGTGGTCACCACCGGGGACGACGTCTCCCTGCTGCCGCAGGATGTGTTGCCGGACGCCTCGACCCGCACCCTGGTCGAGGCGGCCCGGCGCAGCCTCTCCACCCGGGTCGGCTACGCCTGGACCAGCACCCTGCTGCGGGTGTTGGCCGCCGAACCGGATCCGGGCGCGCTTGTCACCATGGACACCCTCGTCGCCTGGGAACACGGTCCCGCGACCCACAATGGCACCGGCGTCCCCCCGGCGACCGCTGCGGCCAGCCGGGCGGCGGGCGTCGGAACGCGCGGCCAGGCGACGGGCGTCGGGCAGGGCGGCTGGACGACGGGCGTCGGGCAGGGCAGTTGGCCGACGGGCGGCACCGCTGGCGACGGTAGCGTCGACGGCCGTTCGACGGAGCCCGGGACGGCTGGTGGTTCCGACATCGAGTCGGACGCCGACGCCAACGTCGGGGCCGTACCGTCGGTGGACGAGCTGCCGGGCCTGCGCGCCCAGGCGGAGGAGCTGACCGAGCTGCTCGACCTCGGTTTCCACCATCGGGAGGTGCTCAGCCGGTTGGGCACCGCAGTGGCGCTGGGGGTGCTGGTGAGCGGGCCGGCCGGCTCCGGCAAGGCGGCCCTGGTGCGGGCGGTGGCCGCCCAGGTCGGCGCCCGGGTGCATCCGCTCTGGGCGCCGGAGGTCGCGGCGTTGACGAACGACTCGGCCGCAGCCCGGCTCCGGGCGGTGACGGCCGAGGCGCTGGCCGCCGGGCCGGCCGTGCTGCTGGTCACCGACGTGGAGGCGCTGGCCCCGGCGGAGGCTCCCGGACCGGTGGCGACCGTGTTCCGGCAGTGCGTGGCACAACTCGTACGGGCCGGAGCGGCGGTGGTCGGCACCAGCAGTCGACCTGAAGCGGTCGACCCGGCGCTACGCGCCCCGGACCTGCTCTCGTTGCGGATCGACGTGCCGCTGCCCGACGCCGCCCTGCGCCGGGAGCAGCTGACCGTGCTGACCCGTCCGGTGCCGCTCGCCGACGACGTACGGCTGGACGAGGTGGCCACGCGTACCCCCGGTTTCGTCGCCGCCGACCTGGCCGCGCTGGTCCGGGAGGCCGGGGTGCGCGCGGCCCTGCGGCAGAAGTCGGCGCAGACCCCCACGGTGCTGATGGCCGACTTCACCGCCGCCCTGGAGGTGGTACGGCCGACCACCATGGCCGCCGCCACCCTCGAACTGGCCCGGGTCACCCTGGACGACGTCGGTGACCTGGTGGAGGTCAAGCAGACGCTCACCGAGTCGGTGCTGTGGCCGCTCACCTACCCGGACACCTTCGCCCGGCTCGGCGTGCAACCGCCGCGCGGGGTGCTGCTCTACGGTCCACCGGGCTGCGGCAAGACCTACCTGGTGACCGCGCTGGCCGGGACCGGCCGGGCGAACGTGCTGTCGGTCAAGGGCGCGGAGCTGCTGTCCAAGTGGGTCGGCGAGAGCGAACGCGCGGTACGGGAGCTGTTCCGTCGGGCCCGGGAGGCCGCCCCCACGCTTGTCTTCCTCGACGAAGTGGACGCCCTCGCCCCGGTACGCGGCCAGGCCACCGACGGCGGCACCGCCGACCGGGTGGTCGCCGCCCTGCTGACCGAGCTGGACGGGGTGGAGGCGTTGCGCAACGTGGTGGTGGTCGCCGCGACGAACCGTCCCGACCTGGTCGACCCGGCGCTGCTGCGCCCGGGGCGGCTGGAACGGCTGGTCTACGTGCCACCACCGGACGCCGAGGCCCGGACGGAGATCCTGCGGGCCGCAGCACGCAACGTGCCCCTCGCCGAGGGCGTCGACCTTCCCGCCCTCGGCGCGGAGTTGGACGGGTTCTCGGCCGCCGACTGCGCGGCGCTGGTCCGGGAGGCAGCGCTGGCCGCGATGCGCGAGTCGCTCACCGCCTCCACGGTCACCGCCGAGCACGTGGCGGCGGCCCGGTCCCGGGTCCGCCCGTCCCTGGACCCGGCCCAGGTCGCCTGGCTCGCCGCGTACGCCGAACAACGGGGCTGAGCATCCCGCGGTCAACAGGGAGCTGCGTCGTCCAGCGAGATCTCGGCGTACACCCGGTCATCGGCCTCGCGCAGCTTCGCGCCGCACTTCCCCAGCACGGACAGCGCGCCGCGGTTCTCCGGTGTGGTGTCCGCGACCACGGTCCGCAGGCCAGCCGCCGCCGCCAGGTGCAGCAGTTCGCGTAGCGCTGCCGCGCCGATCCCCTGGCCCCGGGCCGACCGGCCGAGCCACATGCCGACCTCGGCGACGCCGGGCTCGTCCCGTCGGCTCATCCGGATCATTCCGACCACCTCGCCGCCCGCCACGATCGCGTACATCGCGCTGCGGGCGGTCGCGTCGAGCCCACCGAAGCTGGCCCGGTGGAACTCACGGAACGCCTCCCGCCGCGCGTTCGACCAGCCGGCCGGCGCCTCCACCGGCGGCATCACGTCGGCCGGCTCCGCCTCGGCCACCGCCACGGAGAGCAACGGTTCGAGGTTCCGCTCGTCCACCGGCTCCAACCGGACCGCACCAGTCACGTGCCGCAGTCTCCCGCGCCCGGCGGCGCACGTCCACCCGGTTGGCGACGACCGGCCCCTCCGGCGGACCGGTCCGACCGGTCGGGTCGAATCACCTCCCGGGTCACGCTCCGCGATCGTCCGGCCGGGCGAACTCGCAGTAGACGGCGGAGGCGTCGTCGGCCGCCTTGTGCCGGCGTCGCCGGTCGGGGTGGTCCCGTTCGGCGGCGCGGACCCGGTCGATCAGCCCGTCCGGACCCTCCGTGGCCACCACGTTCAGCAGGCCGGACCAGTCGAGCAGTCCGAACTGCTCGACCAGGGCGGAGGCACCGTCGGAGAGCAGCACGGCGCGGCGCAACGCCGCCGGCCCGTGCCGTGGCACGGTGCCAACCACCGCGTGGTAGGCGGCGTCCGGGTCGGCGGCGGCGACCCAGTAACCGTGGGTACGGTTCATCAGCTCCCGCTGCGCCGTGACGGCGCGCCGGAACCGGGTGGCCCAGTCGGTCGGCTCGGGCAGCAGGTCGGCGGTCTCGCGCAGGTTGTCCGCCGAGGCCGCGAGCCGGTCGTCGGCCACCACGTCGACGCGTTCACCGGTGTCGAGCACCAGCGGACTGTCACAGAGCACGAGGTAGTCGACCTGGTCACCGCCGTCGCGGAGCAGGCACACCGTGCTCGACGGGGTGCCGGGGTGGTCGAGGTCGCACTGCTCGCCATGGTCGGAACGGACCGCGAGGATCGCCGCGGCCAGGTTGCTCACCAGCGTGGCGGCCGGGCGGGCGGCCTCCGCCAGGCCGAGCCGGGCGGCCAGGTGCCGGACATACCACTGCGGTCCGTGTACGCAGCCGGTGTCGAAGCCCTCCGGCACGGTGGCGCCGTCGAGCACCCCGACCAGCGGCCCGAAGCGGAACACCAGGTCCTCGTTGACCGCCCGACCGGGTGGCGGGGCGGACGCGGATCGTACCCGCATGGTGGGTGCGGTCCCGACCACCGCACCTCGCCGGCGCTCGTCCGGGGCCGCCTCGGGCACGCTGGTCTCCGGATGCGCGATTCGTCCCGGCTGTCTCGGCCCTCCGCCGCTCATCGCCACCTCCCCGCGCCCCCGGCTACCCACTCAGCACCGGACGACACGTCGAGGTCGCAAGCCCTAGCGGCGGCGGTTGCGGGTTCGGGAGGCGCGCAGCCGCACCAGCCGGCCCACCAGCACCGGGTCGGCGGCCAGGGCCGCCGGATTGTCAAGCAGCGCGTTCAGCAGCTGGTAGTAGCGGGTGGCCGAGAGCCCGAACCGGTCGCGGATGGCCTGTTCCTTGGCACCGGCGTGCCGCCACCACTGCCGCTCGAAGGCGAGCATCTCCCGTTCCCGCTCGTCGAGCCCGCTGGCCGTGGCCGCTTCCCCACCGGCGTCGGCAGGTGACTCCGCAGGGTCCGGTGACGTCGACTCGACCTCGGGGGCGGATCTCGGCGGTGGCACCGTGACGGCGTCCGGACCGGTCTGCGCTGCCGGGGTGGCGTCGGCGGGCTGCATCGTGCTCCTCATCCGGGGGCGGCCGGCACGGCAAGGCCAACCTGGCCCATCAGCCTAACGAGGGCCACCACCTGCCGCATCCCACCAGCCGGCGGGCCACCGCGACAAAGAGGGGCGGTGGCGGACCGCTCCGGCGAGAACGGTCCGCCACCGGCCGGCTCAGGTGATGTCGCGCCGGCGCATCGTCCACAGCGCCGCGCCGAGGAAGAGCACGATCCCGACGCCGAACAGCACCGACGAGTGCTGCCAGGTGATGTCCAGGGTGGCCGGCTCGCACTCACCGGTGTAGGTCGCGTTGCACGCCTGCCAGTCCTGGAGCGTGACCGTCTTGGTCATCCAGGCGATGGCGTAGGTGGGCAACAGCCACGCCTCGGCGAACCGTACCTGCGCCATGGACAGCAGGATGCCGAGCCCGACCTGGCCGACCACCATGACCGCGATCGCCCCGCCGAGCGCCATCGCGGTGTGCCGGCCGAGCGAGGCCAGAGCGAAGCCCACCGTCGCCGCGACCAGTGCCAGCACGATGCCGCGCAGCCCGGTGATGAGGAACGACTGCCAGGTACCCGAGGTCATCCCCTCGGTGGTGCCGCGGAGGTTGGCGACCAGCCACATGCTGCCGAACCAGGCCGCCGTGGCGGGCAGTGCCAGCGCCAGCAGACCGGTGAGCAGCGCGCCCAGCTTGGTCAGCAGGACGGTCAGCCGTTTCGGCCGCCAGAGCAGCAGATTCATCATCCCGCCGGTGTTCCACTCGGCACCCACGAACGAGGCACCGACCACGAACCCGACCAGGGCCAGAATCGCGGCGAGCGGAATCAGCATCTCGCCGAAGCTCTTCCGGAAGTCGAAGGTCGAGGGCAGGAACCACTGCTCCTCGATCGACTCCCGTGGTGGCGGGCTGATCTCGGCGCAGTCGGCCGGGTAGTAGTCGACGTTCTCGCCTGCTGCCTTGGCCCGCTCGCAGTTTGCGCGTTCCTGCTCCGCCCAGCGGACCTGCTCCTGATGCTGCCGGTCAGCGGCCTGCCGCGCTTCCGCAAGCTGGTCCGGGCCGATCTTCTGGTTGCTCAGGAACATGCCCGCCGCCACCAGCACCAGCACCAGCAGGCCACCGGCGGTCATCCAACGGGCGAAGCGCCGCTTGGCCAGCCGGCGTAGCTCGGTACGGAAGAGACTCACGCGCCCCAACCTCCTCCGGCGGGCGCGGACGGCGCCGTCCCGTCGATTCGTACGGACTGGTCGACCTGCCGGTGCTGGCCGGGTACCGGCGCGGTGGCGGTCAGTTCGAGGAAGACGCTCTCCAGGTCGACAGCGATCGGCGCGAGTTCGCTGACGTAGAGGCTCTGCTCGGCCAGGATCCGGGTGACCGTGGCCGGCTTGTCCACCCCGGCGAGCATCAGGTGGTCGTCGTTCGTGGTGACGCGTACGCCGGCCCGGGTCAGTGCCGTGGCGGCGACCGGAAGGTCGGTGACCGCCTCCAGCCGCACCCGGACCGCGCCGGACGAGTGCTGTGCCAGCACCTCGTCGACCGGGCCGAAGGCGACCCGCCGGCCCAGCGAGATGATGGTGACCGAGTCGCAGATCAGCTGGATCTCGCCGAGGATGTGGCTGGACAGCACCACCGTCATGCCGGCCTCGGAGAGGTTGCGCATCAGCGTGCGCATCTCCCGGATGCCGCCCGGGTCGAGGCCGTTGGCCGGCTCGTCCAGGATCAGCAGCCGCGGGTTCTTGAGCAACGCCGAGGCAACCGCGAGTCGCTGCTTCATGCCGAGCGAGTACGTCTTGACCCGCTCACCGGCCCGATCGCGTAGACCGACCAGCTCCAGCACCTCGTCGACCCGCTGCTCGGGCAGGTCACCGGCACCGGCCAGCAGCGACAGCGTGTCGCGCGCGGTGAAGTGCGGGAAGAACTGCGGGCTCTCCACGATCGCGCCGACCTGCGGGGCGACCTGGTCCAGCGTCCCGGGCACCTCGTGCCCGAGGATCGCCATCCGGCCGCCGTCCGGCCGGATCAGGCCGAGCAGCGTACGCAGCGTGGTGGTCTTGCCGGACCCGTTGGGACCGAGGAAGCCGTGCACCTGGCCCGCCTCGACCCGCATGTCGAAGCCGTCCAGGGCGTTGCGGGTGCCACGGCGTCGGCTTCGGTACGTCTTTCGTAGACCTTCGATTTCCAGGACAGCTGGCAAGCTGCACCTCCCCCGTTGGTGTGTGGGCGACGACGACACCATACGCGGTATGCAGCCGCAGGCAATACCCGGTATGCAGCGCCACGCCGAACGGAAGATTTCAATACCGTGAGCGTCGACGAAGCGACGCCAGGTCAGCCTCGGGGCCGGAGCGCTCAGGCGCAGATGACGTGGACCCCGGCGGCACGGAAGGCGTCTACCACCTCGGGCGCGGCTCCGGAATCGGTGACCAGCGTCTCGACCCGGTCGACCGGGCAGATCCGAGCGAAGGCATGACCGCCCAGCTTGGACGAGTCCGCGATGATCACGACCCGCTTGGCCCGCGCCACCATGAGGTTGTTCATCGCCGCCTCACCCTCGTGATGAGCCGCCGCACCGAGCAGCGGATCGATGGCGTCCACCCCGAGCAGCGCCACGTCCAGCGTGACCTCGCGTAGCAGCGCCCCGCCCAGTGGCCCGACCAGCTCGAAGGACTTGGGCCGCACCACGCCGCCGGCCACCACCACCTTCATCCGGGACCGGACTAGCAACTCGTTGGCGATGTTCAGGGCGTTGGTGACCACGGTCAGCTGGGCACCCTCGGCGTTGGTGTTGAGATCCGGGCGCACCGCCAGCGCCCGAGCCACCTCGGTGCTGGTGGTGCCACCGTTGAGGCCGACCACCGTGCCCGGCGAGACGAGCGCGGCCGCCGCCGCGCCGATGCGCTGCTTCTCCGCCGAGTGCTTGGCCGTCTTGTAGCGCAGCGGCAGGTCGTACGAGACCCCGTTGGCGACCGCTCCACCCCGGGTACGCGTGATCATCTGCTGCTGCGCGAGTTGGTCGAAATCCCGGCGGATGGTCGCCTGGGAGACGTCGAGCCGTTCCGCAGCCTCTTCCACGGTGACCCGGCCCGAGTCGGTGAGCATTTCGAGCAGGGCGTTCCATCTCGCGTAGCGGTCCACCCCGGGCCTCCCGTGTCTGCACGATCGGTGATTGGTTTCGTGCACAGTAGTGCTCGAAACTACGAAGAGGCAAAAACCATCTCTGCGCGATCGCTCCCGTGGTTGCCATTTCGGGGATGCTTCACGCAGAATGGCGCGCGAAAGACGGGATTAACGAGCCGTAATGCGCAAGGCTCCGCCCCTGCGAGGAGTTCTCATGGCGTACGTCCACGCGGAGATCGCGAGCCAGCCGGACTGCTGGCGTCAGGCGAGCGACCTGGCCCCGGCGATGCTCGACCGCCTCCCCCGCCCCGGTGAGCGGGTCGCCGTCGTCGGCTGCGGTACGTCGTGGTTCATGGCCATGGCGTACGCGGCCCGCCGCGAGGCAGCCGGCCAGGGCGAGACCGACGCCTTCCAGGCCAGCGAGTTTCCCGCTGGCCGCCACTACGACCGGCTGTTGGCGATCACCCGCTCCGGCACCACAACGGAGGTGCTGGAGCTGCTCGCCGCGCTGCGCGGCCGGACACCGACCACGGTGCTGGTCGGCGATCCCGGGTCTCCGGTGGTGGAGATCGCAGACGCCGCCGTCACCCTGCCGTTCGCCGACGAACGCTCCGTGGTGCAGACCCGCTTCGCCACCACCGCGCTGGCGCTGCTCCGCGCCAACCTCGGCGACAACATGACCGCACTGGTCGCCGACGCGGAGGTCGCCGTCCGGGCCCCACTGCCGATCGACCCGAGCCTGATCGAGCAGGTCACCTTCCTCGGTCGCGGCTGGACGATCGGCCTGGCCCAGGAGGCCGCGCTGAAGTGCCGCGAGGCGGCCACCTTCTGGGCCGAGGCGTACCCCGCGATGGACTACCGGCACGGCCCCATCTCGGTGGCCGCTCCCGGCCGGCTGGTCTGGGCCTTCGGCGAGTTGCCCGACGGGCTGCCCGAGGACGTCGCGGCCACCGGCGCATCCTTCGCACACAGCCGCACCCACGGCTACCGCACGGTGCTCGGTCGGTGGGCCGCCGGGCGTACCCCGGTCGACCCGATGGCCGACCTGATCCTGGCCCAGCGCTTCGCCGTCGCGCTGGCCACCAGTCGCGGCCTCGACCCCGACGCGCCCCGGCACCTGAGCCGGTCCGTGGTTCTCACGTGACCGGAGAGGTTGCCGTCGCGCTGGACGTGGGTGGCACCGGAATGAAATGCGCGCTTGTCGACACGGACGGTGTGGTGCGGCACGCCGAACGGCACCCCACCGACACCGGGCGCGGCCCCGACGCCGTGGTCGAGACGATTTTGACGGTGGCCGAGGGACTCGCCGGCAAGGCCCGCGCGGACGGGCTCACCCCGATCGCGCTCGGCATCGTGGTGCCCGGCGTCGTGGACGAGGCGCGCGGCGTCGCGGTCTGGTCGGCGAACGTCGGCTTCCGGGACGTACCCCTGCGCGACCTGGCGTCCGCGCGACTCGGCCTGCCCACGGCGCTCGGCCACGACGTGCGCGCCGGTGGCCTCGCCGAGGCGCGGTTGGGTGCCGGCCGAGCCACCGGGCATGTGCTGTTCGTGGCGATCGGCACCGGCATCGCCGCCGCGCACGTGGTGGCCGGCTCGGCCGCCACCGGGGCGCACGGTGCCGCGGGGGAACTCGGTCACATCCTGATCCGCCCGGACGGGCCGGTCTGCGGTTGCGGACGGTCGGGCTGCCTGGAGGCGCTCGCCTCCGCCTCGGCCGTCGCCCGCCGCTACGCCGAACTGACCACCGCCGTCACGGACGCCGAACCGGCTGCGGGTGTAACCACCGCACCGGACGGTGGGTCCGCCGCCGGACCGGGCCCGGGGCGGACCATGGTGACCGCCGCCCAGGTGGCTGCCCGGGCGGCGGCCGGCGAGGAAGTGGCCACCCGGGTCTGGCGGGAGGCGGTCGAGGCACTTGCCGACGGCCTCGCCACCGCCCAGGCCCTGTTCGACGTGGCGACCATCGTCCTCGGTGGCGGCCTGGCCCAGGCCGGCGCCGGGCTGTTCGACCCGCTGCGTGCCGCGCTGCGGGACCGGCTGACCTTCCACCGGGAGCCGCAACTGGTCCCGGCCGTCCTCGGCGACGAGGCAGGCTGCCTCGGCGCCGCCCTACTCGCCCTCGACCAGTTGGAGACGCCATGACCGTACGGGTGAACGGCAAGGTGGTGACCCCCGGCGGGGTGATCTGGCAGGGCTGCGTCGAGGTCAGAGGCGACCGGATCAGTGCGGTCGCCGAGTACCCGTCGGTGCGCGACGGGCACTGGATCGTGCCCGGGTTCGTGGACATCCACAGCCATGGCGGCGGCGGGCACACCTTCACCACCGGCGACGCCGACCAGGCCCGGGCCGCCGCCGCGTTCCACCTGCGGCACGGCACCACCAGCCTGCTGGCCAGCCTGGTCAGCTCCCCGCTCGAGCTGATGCGCTCGGCCACCGCCGCCTTCGCGCCGCTGGTCCGCGACGGGGTGCTGGGCGGCATCCACTTCGAGGGGCCCTACCTCTCCGCCGCCCGGTGCGGCGCGCAGAATCCGGAGTTCCTGCGGGATCCCTCCGCCGACGAGCTGACCGAGCTCATCAAGATCGGTGACGGCGCGGTCCGGATGGTCACCCTCGCTCCCGAGCGTGCGGGCGCGCTGGAGGCCGTGGAACTGCTCACTCGACACGGGGTGGTCGCCGCTGTCGGCCACACCGACGGCACGTACGACCAGACCCGCGCTGCCGTGGCGGCGGGCGCGACCGTCGGCACCCACCTGTTCAACGGGATGCGCCCGGTGCACCACCGCGACCCCGGCCCCGTGGTGGCGCTGCTCGGCGCGCCGAACGTGATCTGCGAGCTGGTCGCCGACGGGGTGCACCTGCACGAAGGGACGCTCACCTTCGCCACCTCGACCGCCGGACCGGAACGGTGCGCGCTGGTCACCGACGCGATGGCCGCCGCCGGCATGCCGGACGGCGAGTACGAGCTGGGCGGCCAGGCGGTGACGGTGAGCGACGGGGTGGCCCGGCTCTCCCGCGACGGGGCGATCGCGGGGAGCACGCTGACCATGGACGCGGCGCTGCGCCGTACGGTCGCCGCCGGGGTCTCGGTCCCCGACGCGGTACGCATGGCGTCCACCACGCCGGCCCTGGCCGTCGGCCTCGGCGACGAGGTGGGCACCCTCCAGACCGGGCTCCGCGCCGACCTGGTGGTGCTCGACGACGACCTGGAGATCGTCCGGGTGATGCGGGCCGGTGCCTGGGTGGAGTGAACCCGGCAGCCGCCAGGTCAGCCCGCGGAGATCTCCACGCCGAGAACGGCCTGCTCGTCCGGGCGGTGCACCAGCACGTCCGACAGGAACGACTGCACCGCGTGGCGCATCCCCACGTCCCGACCGGCCTGCTCGGAGAGCAGCCACTTGTGCTCGATGATCTGGGCGAACAGCTCCTGCGGCTCCAGCTTGCGCCGCAGGTGCGCCGGTACCGCCCGGACCACCGGCTCGAACACCTCGGTCAGCCAACGGTGCGCGGCCTGCTGCTCGTCGGTCAGGTCGCTCTCCGCCCGGTACGCGTCCAGGTCGTTGAGCAGCTTGCGGGCCTGGTTCTCCTCCGCGTCCAGCCCGGTGAGGCGGAGCAGCCGGCGATGGTGGTACCCGGCGTCGACCACCTTCGGCCGAATCAGGTACCGGCCGTTGTCGATGCTCGACATGGCCACCTCCGCCACATCGAAGCCCAGCTCGTTGAGCCGGCGGATGCGCCCCTCGATGTCGTGCCGGGCCGCGCGCTCGACCTGCTGCTCGTAGGTGATCTCGTGCCAGAGTCGCTCGTAGCGCTGCACCACCTCCTCGCAGACCACCTCGGGGTCGATCGAGTCGTGCAGCAGCCCGGCCGCTTGAAGGTCGAGCGCCTCGCCGAAGATGTTGACCCGGGCGATCTCCAGGTCCTCGCCACGCTGGCCGTTGGAGAGCACGCTGCGCAGCGCGCCGGTCTCGGCGTCGACCAGATAGGCGGCGAAGGCACCAGCGTCCCGCCGGAACAGCGTGTTCGACAGCGAGCAGTCACCCCAGAAGAAGCCGGTCAGATGCATCCGGACCAGCAGCGCGGCGAGCGCGTCGAGCAGCCGCCCCATCGTCGGTGGCCGCAGCGTGTGGGAGAAGAGCGCCCGGTACGGCAGGGAGAACTGGAGATGACGGGTGATCAGTACCGGGTCCAGCGGCTCACCGGCGTCGGACTCCCGGTCGGCGACGATCGCCACCGCCTTCACCGACGGGAAGTCGATCCGTTCCAGGGCACGCAGCAGGTCGTACTCCCGCTCGGCCACCCGCTCGCCGGTCTCCTTCACCGCGTAGACGTGCCCGCCCAACTGCACGAACCGCACCACGTGCCGGGAGATGCCCTGCGGCAGCGCGACCAGGTGTTCGGCCGGCCACTGCTCCAGCGGTGTCGACCAGGGAAGGTCGAGCAGCGCCGGGTCGACGAGGGCCGAGGTGATCCGCACGGCGTCAAGTTTGACGTTTCCTCCGCCGGAACGCCTCCCTACGTGGCTCGGCCCACAGTCGCCGTCCGCCGGAGGCACCGCGCGGGCCGGTAGCGTGATCGGGGTGCGGGAGACGACATCGGTACGCCGGAGAATCCGCCCGGCACCGGTACGCCCAGCCGGCTGGTGGTTCGACGCCGTGCTGCTGGCCGGGTTCGTGGCGCTGACCGCCGCGCTCGCCAACGGTCACCTGCTCGATCTCGACCTCGCGGTCAGCGAGTGGGCCTTCACCCACGACCCGGCCCCGCTGTACTGGACCGCCAGGGCGTTCAACCTGCTCGGACAGGGCGGCGGTCTGCTGCTGCCGCTCTCCGGCGCACTGGCGGTGGCGGTGGCCTGGCGTCGCCGGACGATCCGGCCGTTCCTGCTGGTCGCGGGTGCCCTCCTGATCACCATGGTGACCATAGGTCCGCTCAAGCTCTGGACCGACCGGGCGGCGCCCACCGCCTCGGTCAAGGAGCCGTTCCTGGCGCCGGAGGAGGCTGTGCAGGTCTTCAACCACCTGCCGGCCGGTGCCTACTCGATGTCGTACCCGTCGGGGCACGTGGCCAACGCGATCGTCTGGTACGGCGTCATCGCCCTGCTGCTGGTGTCGCTGACCGTCGGTCGGCTGCCGGCCGGCCTGTACCGGCTGGTGCGGTATGCGCCGCCGGGGATCCTGCTGGTCACCACCACCTACCTCAACTTCCACTGGCTCACCGACGGGCTGGCCGCCCTGCTGCTGGGGTTGCTGCTGGACCGGCTGCTGCACCGGGTGCCCTGGGACGACCTGCCGCTGCCCGGGCACCTTCGGCAGTGGGACGGGCCGTTCGCCCGGCACCGGTAGGGTGCCGGCGTGGACCGACTCGCGCGACGGCTGGGCGTACCGGACGCCGTCGTCATCGGCCTCGGATCGATGCTCGGCGCAGGCATCTTCGTGGTCTTCGCCCCGGCCGCTGCGGCGGCCGGCGGCACCGGACTGCTTGTCGCTCTGGCCCTGGCCGGGTTCATCGCGTTCTGCAACGCGACAAGTTCCGCCCGGCTGGCCGCCCGCTATCCCGAGTCCGGCGGCACCTACGTCTACGGTCGGGAGCGGCTGAACCCGTTCGCCGGGTTCCTCGCCGGCTGGGGTTTCGTGATCGGCAAGACGGCCAGTTGCGCGGCGATGGCGCTGACCATCGGCGCGTACCTCTGGCCGGGGCAGGCCCGGCTCGTCGCGGTGCTGGCGGTTGTCGCGGTGACCGCGGTGAACCTGCGCGGCATCGGCAAGACCGCCGCCACCACCCGGATCCTGGTGCTCCTGGTGCTCGCCGTGCTCGCGCTCGTCGCGGTGGTCGGCGCGACGAGCGTCTCGATCGACCGGATCGACCAGCCCGGCGGCACCGCCCGGGGGGTGCTGACCGCCGCCGGGCTGCTCTTCTTCGCCTTCGCCGGGTACGCCCGGATCGCCACCCTCGGCGAGGAGGTACGCGACCCGCAGCGCACCATTCCCCGGGCGGTGCCGTTGGCACTCGGGTTGGTGCTGGTGATCTACCTGATCCTGGGGGTGGTGGCCGTCGGCGTCCTCGGCGCGGACCGGCTGGCCGCCTCCGCCGCGCCCCTCGCCGACGTGGTGGGCGCGGTCGGGCTGCCCGGCCTGGAGTGGGTGGTCCGGGCCGGCGCGACGATCGCGGTGACCGGGGTGCTGCTCTCCCTGCTGGCCGGGGTGGGTCGCACCACGCTGGCGATGGCCCGCCAGCGGGACCTGCCCGCCGGGCTGGCCGCGGTGCACCCCCGGCACCAGGTGCCGCACCGGGCCGAGCTGGCGGTGGCCGCGGTGGTGATCCTGGTCGTCGTGCTCGGTGACGTGCGGGGGGCGATCGGCTTCTCCGCCTGCACCGTGCTGGTCTACTACGCCATCACCAACGCCGCCGCGTTTACCCTGGGGCGGGAACCGGAGCGGAAGCTGCCGGTGCAGGCACTCGCGGTGGCGGGGCTGGTCGGCTGCGTACTGCTCGCGGTCAACCTGCCACTGTCCAGCGTGCTCGCCGGTTTCGGCGTGCTCGCCCTCGGCGCCGCCTGGTACGCCCTCCGGTCAGCCCGCCGCTGACCAGGTCACTCCGTCTCCCGGGGATGACCGGTGCCGACGTAGGTCAACCACACGGTGCGGCGCTCATCGTCGACGAGGTACCAGGGTTTCGAAGGCACGCCGCAGATGTCCCGGTGCCTGTCGAGCGAGGTGTTCCCAGCCGTCGGCGGCTGCCGAATCAGCGAAGCGCAGATCGAACTCACCCGCCAGAGCAGGCGGTGCGGCGCGGTCGCCTCGCTTCGGGCTCACCGGTCCGAACCTGGAGCGGGCACCGGCCCGAGGTCACCCGTCGGTTCCCGGGTCACCCGCTCCAGCAGGACGGGGTCCGCGTAGATCTCGGCGGTGTGCCGCCACTGCGTCAGCAGGACGGCGACCGGCGACAGATTTTCCAACGATGCCGCGCCCTGGGCGACCGTGACCAGTTCCCTCAGCAGTTCCGTGACGTCCTCCGGCGGCAGGAAGGCAACCCACGGCAATGCCTCGCCGAGCACCCGGCGGACGACCTCGGTCGACTCCGACCGGACAAGACCGGCCAGCAACCGCGCGGTGAAGTCGATGACCACGGCGTCCCGTTCCATCTGGTCGGCGGACGTCAGGGCCAGATCATCGGCGCCGCGCCGCCGCAGCCGCAGCGCCCGCACCTCACCAAGTCGCTCTGCGGCGGCGGCGGGACGGTGCAGGAACTCGCTGAACGGAAGCTCTTCGTAGACTGCGGACACGACTTCCACACTACCGTGGAAGTCGGCTGGGCGTCACTCCGTCGCTTCGCGCGGTACCGGTGTGCCGGAAGGCGCTGCCGGCTCCGGAGGGGCGACCTCGCGGAGCAACGCGTTCAGACCGGCCCGGCGGGCCACCACGGTCAGCCGGTCGCCCGCCACGATCACCATGCGCGGGTCGGGTGACCAGTCGAGGCGCTGGCCGGCCCGGGCGTGTGCGAGCAGGCGTACGCTGCCGGCCCGCCCGACGGTGGCGAGCGTACGACCGTCCAGGTCCGAGCCGGCGGCCACCGGGACCTCGGTGACCAGCAACGCGTGCCGGCCAACCGGGATGGTGGCGATCACCGCGCGGTCCAGCAGGGCGGCGGCGAACGACGGTGCCGCCAGGTAGGAGACGCTGCGCGAGGTGCCGATGCCGAAGGCCCGTTGCACGCGTTCGGCGAAGTCACCGTCGAAGAGCCGCAGCACCACGCGGAGCTGGTCGTCGAGGGCACGGGCATTCAGCGCGGCCCGGAGGTTGGCGCCGTCGTCGGTGGAGACCACCACCAGCGCCTGGCAGGTCGCCACCGAGGCGGCCCGCAACGTCTCCTCCTGCGCCGCGTCACCCACCACCAGCGGTACGCCGAGCCGCCGGGCCAGCCCGGCACCGCGCGCGTCCGCGCTCTTGTCGATCGCCACCACCTCGACGCCGAAGTCGTTGAGCTGGGCCATCACCCGGGTGCCGATGTTGCCGAGCCCGACCACCACCACGTGCCCGGAGCGCTCGGGCAGGATCCGCCCGGTGTGCAGGGCCAGCCGGGCGTTCACCACCCCGTCGACCACCACCGCCGTGATCAGCGGGATCAGCGCCAGCCCGGCGAGATTGAGCACCACCTGCATGACCTGCTCGGCGGCCGACTTGGCAGTGTCCGGATCCTGCCCGGTCAGGGTGGTGACCAGCGTCAGGTAGAGCGCGTCGCCCCAGCCGACGTGGGCCGCGTTGGCGTACAGCCCGCCCAGGGCGGCCACCATGGCGAGCAGCACGAGCACCGCGATCCCGATCTTCCGGGTGGCGAAGCTGCGGATCGCCCGGAGCACCATCGCGACCGGCCGACGCCGCCGCCGGGCCCGGGCCAGCCGCCGCGCGGCAAGTTCGGTGCCGGCCGGCCGACCGACCGCCTCGGCGAGTACCACGTCGGCTTCCCGGTCGTCGGCCGGCAGCACCAGATCCTGCTGCGCGTCACGGGTGTCGGCCACCCCGCAGACGATCTCGCTCGGGCGTACGTCGTCGCGGCGGGCCACGTAGAGGGTGCGCCTGCCGTGCCGGAAATGCGTCGGCGCGATCTCGCCGAGGGCGGCGGCCACGAAGGCCGGCGCGGCCATCGAGGCGTCCGAGAGCACCGCCGAGTCGGGAAAGATCTGCCGTACGCCGTTGGCCAGGCCGGTGTTGAACATCCGCACCACCAGGCGCAGCCGGGGCTCCACCTCCTGCGCGCAGAGCGCGGCGTGCATGTTGCCCACGTCGTCCTGGTGCAGCAGGGCCAGGCCGGCGGCCTCGGCCAGCCCCGCCCGGCGGAAGGTGACCTCGTCCAGCCGGTCGGCCCGGATCACCTCGATGCCCGGCAGGTCACGGCCGTCCGGCCCGGGAGAACGCCGACGCTCCGGCACGATCAGGGTGATCCGCACCCGGCCGTCCTGTGTCTCGCCGGCCAGCATCGTCCGCACCACCCAGTACGCGAGCGGATCCTGCCCGCAGATCACGTAGTGTGCCCGGGACTCCCCGTTGACCCGCAACCGGCGGCTGGCCCGCAGGGCCCGATCGAGCAGCGGCTCCGCCATGCCCCGCATGGTAGTCAGCCGGTCGCAGCCCGCGCAGCCCGTCATGATCGTGGCGGCCGTGACGCGGCATGTCCCGGCTGACGGCGGGTAGGGCAGCGGCATGCAGACCTTCCTGCCGTACCCGGACTTTCTGGCCAGCGCCCGGGCGCTGGACCAGCGACGGCTCGGCAAGCAGCGGGTGGAGGCGATCCAGGTGCTACGTGGGCTGACCTGGCCCACGTACGGCTGGCGCAACCACCCGGCGGTGAAGATGTGGGCCGGGTACGAGGAGGCGCTGACCCGGTACGGGCTGGACATCTGCTCGGTCTGGTGCGCGGCCGGCCGGGCCGACACCTGCGCCACCACGTTGACCGTCGACCTGGCCGCGGCCTGCGGCGTCGAGCAGGTCCGCTCCCAGCAGGAACTCGCCGTCGCCGGAGAGCTGCCGCCGTGGCTCGGCCGGACCGACGTGCATTTGAGCCACCGTTCGTCGCTGCTGCGCAAGGATCCGGCGCACTACCGCCCCATCTTCGGCGACGACGTCCCCGACGACCTGGACTACGTCTGGCCGACCTCCGACCGCCCCCGCCACTGTCCGGGGTGAGCGGCAGCGCACACTGGGCAGGGTCGACCGGGGAGGTTCGCATGACGCTGTCGCAGCTGGCCGGACGGTTCATCGGCGTACGTCGGCACCGGGTCGACCCCGGCGGAGGTGGCACCCCCCGGGTGCCGCATCCGGTCACCGCCGTGGTCGTCGGCGGCGGCATCGCCGGCATGTCCGCCGCGGTGGTGCTCGCCGAACGCGGCGTCGAGGTGACCGTGCTGGAGGCCGCGCCCACCCTGGGCGGCCGGCTCGGCGCCTGGCCGGAGACCCTCTCCGACGGGACCGGGCAGGTCAACGAACACGGCTTCCACGCCTTCTTCCGGCAGTACTACAACTGGCGGAACATCCTGCGCCGGGTCGACCCGGCGCTGCGATTCCTGCGGGCCGTCCCCGGCTATCCGGTGCTCAGCGCCGAGTGGCCGACCGAGGAATTCGGACGTCTGCCCCCCGCGCCACCGGCGAACCTGCTCACTCTGCTCGCCCGCAGCCCCAGCCTGCGCCTGCGGGACCTGCGTGGGATGGACCGGGACGCGGCCCTGCCCCTGCTGACGTACGACCCGGTACGCACCTACGCCGAGTTCGACCACACCACCGCCGACGAGCTGCTCGACTCGTTGCGCCTGCCCGACCGGGCGAGAGCGATGCTCTTCGAGGTCTTCTCCCACTCGTTCTTCAATCACGAAGCGGAGATGTCGGCCGCCGAGATGATCGCCCAGTTTCACTTCTACCTGCTCGGCAACCCGGAAGGGCTGGCCTTCGACTGCCCCGACGAGGACTACGCCACGTCGATCTGGGGGCCGTTGGCCCGGCACGTCGAGCGGCACGGCGGCCGGATCCGCACCGACGAGCCGGTCACCGGTCTGCACCGCGATCCCGACGGCTGGCAGGTGCACAGCACGCACGGCACGCACCGGGCCGGGCACGTCGTGATCGCCGTCGACCCGCCCGCACTCGCCGCCCTGGTCGCGGGCTCGCCGTCGCTGGCCGAGCAGGCCCCGGCGCTGGCGGCGGCGATGCCCGCGTACGGCCGGCCCGGCCCGCCGTACGCGGTCGCCCGCTACTGGTGCGACGGCGACGTCGCCCCCGAGCGGGCAATCTTCAGCGGGGTGTCCCGACAGGCCACCCTGGACTCGGTGACGCTCTACCACCGGCTGGAACGAGAATCCCGCGAGTGGGCCGAACGCGCCGGCGGCTCGGTGATCGAGCTGCACGCGTACGCCTGCGAACCGGACGTGCCCGCCACCGACCTGGCCGAACGGATGCGGGCCGAACTGGCCGTGCTCTGGCCGGAGACGACGCGGCTACGGGTACGGGAACTGCGTGCCCGGGTCGAGGCCAAGGCGCCGGCTTTCACCCCGGGCAGCCACGCGGGACGCCCGGGGGTTCGCACCGACGCCGCCGGTCTCTACCTGGCCGGCGACGGCATCGGCACCGACTTCCCCAGCGCCCTGATGGAACGGGCGGCGGCCACCGGCATCCTCGCGGCGAACCACATCCTGCGCGCCGAGGGCGGTGCCGCCGAGCCGATCCACTCGGTCCGGCCGCGTGGTCTGCTCGCCCGAGGCTGACCTCCAGGTCCGGCCGGGCCGGCTCAGGGTGCGGCGGGCGGCGTCCAACCGAATCGCGGCGCGCGGCGCTCATGGAAGGCCGCCACACCCTCCCGGGCTTCGCCGCTGACCCGCACCTGCCCGTGCCACCAGGCCATCCGCTCCTCGTCCGCCCGTCCGTCCACGATCTCCTTGGCGGCGGCGACGCTGAGCTGCGAACGCTCGGCGATCACGCCGGTGAGGCCGTCGACCCGGGCGGCCAGGTCGGCATCGGGCAGCACCTCGTCGACCAGGCCGATCCGCAGCGCCCGCTCGGCGGCCACCAACTCGCCCGTGAAGAGCAGGTGCTTCGCCGCCGCCGGGCCGATCAGTCGGGCCAGCCGGTGGGTGGTGGGTGCCGGGTAGACCAGCCCCAGCCGGGCCGGCGGTACGCCGAAACGTGCGTCGGCCGCGGCTATCCGCAGGTCGCAGGCGACCGCCAGCTGGCAGCCGCCACCGACGCAGGCGCCGCGGACGGCGGCCACGGTCGGCTTGGCGAAGGTGGCCAGCCGTTCCTCCGCCGCGACGGCGATGCTGCCGTCACCGGCGGCCAGCAGCTCGTCCAGATCACCCAGATCAGCGCCGGCGCAGAAGGTGCCGTCGGCACCGGTGAGCACCACGACGCGTACCGCCGGGTCGGACTCCAGACCGTCGAGCAGCACCGGCAGCCGCCGCCACATGGCCGGGGTCATCGCGTTGCGCCGCCCCGGGTTGCGGATCACCACCGTGGCCACCGCACCCGTGACCTCGACCACCAGGTCCGCGTCCACCACCGCCCACCGTCCCTCCGCCGCACCACGCCGTACGCCACCTGCGGCGACCTTAGCGACGTCCGCTCCGCGCCGGGCCGGGTGGGCCGATCCGGTCGACGACCGCCGCTGTACGCCTGAACGCCGCCCGGCATTCACCCCGGGGCCGCTCACGACCCCTAACGTCACCGTTCGCGCACGTCGTAGCCGACACGAGTGAGCAGGTGGTCATGCCATCCACACCCGAGGTCAGCGTGGTCATCCCCACCTTCGCCCGCCCGGAGCTGGTGAGCCGCGCGGTCCGCAGCGCCCTCGCGCAGACCGTCACCGACATCGAGGTGATCGTCGTGGTCGACGGTCCGGACGAGGAGACCGGTAAGGCCCTCGCCGAGATCGGCGACCCTCGGCTGCGCGTGGTCGAGCTGCCGGGCAAGGGTGGCGCACCCAACGCCCGCAACACCGGCGTACGCGAGGCCCGTGCCCCCTGGACCGCCCTGCTCGATGACGACGACGAGTGGCTTCCCAGCAAGCTCGCCGCACAGCTGGAGCTGGCCCGCAGCGCCACGGTGGGCAGCCCGATCATCGCCAGCCGACTGATCAACAAGACGCCCCGGGCCCAGTTCGTGATGCCCCGGCGGCTCCCGGAGCCGGGCGAGCCGATCTGCGAGTACCTCACCCTTCGGCGCGGGCTGTTCCACGGCGACGGATTCATCCAGACCTCGACCATCATGGCGCCGACCGAACTGCTGCGCCGGGTGCCGTTCACCGTCGGCCTACGCCGGCAGCAGGAACTGGACTGGACCGTACGCGCGACC
The DNA here is from genome assembly GCF_016863575.1 of Micromonospora sediminimaris. Taxonomy (NCBI): domain Bacteria; kingdom Bacillati; phylum Actinomycetota; class Actinomycetes; order Micromonosporales; family Micromonosporaceae; genus Micromonospora; species Micromonospora sediminimaris. The sequence continues at coordinate 298,436 of NZ_BOPD01000008.1, forward strand.
AGTCATCCGGACGTCGAGCTGCTCATCGCCGCCGAGCCGCTGGTGCTCTGGCACCAGGACGAGGACCGGCCACGGATCAGCCTCAGCTCGCCGTGGGAGGCCCAGCTGGAGTGGCTGCACGGGATCCGGCCACTGATCACGCCGCGGGCGTACGCGGCCATCACGATGAGCATCATCAGCTCGATGGCCGCACCCACGCGCAGCTTCCGGGTGTTCCGGCTGCTGCTCGCCGAGGCACGCCGGCACGGGCGGCCCGGTCTCGTCGACTACCTGACGTTCATGCAGATCTGGCTGCTCCCGCCGCAGCTGCGGCACCGGGTACGTGACCGGATCCTCGGCCGTCACCAGCGCGGCGGCCCGGCCTCGACCGGGGAGCCCGCGAGCACGGGGCCCGGCGTCGATGCCGGCGTACGAGCGCCGGATGGCGCGGGGGTCGGCGCGGCGGGGATCGCCGGCACGTCGACGGGGACGGCCGGCACCGCCGGGGCGGCGGGGGTCGGGGCCGATGTCCGGCGATAGGGTCGCCGTGATCTGGCGCAGCTGCCTGCTACCCGGCTCGGAGACGTTCATCCGCAACCAGGCCGACGCGCTGTCCACCTGGCGTCCGGTCTACCTGGGCGCCGTCCGGGTGGCCTCACCGCTGTCCCGGGACAGCGACGTGGTGCTGTGCCCGGCCACGCCGCGTGGCCGCCGCGAATGGCTGCGGTTGCGGCTGACCGGCGGCTCACCCCGGCTGCGTCGGCTGCTGGCCCGGCTACGCCCCGGGTTGGTACACGCGCACTTCGGTGGGGACGGCTGGTTGGTCAGCCGTACCGCCGAACAGCTGGGCATTCCGTTGGTCGTCACCCTGCACGGTCTCGACGTCACCCGGCAGGCGGCGGCACCCGGGCCGAGGGGCGCTCGGCATCGGCGGAACCTGCGGTCCATGTTCAGCCGGGCCGCGCTGGTCCTGGCCGTATCCGGGGCGATCCGGGACCGGGCGGTGGCGTTGGGAGCGGATCCGGCGAAGATCCGCGTCCACCACACCGGGGTACCGGTGCCACCGGAGCCGGCGGCCGGGCCGAAGCGGTGGGACGTCGTGTTCGTGGGGCGGTTCGTCGAGAAGAAGGGGGTCGAGGATCTCGTCGAGGCGCTGGGCATGCTGTCCGAACTGCGCCCCCGCGCGCTGCTCGTCGGCACCGGGCCGCTGCATGAGCGGGTACGCGTCCGCGCCGCCCAGTTGGGCGTGGACGCCACGTTTCCCGGCGCGCTGCCGCCGCCCGAGGTGATGCGGCACATCGCCGAGGCCCGGCTGCTCGCCGCGCCGTCGCGTACCGCGTCGGACGGCGACACCGAGGGACTGCCCACCACGATCCTGGAGGCGTTCAGTCTCGGCGTGCCGGTCGTCGCGACCTACCACAGTGGCATTCCGGAGGCGGTCACCCACGAGTCGAACGGCATGCTCTGTGCGGAAGGCGACCGGCCGGCCCTCGCCGCCAACCTCCGCCGCCTGCTCACCGACGCTCCGCTGCGCGACCACCTCGGCAAGGCCGCCCGCCACCGCGCCGAGACCGACTTCGACCTGCACCAGCAGACCCGCCGCCTCGAATCCCTCTACGACTCCCTCCTCCCCTCACCCTGACCCCCGCACCCCTCGGTGGGACCGTCAGTCGTGGGGCGGAGGCGGCGGACGGCGGAACGGGCGGTACGGCGGGCGGTACGGGCACCGGCCAGCAGGAGGCGGCCGGCCCGTGCGGTGGGGGTGCCGTGCAGCAGTGAGACGATCCGGCGCAGCCGTTTCAACTCGTCGTCCCGCTCGGTCAACGTCCGCTCGTACCAGTCCTGGAGCGCGCGCGCCTCGGACAGCTCACGGGCCAGCCGGTCCCGGTCCGACAGCAGTTCCCGCCACCCGCCGGCAGCCGCACCCGCCACGTGGTCGGCCGACGTCCCCGGCTCCCGACCGGACATCGTGGTCAGCATGGCCGCCAGCTCACCGGCCGGCCAGAGGTCGGCGAGCCCGGCGTCGATCAGCCGGGACGCCAGCCGGCGCAGCGCCAGCATCGGCTCGGTGGGCTCGGCCAGACCGTGCCAGGTGCCGGCCGGGGTGACGACGACGGCGTCCGCCGGCATCCCCGCCTCCGCACCGGACTGCCAGGTGGTGAGCAGTGCCCGCACCGCCGGCAGGTCCCGCCGCAACGTCGCGGCCACCACCAGATCCTCGACGGTACGTCCCGACGGAACGGCCTCGCCGTCGGCGAACCGCCACCCGCCCACCGGATCCCGGCCCACCTCCCGGAGCCGACCGTCCCGCACCAGCAGTGCCGCAGCCGGCACCGCCCCGGTCCGGTCGGCCCCAGGGTGGGTGCCCGCGGCGGGCTGGTCCGCCAGGATCAGCGGATCCGGCAGGCGCTCGCCGAGCAGCACCCAGGCCGGCGCGAGCTCGACGGCGATCCCGTTCCGGACGGCGGATCCGGCCAGCCGAGCCGGGTCGGCCAGCAGCGGTGTGGCCGGCACCGAGCCATCACGTCCGGTGTCGGGGCCACGCGTCCCACCCTCGCCGTCGCCGAGGACGGCCCGGTCGCCGGAGACGGCCTGATTGCCGAAAACGGCCCGGTCGCCGAGGACGGCCTGGAGGAACCCGGTCAGGTCCGGGTCGGCCAGCAGTTCCGTGTTGACCAGAGCGGCCGGCGCGACGGGGGACGGAAAGACCGCCCAAGCGTCGCCGATCCGCAGCCCCGACGCCGTCAGCCGGGCCCGCAGCCGTGCGGGGCCGGCCGGGCGGGTGTCGTCGTACTCGCCGAGTGCCGCCCAGTCGGAGTCGGCGCTCGGCGGCGAGGTCAGCAACCGGTGCAGCCCGAGTGGGTTCTCGGCTCCGAGCAGCAGCCGGCCGCCGGGCCGCAGCACCGACACCAGCAGGTCGAAGGTCTCGCCCCAGGACAGCTGCGCCCCCTCCACCGAGCCGAGGCGGTCCAGCCCGTCCAGGGCGACCACGGTCTCGTACGGGGGTGTGCCGGCGAGCTTCTCCGGGCCACCGCAGCACACCCGTACCCCGGAGCGGTCGGCGTAACGGTCGGCCAGCGCCTCGGCGTCGGGCAGCCCCCGCACCAGCACGGTCAGGTCGGCCGAGGGCAGCGCGTCGAGCAGGCGGGGATCGTGTGGCCCCACCACAAGCGTGCGGCCGGACGCGACGGACAACAGGGCCGCCAGCCCCGGCCCGCGTACCGGTCCCGGGCCGTGCGCGCCGTCGAGATCCGACCAGCCGAGCATCTCGCCACCGAGCAGGTGCACCTCGCTCATCGACCATCCTCCGTACGGTGCCGCTCGGCGGGCTCGGGCCAGCGGAACAGCCGGCGCAGCTCGGCCGGTGGCAGCAGCCGGTCGGCACCCAGCTCGGCGACGGCCAGCGCACGGGCGCCGTCCGGGTCGATCTGCGGGCCGTGCAGGCTCGCCCACTGGCGACGAATCCGCGGCTGGCCACCCCAGATCGGCGCCTCGCCGGCCAGCTGCATCGGATCGCCGTAGACCGCCGGTTCACAGCCGGTCAGGATGCCGTAGAAGACCGCGCTGCACAGCCGGTTCGAGGCGACCCGGCGGTGCCGGCGCAGCTCGGCCAGTTGCCGGTGGAGGAAACCCGGGTCGAGGTCACGCCACCGGCCGCCCCGGTAGCCGTGGCAGACCACCCGGAAGCCGGCCCGCTCGTAGTGCTGGCGTACCCGGGTGGATCGGTACTCCTGCCAGTAGAGACAGACCGTCACCGGCCCCGGTTCGACGGCCCGGATCTCGTCGACCAGCCGGTCGTGGTCACCGACGACCCGCTGCCCCTCCCAACCGTGGAAGGGGTACCAGATGGTGCCCTCCCGCCGTTGCGGGTCGTCCGCTTCCATCGCCAACAGGTACGCCCACGGGGAACCGACCACGTACGTCTGTCGGCGGCCGAGGGACCAGGCCCGCCGCCGGGTCCGCTCCGACCACAGGAACAGCGGTACGCCCGGCACGAACTCGTGGTCGTACGCCATGCCGTCGCCGATGTTCCAGCCGTGCTGGAGGTAGCCCTGGATGCGGGGCGGATCCCGGTCGTCCAGCCCGCAGTACCGGGCCAGCACGTGGGAGTGCCCGTAGTAGTGGTTGGCATGGTGCACGGTGGCGGGCGCCCCTGGTCGTGGTGACGGGTCACGGCGTGACGGGTGGAGGCGGAGCCTAACCGGCCCGTCTGAACACCCGGCCACGCCGAGATGTCCGCCCGGTGTGCCATGCGCGATATAGATGGAGCCCCCGGCCGGGATCGAACCGGCGACATCCCGCTTACAAGGCGGGTGCTCTGGCCAGCTGAGCTACAGGGGCGTTGTGTCGTGGCCAGCATAGCGACCGACGTCCGGTTTTCCTGCTCGGCAGGGGTCCCGAGCATGGGAAACGTCATTATCCCGACGCGTGGACGTCGATTCGTGTCCGCCCGTGCCCGAGTGACCGGAATGCGAATGCTTCGGAAGTACCGCTCGACGGTGGACCTTGGCATTGCGGCGAAAGCCGTTTACCGTGCAGTGACACGGCCGACACGGGCTCGCCCCGCAGCGGCCGTGGCGCCGGTACGGGCATCCGTGCCGGTTGCTCCTTCACTCGGATCGTCCGGCACGTTCCTGCCGGTGAAAGGAAGCGTCCCCCCTCATGGCTACGGTCACCTACGCGAAGGCGTCCCGGATCTACCCGGGCACCGAACGCCCCGCGGTCAACCAGCTCGACCTCCAGATCGGCGACGGCGAGTTCCTCGTCCTCGTCGGCCCCTCCGGTTGTGGTAAGTCCACCAGCCTGCGCATGCTCGCCGGCCTGGAGGACGTCGACGACGGCGCGATCTACATCGACGACCGGGACGTCACCCACCTGCCGCCGAAGGCCCGCGACATCGCGATGGTCTTCCAGAACTACGCCCTCTACCCGCACATGACGGTGTACGAGAACATGGCGTTCGCGCTCAAGCTGCGCAAGACCTCCAAGTCCGAGATCGACAGGCGGGTCAAGGAGGCGGCGGCGCTGCTCCAGCTGGAGGAGTACCTCAGCCGCAAGCCCAAGGCGCTCTCCGGTGGTCAGCGCCAGCGGGTCGCGATGGGCCGGGCCATCGTCCGGGAGCCGCAGGTCTTCCTGATGGACGAGCCGCTGTCGAACCTCGACGCCAAGCTGCGGGTGCAGACCCGTACGCAGATCGCGTCGCTGCAGGCCAAGCTCGGCATCACCACCGTCTACGTCACCCACGACCAGGTCGAGGCCATGACCATGGGCCACCGGGTCGCGGTCATGCTCGACGGCGTGCTCCAGCAGGTCGACACCCCGCGGACGCTCTACGACACCCCGGCCAACGTCTTCGTCGCCGGCTTCATCGGCTCGCCCGCCATGAACATCAAGACCGTGCCGTTCACCGAGCAGGGCGCGTCGTTCGCCGAGATGTCCGTGCCGCTGACCCGCGAGCAGGTCGAGGCGGCCAACGCCGAGGGTGGCAACGGCAAGGTGACCGTGGGCTTCCGTCCGGAGGACTGCGACATCGTCAGCCCGACCGAGGGTGGCATGCCGGTAGTGGTCGAGCTGGTCGAGGACCTGGGCTCCGACGCCAACGTCTACGGTCACGCCGCGCTCGACGGTGCCTCCGAGCGGTTCGTGGTCCGCACCGACCGTCGGACCATGCCGAAGCTCGGCGACACGATCTTCGTGAAGCCGCGTACCGGCCAGAGCCACGTCTTCCACTCCGCCACCGGGCAGCGCATCTGAGTTAGCAACCGAAAGGGGCGGTCCGCCGATGGCGGGCCGCCCCTTCTCGCGTACGCTCTGCGGTTTCTCAGCCCTCGACGGCCCGGCGGCGCGCCACCTCGGCCAGCGTGACCGCAGCGGCGACGCTGGCGTTCAGTGACTCCACCTCGGAGATCATCGGGATGCTGACGGTGAGGTCGCAGGTCTGCCCGACCAGGCGGGACAGCCCCCGCCCCTCCGAGCCGACCACCACCACGAGCGGGCCGACGGCGGCCTCCAGGTCGTACAGGTCCGTCTCCCCGTCGGCGTCCAGGCCGACCACCATGAACCCGGCGTCCTGGCAGGCTTTCAGCGACCGGGTCAGGTTGGTCACCTGGGCCACCGGCACCCGGGCCGCCGCGCCCGCGCTGGTCCGCCAGGCGGTCGCGGTGATCCCGGCCGCGCGCCGTTCCGGTACGAAGACACCCTGCGCGCCGAACGCCGCAGCGGAGCGGATCACCGCGCCGAGGTTACGCGGATCGGTGACCCCGTCCAGCGCCACCAGCAGCGGTGCCGGCTGTTCCAGTGCGGCGGCGACCAGGTCCTCGAACGGCTCGTACGCGAACGGCGGCACCTGGAGACCGACGCCCTGATGCAGCACGCCGCCGGTCATCCGGTCCAGCTCCGCACGGCTGACCTCAAGGATCGCGATGCCCCGATCGGCGCCGGTACGAATGATCTCCTTGACCCGGTCGTCGACGTCGATGCCCTGCGCCGTGTAGAGCGCGGTCGCCGGCACCTGGGTACGCAGCGCCTCCAGCACCGGGTTTCGACCGACCAGCAGCTCCGCCGCGTCCTTCGCCGGGTTGGACTTGCGTCCCGGCGCGACCCGGGGACCGCCCCGCCCGGCGGGCTGCCTACCGCGCCCCGGATTGGTGGAGGTCGTGCCCCGGCCGCCACCCTTGCCCCAGGTGGTGTCCTTGCTGCCGGGCTTGCCGATCTTCGGGGCACGCCCCTCCTCGGCCGCCGCCCGGCGTTCCTTCTCCTGCTTCCAGGCGGTGCGCTGCGGCAACTTCTCGGTGCCCGAGTACGCCTTGTGCCAGGGTCGCTCGTCGGCCGGCAACGTCCGGCCGCGCCCGGCGAGGGAGTCCCGGTTCTTTCCGCCGGACCCCTTCGGGGCACTGGACTTCGACGCCACCCGCCGACCACGGCGCTGCGAATTGCCGGCCATCAGTCCTGCTCTCCAATAGTCCAACGCGGTCCCTGTGGGGTGTCCTCGACCACCACTCCGGCCCGCTTGAGTTGATCCCGCAGCGCGTCGGCGGCGGCCCAGTCCTTGCGGACCCGGGCCTGCGCGCGCTGTTCCAGTGCCAGGGCGATCAGGGAGTCCACCACACCACGGAGGTCGCTCGCCCGGGCTCCGCCGGTCCAGGCCGGGTCGAGAGGGTCGACTCCGAGGATATCCAGCATCGCGCGGACGCTGGCGAGCGTGGTGCGGACGGTCACATCCTCCCCGCCGGCCAGCGCGTTGTTGCCGTCCCGCAGCACCTCGTGCAGCGCCGCCAGCGCGGCCGAGGTGTTCAGGTCGTCGTCCATCGCGGCGACGAACGCGGCCGGCAACTCGCCCAGCCCATTCGCGCCGACCCGTTCCACGGCCCGGGTCACGAAGCCCTCGATCCGCCGGTACGCGACAGCCGCCTCGCGCAACGCCTCCTCGGAGTAGTCGATCCGGGAACGGTAGTGGGCGGCCACGTAGTAGTAGCGCAGCTCGACCGGGCGCACCCCGAGGGAGGCGACGTAGGCCAGGTCGAGGGCGTTGCCCAGCGACTTGCCCATCTTCGCCCCGCCGATGCTGAGCAGGCCGTGATGCACCCAGTACCGGGCGAAGGGCAGGCCGGCCGCCTGGGACTGGGCCAGCTCGTTCTCGTGGTGCGGAAAGGTCAGGTCGAGCCCGCCGCCGTGGATGTCGAACTCCGCGCCCAGATAGCGCCAGCACATCGCCGAGCACTCGATGTGCCAGCCGGGTCGGCCCCGCCCCCAGGGCGACGGCCAGTAGGCGTCCGCCGGCTCATCCGGCTTGGCGCCCTTCCAGAGAGCGAAGTCGCGCGGGTCACGCTTGCCCCGGTCCGGCGCGTCCCCGGCGGACTGCATGTCGTCGGGCGACTGGTTGGACAACGCCCCGTACGACGGCCACGAGCACACGTCGAAGTACACGTCACCCGAACCGTCGGTGGCCGGGTAGGCGTGCCCCCGCTCGATCAACTGTGCGATCAGTTCGTGCATCTCGGGGATGTGACCGGTGGCGCGCGGTTCGTAGGTGGGTGGCAGCACGTTCAACGCCCGGTACGCCTCGGCGAGCTTCAACTCGTTGGCGTACGCGATCGACCAGAAGGGGCGCTCCTGCTCCTGCGCCTTGACCAGTATCTTGTCGTCGATGTCGGTCACGTTGCGGATGAAGGTGACCTCGAAACCGGCAACCGTCAGCCAGCGACGCAACACGTCGTAGTTGACGCCGGAGCGAAGATGGCCGATGTGCGGCGGCGCCTGGAGGGTGAGACCACACAGGTAGACCCCCACCTTGCCGGCTTCCCGCGGGACGAAGTCCCGCACCGATCGGGTGGCGGTGTCATACAGGCGTAGCGTCACCGTACAAGGGTAGCCGTCCGCTGTTGCCTGCCCGGTCGGAGCCTGGTAGCACCCGACCGCTCCGAGCCTGTCGATGACCACCCGCTGGCCGTACGCTGCTGGTCGTGAGCACTCCAGCGACGCCCGGCGCTGCCGTACCACCGCCGGACAGCCCGACGCCGAACGGCCCGGTGCCGAACGGCCCGGTGCCGAACGGCCCGAACGGCCCGGTGGGCCCGGTGGGCTCGGTGGGCTCGGTGGGCTCGGTGGGCTCGGTGGGCTCGACACTTGCCGGCGGGCCGGCGTCAAGCGGATCGGCGTCAAGCGGGCCGGCGTCGGGTGAGTCGGCGTCGAGCGGATCGGCGTCAGGCGGGCCGGCGCGGGGTGGCGAGGCGTCGCAGACCCTGGACCGGGGGCTGCGGCTGCTGCACCTGGTGGCGGACGTCCCGGGTGGGTTGACCGTCACCGAGGCCGCGAACCGGTTGGGCATCGGTCGGGCCGCCGTCTACCGGCTGGTCGGGCCGCTGGCCGGGCACGGCATGCTGCGCCGTGACACCGACGGCCGGCTGCGCCTCGGCGCCGGGGTGCTGCACCTGGCCCGGCGGGCCCAACCGCTGCTCGCCGAGGGGGCACTGCCTGCGCTGCGGCGACTCGCCGAACAGGCCGGAGCCACCGCCCACCTCACGGTGGTGGAAGGTGGGGAGGGTGTCGCGCTGGCGGTCGTCGAGCCGAGTTGGACGTCGTTTCACGTCGCGTACCGGACCGGGGCCCGACACCCGCTGGAGCGCGGGGCCGCCGGGCGGGCCATCCTGGCGGGCCGGTCGGGCGACGCCGGCCCGGTGAGCACCGCCGGTGAGCTTCAATCAGGCGCGTACGGGGTGGCCGCACCGGTGCTCGGGGTACCCGGCCTGGAGGCGAGCGTCGGGGTGGTGGCCCTGGCCCCGCTGGACGCCGAGACGGTCGGCGCACAGGTGCTGGCCGCCGCCACCGCCATCACCACCGCCCTGACCTGACCGCCCGCCCTGCCCCTGGCCCTACCGCCCGACACTGCCCTGCCCGACAAGGCCGGCACCGCCCGGCCCGGCACCGCCCTGCCCGGCCCGGCACCGCCCGGCCCGGCACCGCCCGGCCCGGCCCGACTTGCGGCAAGTTGCGCCCAAACCACAGCTCGAAAGCCCAACTTGCCGCAAGTCGCGTGGCACGCGCTCGGGCCGTCAGGACGGGGCAGGCCAGCACGGGCAGGCCAGCACGGGCGGGGTCAGCACGGGCGGGGTCAGCACGGGCGAGGCCAGCAGGGCGGGCCGGAGCGGGCGGGGCCGCAGGGACGCCTATAGCACAATCGGCGATGGCTGGGGGAGTTATCCACAGGGGACGGCCGAGACCCTGCCGGCGGCTGTCCACAGGGGCTGCCGAGGCGGCCGTACGACGCGCAGGCTTCTTTCATGCCAGCTCAAGCACACCGACCGAGCGCCCTGGCGTGGCAGGTCTTCCGCGGCTCGGAGGCCGTCCGCCAGGGCCTACTCACCACGCATCAGCTTCGCAATTCCGCCTGGGCTCGATTACGACGGGACATTTACGCCGATGCCCGGCTCGATCGCGATCACGAATTGGCCTGCCGCGCCGTGGCGTTGCAACTGCCGGTCGCGGCAGCCTTCGCCGGCCCGTCGGCGGCGTACCTGCACGGGGTCGAGCACGCCGCAAGCTTCGCCGACAAGGTGCACGTGCTCGTGCCGGCCCCAGCCGGGCTGCGCAGTCAACCTGGCCTGCAAGTGCACACGATGTCGGAGGAGCCTTGGCTCCAGGGCATCGGCACGGGCACGCTCCGCCGCACCGACCCGGCCCGGGCAGCATGGGAGAGCGCCGTCTGGCTGGAGCCGACCCGCGCGATCGCCATCATCGACACCCTGCTCGGCCGGGGACTCACCACACGAGCGGCTCTCGCCCAGTTCGCGGCCCTGCACGATGGCCGTCCCGGGATACGCCGGGCGAGCTGGCTGTTCGATCTGGCTGAGCCGGCGGCCCAGTCGCCAGCCGAGTCACAGCTGCGCATCCGCCTGGTGCTGGCCGGTCTGCCTCGACCGGTGGTTCAGCATCCGGTGCAGGTGTCCGGCGGTCTGATCCTGCATCCGGACCTCGCCTGGCCCGCCGTCCGGGTGGCGGTGGAGTACGACGGGCACTGGCATTCGGACCGCGAGCAGCTGCATCGGGACCGCCAGCGACTCAACCGTCTCGTCGGTGCCGGCTGGCTGGTACTGCACGTGACCAGTCGCCGTCTCCACCAGGACTTCCCGGGGATCGTCCGGGAAGTCCGCGCTGCGCTACTTGACCGGGGGTGGCACCGATGACAGCAGATGGCCGGGCTGAGGGTTCCAGCCCGGCCATCGTGCCTTCGATCAGCGGCGTGCTATCGGCGCGGCTTGACCGTCACCGCCGCGTACGCGTCGATGATGCCGTGCCCGTAGAAGCCGTTGAAGCTTCGCGAGCCGTCGCAGTAGGCGTCGAACTCGGCCGGCCGGCCTTCGTTGGCGTAGCTGAACAGCCGCGGCTCCGGGCAGGCCCGCTCGGCAGCGGTCCGCAGGAGCTGCTGCTCGACCCGGTCGGGTGCCATGCCGTAGCCACTGCGGCCCTGCTTCTTGCCGTAGCGGCTCACGATGAGCGCGGCCACCCCGGAGGCGTGCGGTGCCGCCATCGAGGTGCCCTGGAGGTAGGTGTAGTACCCGCACTCCCCGTTGCGCTTGCAGTCCTTGAACACGAAGGTCTCGGCGCCGGGCACGATGTTGCCGTCCTCGTCGACCGCCCCCTCCTCCTGGAGGACCTTCTTCGGGTAGGTGGAAAGGATCATGTTGGCGTCGGTACGGAACGTGTCCGTGCCGAAGCCGTCCCGGTACCAGCCACCCGGCGCGGCCACCGAGGTCTGCTCAGTCCCGTAGTTGGAGAAGTCGGACTTCTTGCCCGACGGGCCGACCGAGGAGACGCTGATGACGTGCGGCCCTTCGGTGGGCAGGTCCCAGCAGCTGTCGTTGTCGATCTCCCGCGGGTAGGGCGCGACGTCACCGTAGTTGGGGCTGGAGACATCGGTACGGGGGTCGCCCAGATCCTCATGGTTGTTGCCGAGCGCGCCGACCAGGGTGACGCCCCGGTTGTGGGCGAAGGTCAGCGCCCGCTTCATCGCCCGGATGGTGGCCCGCTGCGCCGCCTGCGCCTCCGGCGAGTCGGCCGGGTTCGCGGTGCAGTTGTAGAGCCACGGGTCGACGTAGAAGGACATGTTGACCACGTCGAGCCCCGACCTGCCCGCGTGCAGCAGGGCGTTGACCACGGGGTTGAGGAAGAAGTAGCCGGAGTCCTGGCCACCCTTGAGGTTGACCAGAGACACCTTCGGCGCGACACCGGAGAGACCGAAGCCGTTGGCGGCAGCGCCGATGGTGCCGGCGACGTGCGTACCGTGGCCGCCGTCGTCGGTGCCGACCGGGTCGAGGCAGCTCGCCACCTCGCACTCACCGTCGATCTCGGGGATGTCGGGGGCGAAGTTGCGCGACAGCGCCCAGTCGAAGTTGGGGGCGATGTCGGGGTGACCGGCGTCCACGCCGGTGTCAAGGACGCCGACCGTCACCCGGCGGTCGCCGGGCTCCACCTTGCGCGCCTTGTCGGCCCGGATCATCTCCAGACCCCAGAGCTTGTCGTCCAGCGGGTCCATCTTCTTGCCCCGCTGCTTACCGGTGCCCTTGGCGGCCGCGGCGGCCAGCAGGTGTTCCTGCTCGACCCGGTCAAGGCGCGGTTTGCGCCCGATGGCCTTCTCCTCGGCCGCGCCGATCAGGGCGGCGGCGGAGGTCGCCTTCGTCGCGAAGTCGGCCCGGTCGGTCGTCACCTGGTAGACACCGACCTCGTCGCTGCGGGACACCACGGTCCCGCCCGCCGACCGGATCGCGGCGATCGCCGCGTCGGTGGAGACGCCGTCCTCGGCGACCACGGTGAAGGTCCGCAGGTCCGCCGGCTCGGCGCTGGCGGGCACTCCCAGACCTGTGACCGTGAGTGTCAGCGCCGTCGCGGTTGCGACGGCACCGACGGTGAAGCGCTTGCTCACCACATCGGATCCTCTCGTTGAGGGACGTGGCGTCATCAGACATCAACGCGTGAGGTTTCGCCAGAGCAGCGCCGGATTAACGGCGGAAGATCCGCTTCGCCGGAAAGATCGGCCAGCACGCTGGGCAGCTCGGTCAGGGTCGTGACCACGGCCTCCGGCACCACATCGGCCGGCAACCGCTCGCCTCGGCGGTTCAGCCACACGGCCCGCAGGCCCGCCTGCTGCGCTCCGACCACGTCATGGGCCGGGTTGTCGCCTACATGTACCACCTGAGCCGGATCGACTCCGGCGGCAGCGCACACCGCCGCGTAGAAATCCGGGGCCGGTTTCTTCGGCACTCCGTCGCAGTGCGCGTACACCTCGAAGGCGAACTCGCCGACGAGGCCGCAGCGTTCCACGCGGCTGTTGCCGTTGGTGGCGAAGCCCAGCGTCCATCGTTGACGCAGAGCCGCCAGCGCCGGCAGGGTGTCGGCGAACGGCCGGGTCAGCGCGAAGCGGCGGGCGAAGAAGATGGCGCTGATCTCGTCCAGGTGGGCACGGAGACCCGCCCGGTCCAGGGAGCGGGCCAGGGCGGCACGCCGGATCTCGGCCACCGGCGCGGCGGCCAGGTCGCCGAGGACCGCGCCCCAGTCCGATTCCAGGTCGGCGAGCGTGACGCCGGCCGCGACCGGGGTCAACCGCCGCATCTGTGCCAGCACGGCTTCCAGCCCTGCGGTGACGGCCGGACGCAGATCGATCAGGGTTTCGTCGGCATCGAACACCACTGTGCTCAGCATGCCGTTCAGCATGTCACCGCAGGGCGGGCTCCGTCGCCTTCAGCGGAGCCGGCTGGACGGGGATCCGCAGCTCGTCGAGGCGGACGAGCGCCACACCCGCGACGATCAGCAAGCCGCCGAACAGTTGCACCACCGTCGGCAGCTCTCCCAGGACCAGCCAGGCGATCAGGACCGCGAACATCACCTCGGTCAGCCCGACGAACGAGGCCATCCGGGAGCCAAGCGCCCGCACCGCGGCGATCCCTACCAGGTAGGCGACCACTGCGGCCACCAGCGTCAGACCGACGATCGGCACCAGCCAACTGGTCTGTGTGCCGGCGAACTGCACGGTGTCGAAGGTGGCCCGCAACGGCAACGCGCCACTCAGGCCGAGCAGCAACAGCACGCCGGCACCGGCGGCCATCCCGCCACTGGCCATGACCGTCGACGGCAGGGCCGGGTCGACCCGGCCGGCGAGCACGAAGTATCCGGCCAGCCCGACCGCCGCACCGAGTCCCCAGAGGACGCCGACCACGTCGAGCCGGCCCGTCCCGGTCACGTCGAGCACGAAGACCAGCCCGACCATGGCCGCCACCGAACCGGCGACGGTCAGCCGCCGGGGACGCTGGCCCTGCACCAGCCAGGTCCATCCGACGACGAGAATGATGCCGAGGTATTCCAGCAGCAACGCGACGCCGACCGGCAGGTACCGCACGGCGTTGAAGAAGCACGCCTGCGCGACCGCGACCCCGAGCAGCCCGAAGACGCCGATCGAGGCGAGGTTGCGGCGCAACACCGGCCACCGCCCCCGCAGGACGAGCACGGCGGGCACCATCAGGATCAGGGCGGCGATGCCGACCCGGGCGATGACGACCGCCTCGGCCGACCAGCCGGCGTCGATCAGGGATCGGGCGAAGGTGCCCGAGGTGGCGAAGGTGATCGCGGAGAGCAGCGCCAGCGCGAGACCGGTACCTGCGGCGGGCGGTTGACGCATGGGCTCTCCTTGGCACGACTGCCCGCCATGGGCAAAATAGGTTACGCCGATGACGCTAGGTGGAGCCACGACAGGAGTCAAGTTGCTTTTCGCCCATGACACTGAGTGCTCTCTGGTCGCCGCCGCAGCGCTTGTCAACACCGCCGGATCCAGCGGAGAGGGCCTCCCGGATATCGCCGCCCTGGACGCCTTCTTCACCAGTCACTCCTACAGCGGCCGGCACGAGCACACCGAGGCCGAGCTACGGGCGGTACGCGCCCTGCGCCCCCGCCTTCGCCGGATCTGGTACGCCGAGGTGGACGAGATCGTGTCGATCGTCAACGCCCTGCTCCGCGAGCACCGTGCGCTGCCCCAGCTCATCACGCACGACACCGAGCCCTACCATCTGCACGCCGTGCCCCGGGACGCCCCACTCGCCACCCGAATCGCGGTCGAGGCGGCGATGGCCGTCGCAGACGTGGTACGCGGCGGCGAACTGCGCCGGCTACGCATCTGCGAGCACCCCGACTGCGACAACGTGCTGGTCGATCTCTCCAAGAACCGCTCCCGCCGGTTCTGTGAGGCCGGCTGCGGCAACCGGGCCGCCGTCAGCGCCTACCGGGCGCGCCGGGCCGCCGCCCGCTCCTGACCTCCGACGCGTGGGCGCGACGCTTGTCAGCGGGCACGGCCGGTCATCAGCCAGCGGGTCACCCTGACCCGGAGCAGCACGTAGCGGCCGTCCGGGCCGTCCACCGTGACGTCCCAACCGTCGTACCGGCGACGAAGCGCCTCGACCACGTCGGGCGGGAAGGGCTGGCGGACGATGCTCGCCTCGCCCTCCGCGACGACCGGCGCATCTCCGTCGGGCAGCGCCAGCGACACCCGGGGGTCGGCAGCGATGTTGCGAACCTTCCGATTGCGCTCACCGGAGCCGATCCACCACTCACCCTCGACATAGTGGAACCAGACCGGCGTCAGATGCGGCGAGCCGTCCGGCCGCAGCGTGCAGATCCACACGACCCGCTCCCGCGCCAGCCGCTCCAACACCTCCGCGCCGGGCGAGGTGGTCACGTCCGGCGCGGCGGCGCCGCGACGAAAACCCGCCAGGCGTACGCCTCAAAGCTCAGCACCGGCCCAGCCGGATCCTTACTGTCCCGCACCCCCACCACCCGATGACTGGTCGCCACCTCAACACACTGGTCGCTGGAACCGCTGCGGCTACTCTTACGCCACTGCGCACCGATCAGTTCCACGACTCCGCGATCCCCTTCAGCAGTTCCGTCGACTCCTGCGGCGGCAACGCCGCGCCGAGAGTAGCCTCCCAGACCCGTTGGAGCATCGACAGATCCGATGCCTGATCCAGTTCTCGGCCACCGATTTGACCACCGAGATACGCGACATCGGTCCCGTCGCGGAACCTGGCGAGGATGAACGGACCATTGAGACCCGGGTACTCATCGGCCGACAGCGGCACAACGTGCAGTCGAACCGAGGGATGGTCGGTGCCGATTGTGATCAGATGTTCCGTCTGGTCGAGCATCACCTTCCGACCACCGACCCGCCGCCGCAGCGCAGACTCGTCGAGCACGAACACCGCTCGCGGCGGATGCTCCTGACATAGGACAGCCTGGCTAGCCATACGGTCGGCCAGGCGCTCCTCGCGCTCGACACGGCTCAGCGAGTCATCAGCCTCGAAGATCGCGCGGGCGTAGGGCTCGGTCTGGAGCAGACCCGGCACCCGCACCGGTTCGAACCATCGCAGCGCCTGCGCCTCTTCGAGGATGGCGCGCCAGCCGCGTAACCAGACCTGGGCTTTGTCGAGGACTACCAGGTCGGTGAGCATGCGACCGAAGATGCCGCCGGTGTCGAGGGCCTTGTCCACCAGGTCCAGATACTTCGGGGTGGGCGGCTGCTGGCCCAGCTCGACCGCGCTGACCATCGACGGCGAGTAGTTGACGGCCTTGGCCAACTCTTCCTGACTCCATCCCCGTCGGACCCGCGCCCGGCGCAGCTCCGCAACCAGGAACGCCGCCGCCGTCAGCTGCCCACCCGCCATCTCCAACCGCCCTCCAACATCCGGTCGATCGACTCCAGCGCCACGCCATCGGCAGCCCGGCCACCGGCAGTGGCTCTCGGACAGCAGGCACAAACACTTCCGAGCGTAGGGGCGTCCTCAGCAGACTGTGAAGCGCGACGCTCACCGCTCATCCCCCGAGTGTGGCGTCGAGGTGGGACCGTCCGCTCCCCCGGCCGGGCGGTCCCACCGCCGGGGCGATTCATGCCAAACGACTCAGCTCGACAGGAAGGCTGCCCCATGTCCCGGACTACGCCCGCCACCGCCCGGACCGCACCCCGAGGCGACCCGGAACGCTGCGCCGACCGAACTCGAACCGCGCTCCGGAGCGCTCCCTGGGCCGGACCTCGCGCCGCGTTCGGGGCTGCTCGTCCCCCGGGCGCTGGTGGCCGAGGATGACGGCCCCGGGCGTGTCACGCCGGGCACACCTGCCGTTGCGGCCGCTCTGGCTCTGCCGGGTCTGCGCCGCACCGTGGCCCTGCGCCGCCGCACGGCTCGATCTTGTCACCGAGTACGCCCACGACCGGGTAGCGCTCAGCATCTACCTCTGCGCGGTGCTGCACGAGGCTGCCGCCGATCTGTACCGCCTGAACCCGCAGGACGGTCCGGATCCAGCGGCGCTCTTCGCCCGCTTCCTCGCCTGGGTGCCCAGGCATCGGATGGCCGATGGCTGATCGACTCCGGTTGCGGCATCTTGCGGCCATCGACCGCCCGGATGGGCCGAGATGCCGCAACCGGAGTCGATCAAGCAGCCCCGACCGGCAGGCGCGGGCGCGGACCGACGGGCGGGCGCGGGTCGGCGGGCCAGGTCAGGGGTGGGTCATGCGGAGCAGGTCGAGCGCCTCCTCCAACTGGGTCTCCGAGAGTTTGCCGGAGTCGAGATGGCCCCGCGAGATCACCACCTCCTTGATGGAGATCTGCTTCGCCAGCGCCTCCTTGGCGATCGAGGCGGCCTCGTCGTAGCCGAGGTGGCGGTTGAGCGGTGTGACGATCGACGGCGAGCCCTCGGCGTACGACAGGCAGACCTCGGCATCCGCGACCAGGCCGACCACGCACCGGTCGGCGAGCAGGCGGCTCGACGCGGCGATCAGCCGAATCGACTCCAGGATGTTGCGGCCCATCACCGGCAGCATGACGTTCAGCTCGAAGTCGCCCTGCGAGCCGGCGAAGGCCACTGTCGCGTCGTTGCCTACCACCTGCGCGCAGACCTGCCGGACGGCCTCGCAGACCACCGGGTTGACCTTGCCCGGCATGATCGACGACCCCGGTTGGAGGTCCGGGATACGCAGTTCACGTAGGCCGGCACGCGGGCCGGAGCCCATCCAGCGGATGTCGTTGGCGATCTTGTAGAGCCCGACCGCGACGGTACGCAGCTGCCCCGACGTCTCGACCAGGGCGTCCCGGGCACCCTGCGCCTCGAAATGGTTGCGCGCCTCGGTCAACGGCAGCCCGGTCGAGGCGCGCAGCTTCTCGATCACCCGGGCGGCGAAGCCTAGCGGGGTGTTGATGCCGGTGCCGACCGCCGTACCGCCCAGCGGCAGCTCGGCCAGCCGGGGCAACGCGGACTCCAGGCGTTCGATGCCGTAGCGAACCTGGGCGGCGTACCCGCCGAACTCTTGCCCGAGCGTCACCGGGGTGGCGTCCATCAGGTGCGTACGCCCGGCCTTCACGACGGTCTCGAACTCCGACGCCTTCGCCTCCAGCGCGGCGGCCAGGTGGTTCAGCGCCGGCAGCAGATCCCGTACGACGGCCTCGGTGGCCGCCAGGTGGATGGACGAGGGGAAGACGTCGTTGCTGGACTGCGAGGCGTTGACGTCGTCGTTGGGGTGAACGCTGTTGCCCAGTTCCCGCCCGGCCAGGGTGGCGATCACCTCGTTGGTGTTCATGTTCGACGACGTGCCGGAGCCGGTCTGGAACACGTCCACCGGGAACTGGTCGTCGTACCCGCCGTCGGCCACGTGCGCCGCGGCGGCGGCGATCGCGGCGGCCACGTTCGCGTCGATCACCCCGAGGTCGCCGTTGACCTCTGCCGCTGCCCCCTTGATCTGGGCCAGCGCCCGGATCTGGGCCGGCTCGATGCCTCGGCCGGAGATCGGGAAGTTCTGCACCGCCCGCTGCGTCTGGGCCCGCCACAGCGCCTCGGCGGGCACCTCCACCTCGCCCATCGAGTCGCGTTCGATCCGGTAGCCGGTGCTCTCTGGAGTCGTCACGCGTACCATCCTGCCGCGCACCGCGACGACGTGCAGATGATCGGGCGAGCAATCTCCCTACCGACAGGGTCTGCTATCGATAGGTGTGCCGGACGGTCTGTAGCGGCTGACCGGTCTCGGTGATGGTCCAGAAGGTCCAACCGTTACGTTGGGGGCTGACGCCCGGACGTAGAGCGCTCACCACCGCGCGGGCGGCCTCGCTCGGGGTGCGGAACGTCTTTCCCTCCACCGGCGAGCTGGTGATCGTCGTCCTACCTGGGCCTGGAACGAAGGTAGCCCAGACACGTTGACCCGCGTAGTCAGCGTGGACCCGGATCTCAGGCAAGTCCTCGGGTGAGGGTCCGTCTTCCTGGCCACACCGGTGGATCTCGACCAGCCGCGCAACCACCGCCCCTTTCGAAAGACCAGCGATCTTCGCCGCAAACTCCAGGTAGCGGTCGGTATCGTGATCGATATCTATAACTGGCATCGCCCCTCCAAAACCCACGATCCCGAACTGTCAGAAGCGTGGTGCGAGTCGACCCTCTACAACATCCTGCCGTCGACTGAGCACCTCCGGCACTCGGTCGAGGGGAGTCACCCAGTCTGCGAAGTCCGGGCAGATCCAACCGAGCAGTCGAAAGATCGTTAACCGGTCGGCGGCAAGGCGCCTATCATGAATCGGCTCGTGATGCGCGACGTGGTTCCGGAATGTCCGGATGCGCGCCGGCCAATGTGATGGATCCGCAGGTCCGGCGCGTCCCACCAGTCCTGCCGCTGATACATCCGGCACAACTGCTCGTCCAGCGCGTTGCGTAGGCGGATCTCCAGGAGGTGCAGGATGCCGAGAAAGGCCCCGGAAACCTCAACGTTCCACGCGTAGAGACGAAGAGCCCTGCCGAGATCGCCCCCTTCAGCCGCTACGTAGGGCGCGAGCCGGAGTTCCGAGATGCCAACCCTGATCGCTTCATAGGGAACGACCACTTGGGTTTCACCACCAATGGGGTATCGTTGTAGGCGTAAGCCCCGGTGTTCGCCTCTGCTCAGCACGCGGCCCGGGGCACAGCTATGTCCGACGAGGGCGACCACGAGCCACCCACCCTTCCTTCAGAAACTCTAGAGAAAGGGTGGGTGATTGTCCAGCTGATTTCAGCGGCTTCCGATGGTGAGGACCGGCTTGGTGACCTCGGCGAAGAAGTCGTTGCCCTTGTCGTCAACCACGATGAAGGCGGGGAAGTCCTCCACCTCGATCTTCCAGACCGCCTCCATGCCCAGCTCGGCGTACTCCAGGACCTCGACGTGCTTGATGCAGTCCTGCGCGAGTCGAGCCGCGGGCCCGCCGATCGAACCGAGGTAGAAGCCGCCGTGCTGCTCGCAGGAGCGGGTGACCTGGCCCGACCGGTTTCCCTTGGCGAGCATCACCATCGAACCGCCGGCGGCCTGGAACTTCGCCACGTACGCGTCCATCCGGCCGGCCGTGGTCGGGCCGAACGAGCCGGAGGCGTAGCCCTCCGGGGTCTTCGCCGGGCCGGCGTAGTAGACCGCGTGATCGCGTAGGTACTGCGGCATCGGCTCGCCCGCGTCCAGCCGCTCGGCGATCTTCGCGTGAGCGATGTCCCGGGCCACCACCAACGGGCCGCTCAACGACAGCCGGGTCTTCACCGGGTACTTGGAAAGCTCGGCGCGGATCTCGTCCATCGGCCGGTTGAGGTCGACCCGTACCACCTCGGTCGCGTCCAGCTGTGCCTCGGTGACGTCGGGCAGGAAGCGGGCCGGGTCGGTTTCGAGTCGTTCCAGCCACACACCCGACGGGGTGATCTTGGCCACTGCCTGCCGGTCGGCCGAGCAGGACACCGCGATCGCCACCGGGCAGGAAGCGCCGTGCCGGGGCAACCGCACCACCCGTACGTCGTGGCAGAAGTAGCGCCCGCCGAACTGCGCGCCGATGCCGAAGTTGCGGGTCAACTCCAGCACCTCGGCCTCCAGCTCCAGATCCCGGAAGCCGTGCGCGGTCATCGAACCGGAGGTGGGCAGGGCGTCGAGGTACTTGGCGGAGGCGTACTTGGCGGTCTTCAGGGCGTACTCGGCGCTGGTGCCGCCGATCACCACGGCCAGGTGGTACGGCGGGCAGGCGGAAGTGCCGATCAGCCGCAGCTTCTCCTCCAGGAACTGCATCATCCGCGTCGGGTTCAGCAGTGCCTTCGTCTCCTGGTAGAGGTACGACTTGTTGGCCGAGCCGCCCCCCTTGGCCATGAAGAGGAACTTGTACGCGTCGGGGTGCCCGTCCGGGTCCTCGGCGTACAACTCGACCTGCGCGGGCAGGTTGCTGCCGGTGTTGCGCTCCTCCCACATGGTGAGCGGGGCCAGTTGCGAGTAGCGCAGGTTCAACCGGGTGTACGCCTGCCACACGCCCCGCGAGATCGCCTCGGCGTCCGTTCCGTCGGTGAGCACGTGCCGCCCGCGCTTGCCCATCACGATCGCGGTGCCGGTGTCCTGGCACATCGGCAGCACCCCGCCGGCAGCGATGTTGGCGTTACGCAGCAGATCCAGCGCCACGAACCGGTCGTTCGGGGAGGCCGCGGGGTCATCGATGATCGACCGCAGCTGGGCGAGGTGCGCGGGGCGCAGGAAGTGCGCGATGTCGTGCATCGCCTCGGCGGTCAGCGCGGTCAGCGCGGCCGGCTCGACCGTCAGGAACCGGCGACCACCGGGGCCGTTGACCACATCGACGCCCTCGTCGGTGACCAGGCGGTAGTCCGTCTGATCCGGACCGGTCGGCAGCAGCGGGGCGTACGCGAAGTCGGCGGCGCTCACGACGACACTCCGCTTCGCTCCGTGCCGCCGTGAGGCACCACCGCACCGGGCTGAAGATTCGCTCGCTGCCGCTCGCTCACGACGACACTCCGCTTCGCTCCGTGCCGCC